>JBCBST010000018.1:0-37525 GCA_039819115.1 Bacteroidota bacterium
TGGTTAACCTCGAGATTTTAGAACTCAAAAAGAACGGTGAGGTAATCGTAAAAGGTAATCTTTATCAAAATCGTATTCTTTCCGCTCAATACCATTTTGTGTTGAGAAAAATCGACAAGGCATACACCGTTATCAGGACAGAATTTCCGAATTAAAAGGGGCTGGGAACCTGATTTCGGTTCAGAGAAGACTTCTGGAGTGTTTGATGAGCACGACGAGCAGTTTTGTTCTTTTGAAGAAACTATAATTTACCCAGGTAACTTATGCTGATCCTATTTTACGAGTACCATTTTCTTTGTAATAGAATGCTCCTCAGAACTAAGTGTATAAAAATATAATCCAGATGGTAAATAACTTGCATTAAATAATGCAGTATGTGAACCTTTTGCAAAATACTGACGGTCAATTACTGTACTAACCAACTGTCCCAAGCTGTTATATACTCTCAAGTTAAGAGTAAGAGATTTAGATAACGTAAACTTGATGTTAGTTTGCGGGTTGAATGGATTTGGATAAGCATGCTCAAGAGAAAAGACATCAGGTATTTGAACATCCTCATCTCTTTTACTCTCATTGCTGGTTATTGATGATTTTGGGCGGATCTCCAAAATTCGGTCACTGTAGAAATAGTAGTCTTCTGTGCTTTCAAAGAATTTGATATTCTGTTCCTCCTCAAACACTATTTCTTCAATGGAAGAATCATCAATAAAATAATATCTGTGATTCTCCGGACTATATACTACTGCTTGCTCATGTGAATTAATGTTTACAAGTAATAACTCAAAGGTTCCAAATGTTGTTAACTGAAGAGAACCAGAGTTTTCTGAGAATGAATAAAGATTATTATTTCCAAATGTATCGGTCTTTATATAATAAATGGAGTTTCTTTCGATAGCATAATCAAATTCTCCATAGACGGTTTCGCTGCTATCAATTACAAATTCCTGGCCATCTATCATAGCAACTATATAATATTTTTCTGTAAGGCTGGAATATTCTGAAAAAACCAGGTTTTCGTCATACACTTTAGGTATGGAAAACGTTTTAGTTTTAGTTGAGTCTGTCAAAAGGAATGTTACTTCTTCCAGGTTTTTTACACGCAAAATTGATCTCTGATCATTGTCCTTAAAAACCTGGGCAAGGTTTCCAAAATCATCTATGCCATCATAGTCGTTTTGCCTGTTTGCAGCATTGATTTTTTCAGGATATACAAGTCGTTCACTGGCTTTTTGAATCACTCCTCTTATTGAAACAAATTCTCTGTTCTCAGAAAAGAAAAATCGTTGTAATCTAGGACTAAGGTTATACTCATCATCATCAAAAAAATGTGCAACCATTAGTCTTTCAGAATACCGAATTGCACCAAAGCCAACTATTACAGAATCGAATACTACTATGGGATGTTCATCATTCAAATCCTCATCATTCATAAACTGACTTTTGGTTCTACCAACGATATCTAATGTATTCCTGTCATAGACTTGAAGGGCTTTATAAACAAAACGCAAATTCTCAAAGGAGTCTTCAGCCCTTACTATATACTTATCGCTGATGTCAATAACGTCAGATATTGCAAAGATATCTTTTGGTTTATAAATCAGTTCAAAGCTAAGAGTCTCCAGGTCTGATCCATCGTTTATTTGTAGTCTAAATGACTCAAACCCGCCACCTTCAAATGTGTTATAAAACGTATATGAGATTGAATCTGATGAAGAAACAATTTGACCCATATTTTCTTTAGATATGTTGATGGTACAACCAAAATCACAGTAACCTGAAAAAGTGAGTGAATCGTTAACAATAAAGGTTCTTGGAAAGGATTCATCATCCCTTATTCCATTTATCGATAGAAAAAAATCGGTTTTAACTTTTATCAAAAAAGATTCTTCTTCATATAGCCCGGAGACATTACGTACAAATATTGTGAGCAACTCATTTGTGAGTTCTTTACCAGGATCTAGATCTATTCCCGCCGTAAATAAACCGTTCTTAGAATCAAACACCGGGATAATGCCTTTATACGAACTATAGCTTATAGAAACACTATCAATTGGTTCTTCTGATGCTATCCTGAATTCGAATTCCAGCCTGTTTTCCAGAATGGAATGATCGAAATCAGATATGGAAATAGCCTGACTGAAAAGCGATAGTAATATCCCTGCAATTATCATCGATCCCTCATCCGTTTTACACTAGACCTGTCAAAAAGAAAAGGAATTACAGACAAAACTATTGTAAAACTGTCGCTAAAATCTTATTCAGCGTCTTGCTCGGTCGCATTGCAGCATCAACCAAACCCGTTTCCGGTTTATAGTAACCGTTGATTTCAACGGGATCACCTTGTACGCCAATCAGTTCTTGGTTGATGGTGTCTTCATGTTCGACCATGGCTTGGTAAATGGGCTTAAACTGATTAGCTAAGGTCGTGTTTTGAGTTTGGTCGGCCAGCGCTTTGGCCCAGTACATAGCCAGGTAAAAATGAGAACCCCGGTTATCAATATGCCCAAGTTTACGGGCTGGAGATTTGTTGGTATCCAGGAATTCAGAGGTTGCTGTGTCGAGCGCTTCGCCCAGGAGGCTTGCAATAGCGTTATCGAAGGTTTTACCGAGATGCTCCAGGGAAACAGCCAGCGCAAGAAACTCACCAAGGGAATCCCAGCGCAGGTAGTTTTCCTTTACAAATTGCTGTACGTGCTTAGGCGCCGAACCTCCTGCACCGGTTTCAAATAACCCGCCTCCGTTCATCAAAGGCACAATGGAGAGCATTTTGGCTGAGGTGCCCAATTCCAGGATGGGGAAGAGGTCGGTAAGGTAATCCCGAAGCACATTACCGGTAACGGAGATGGTGTCTTTTCCCTCAATGATCCGCTCCAGGGAGAACTGTGTGGCGTCTACCGGATTCAGGATACGGATATCCAAACCATCTGTATCCTGTTCTTCCAGGTACACTTGTACCTTTTTAATGAGTTCTGCATCGTGAGCGCGGGTTTCATCAAGCCAGAATACAGCCGGAGCGCCCGTATCTTTTGCTCTTGAAACGGCTAGTGTTACCCAGTTTCGTACCGGAGCGTCTTTCACCTGGCAGGCTCTCCAGATATCTCCGGTCTCTACTGGATGTTCCAGCAAGACGGTGTCGTTTGCATCAATGACCTGAACCTTTCCGTTTGCTTCTATTTCAAAGGTCTTATCGTGTGAGCCATACTCTTCCGCTTTCTGTGCCATCAATCCTACATTCGGAACAGAACCCATCTTGGATGGATCGAAGGCTCCATGCTTCTTGCAAAAATCAATAACGGTCTGGTATACCCCGGCATAGCTGCTATCCGGTATTACGGCTTTGGTATCCTGCGTTTGATCATCTTTATTCCACATACATCCGGAGGTTCGGATCATGGCAGGCATAGAAGCATCAATAATCACATCAGAAGGAATATGAAGATTCGTAATCCCTTTATGCGAGTTTACCATGGCTAAATCAGGCCCACGATCATAGCAAGCCTGAATATCGGCTTCAATCATTGCTTTATCCTCAGCTGGAAGCTGCTCGATCTTAGCTAGTACATCGCCCAACCCATTATTTGCATCCACTCCCAACGCTTCGAATGTATCGGCATGTTTGGTAAATACGTCTGCAAA
The DNA here is from genome assembly GCA_039819115.1 of Bacteroidota bacterium. Classification (GTDB taxonomy): domain Bacteria; phylum Bacteroidota; class Rhodothermia; order Balneolales; family Balneolaceae; genus JBCBST01. The sequence goes on from JBCBST010000018.1 coordinate 3,637, forward strand.
GAACACCTTCACTCCATGACCAAAAATTATGGGGTCTGATACTTTCATCATCGTTGCTTTCATATGCAATGAGAACAAAACCCCTTTGCTTTTGGCATCGGCCACTTCCCGTTCCAGAAACTGAACCAGCGCTTGTTTACTCATAAAGGTAGCATCCAGAATTTCACCGGCCTGAAGTGCAATGTTTTCCTTTAAAAGGGTTTTGGTACCGTCTTCAGCAACGTGCTCTATACGAACAGTGGTTGCGTTGAGAAGGGTAACCGACTGTTCATTAGACCGGAAGTCATGGGCACCCATTGTGGATACGTGGGAGTCGGACTCGGAGCTCCATGCTCCCATCGAATGAGGGTTTTTACGGGCGTAGGCTTTAACGGCTTTAGGCGCTCGCCGATCTGAATTACCTTCCCGAAGTACGGGATTAACAGCGCTTCCTTTTACCCGGTCATATCGTGCTTTGATATCCTGTTCGGCTTCTGTGGAAGGTTCTTCCGGGTAGTCGGGCAAGGCATATCCCTGTGCCTGGAGTTCGGCAATTGCTGTTTTCATCTGAGGGATAGAGGCGCTGATGTTGGGTAGCTTAATGATATTGGCAGCCGGTGTTTTGGCTAGTTCACCCAGCTCAGCAAGGTGATCGTCAACCCGTTGGGCTTCCGGTAAAAAATCGGGGAACTGGGAAATAATACGTCCTGCTAAAGAAATATCACGTGTTTCTACCTGTACCTGGGCAGCTTTGGTAAATGCCTCAACAATGGGTAGAAAAGAATGAGTGGCTAAATAAGGTGCTTCGTCGGTGTAGGTATAAATGATTTTAGCTTGGTCTGATGCCATTATAGTCTTCGAATAATGAGTTAAAACGGGCAACAAGTTTACTAAAAACTGACCTTATCTACAGCATACGGACGGAATTTATACCTGTTTATGGAGTGAGGAGAATATTAAACGAGCTATCCACTCATTCATCCTTGGTTTTTCCTGTTTGATCGAAAACAGAGCTTAAGGCAATAGCTGATAGGGTATTCTTGATGCGAACTCAATACTCAGCTATGAAACGAACACTCGACATATTGATCTCACTGGCCGCATTGGCCGTTCTTTCTCCCGTCCTTTTAGTGGTAATCATCGCGATGAAGCTGGAATCAAAAGGCCCTGTTTTTTATGTATCCAAGCGGGTGGGGCAGCACTACAAGATATTTGATCTGTACAAGTTCAGGACCATGTTTGTTAATGCCGATCAGAAACTGGATAGCCTCAAACATCTGAATCAATACACCAGTGCTGATGAAGAAACCCCTGAAATGTGCTGTTCGTGTAACCGGGATAACCCGTGTTCCCCCGTTCTTTTTCATGACGGGCAGAGCATTTGTGAACGGCTATACATCCGCAGAAAGCAAAAAAGCACAACAGAAGCTTTCGTCAAGATTGTGAATGACCCACGTATCACCAAGGTAGGACGCTTTCTAAGGAACACCAGTATCGATGAACTTCCTCAGCTCATTAATGTGCTGAAAGGGGATATGAGTGTGGTTGGAAACCGGCCGTTGCCGTTATACGAAGCTGAACAGCTTACCAGAGATAAGGCTTCTCTCCGTTTCGAAGCTCCTGCCGGGTTAACGGGTTTATGGCAGGTTACACAGCGAGGTAAAAGTGAAATCACCCCGCAGCAACGAATTGAACTGGATAACACCTACGCAAAAAAGTACGGCGTTCTGTTCGATTTGAAAATCATCTTCATGACCATTCCAGCTCTATTCCAAAGTGAAAATGTATAAACAACTGACCATATCAGCCTTTTTTCTGTTCGTGCTTTGCATGCATGTTACAGCCCAGGAATTCGATTACAATCACCATCGGAAGATGGCCGATTCACTGGCAGCACTTGCCTTATTGAATACACCTGAAATTGACCAGCAGAATTATGAGCTGGCTATAAGAGACGAAAAAATTAAACGGGAGAAACTAGGTTGGTTATCCAGCTTCAGGATGGGGCTTCAGTTTCTTTCGGTAAACCAGGATTTTGATAATGATGTAACCCGTGTAGGGGTGTTACCAACACTGGGTGTTTCCTTACAATTGGATTTCGAACGGTTTTTTACCACACCTTCGCGGATCAGAAGTGCCCGTCATGAATCACAAATCATCAAACTGGAGAAAACCCGGCTGGAGAACGTGCGGGTGAATCAAATCACGTCCTTTTATTACGACTATGTGCTCTTGGTAGAACAAACTCAGGTTCGGTATACCACCCTACAAACCGTAAAAGAACAGGGTAAACTGATCGAAGAGCGATTCAGAAACGGGGAAACGGATCTGGACACCTATCTGAATTCTGTTAACTCCATCGATAATGCAACCGAAGCGTTTTATGAGACCAAAATAGCAGCAGAGAAGATGCTCACACTACTTGAGAACGAACTTGGACTAAAAATAGGGAGCCTGAAATGAGCTTAGTCATTCAAATTATCCGTCAGATCGGGAAGAAGTGGTACCTCTGGATCTTCCTTCCACTTATTGCAGCATGTATCGTGTTCTATGTAACCGGGAAAGACACCAAGCAATTTGTAAGTGAGTCTTCATTGTATCTAAACCTGCCTACAAACAAAGGGCTTAGCATCACCAACGAAGGGTTTAAGCAGCACGAAATATCAGCTTACATCCAGGATCTGATTCATCACACCAAATCGAACAAATCGATGGAGTTTGTAAAGCTTTCTATACTGCAAGGGTATTTGAGAAAGGAGAATACACTGTTAAACGCGCCTGCAGATGCATTTCCCTGGACCGATTCCCTTGCAGTAGTAGAACGAATTGATACTCTTTTTGCGGATCACACCATGCTGGATGTACGAAACGAACTGGATGCCACCATCACTATTTTCCTGCGCGATCAGGGACTCACCAACGATTCCATTCGCGATCTATTCAATTTATACAGGGAAGGATCTTCAAACTATCTTCGATTAAAAGTAACCACCGGAGATCCCTTTGTATCATCCTATGTGGGAGAGAAGGTTATTGATGCCATGCTTCGGCTCAATAAAGAAATAAACCGAGGAAAACTGGAGGCTGATACCAAGCTTTTTGAAAAATTGGTAGCCCAGGCGAAAAAAGAACTGGACAAGAAAGTAGCTGATCTGGAGCGGTATAAAATCAGGAATAACGTCATCAATTTACCCGAGCATACCAAGGCTATTGTAAATCAGATGGTTCAACTGGAAGTGCAAAAAGCTGAGTTAATTGAGAAGCTTGCTTCAAAGCAAGAGGGTATTCTCCAAATCGAAACCAAGCTGGATGTGAAGGATGAAATTCCTGTAGATCTGAGCAAAAATGAGCGCTTTATTGAGCTTCAGCAACGTATGCGACAGCTGGATCAGCAAACACCATCTGAGCTGCGGAAGGACGTTACCTTACGGCAAATTGAAGCAACCAGTCTGGAGTTAGGTAATCTTGTACAGGAATATGTAGGCGACGTACCCATTGATATCCGCCGGGCACGACAGGAATTGATCCAGCAATATCTGAACTACCAGGTAGAACTGGAAATGACCAAACAGCTGATTCCATTAGTGGAGGCAGAAATAGATCGTATCAGCGCATACGCGCGGACGTTTGCTCCCCTCGAATCGAATATTGGAACACTGGAAAGGGAAATTACCACGGCCCAGGAAACCTTTTTGATTTTAGTTAACAAGCTGAATCTGGCTAAAACCGTGGCGCAGGGTACGGGAGTAAATGAATTGGTGGTGATTGACTCGCCCGATGTTCCTTTGCTGCCCGTACCCTCAAAACGGAAAATCCTGATTGTGCTGGCTGCTTTATTGGTTTTTATCATCGTCATTGTTCTGATCGCTGCTATTGAATACCTGGATGCTGGTATATGGTCGGCAAGGGATTTTAAGCAGATGTTTAATATCGAACCCTATGCCACGCTACCTGAGCTGTTGTCAGCCGAAGAAACGTCGGACGAAAAACTGACCCACTATCTGAATGTGTTGCATGTACAACAGGTAAAGTCGGTTGCCATTCAGGTTCATAACTATGCAGAATTTAACGAAAAGGAAGTGGTGCTTCTTTCATCTATGGCTGGTGAGGGTAAGCATCGCATGGCTACTCGTCTACATACCGAAATGGACCGTTTGGGATACAATACATCGGTACGTTGTGTGGATGACTTTGAGGAGTCAGAAGAATTGATTGCCCTCGATGAAGAATCAACATCCCCGAAACTGAACATTACCATTCTGCCTCCTGCCGCACTGATTACATGCTGGAAGAAATGGCTGAAACCGGAAAAGATCTTTATCTGGATGTATCATTCAGGTCGCGCACCTATCAACTGCGATTCGTATGTACTGGACAGGATTTCTGAACACGATTCAATCACTATTCTGAATAACGTGCAACTGGATTACCTTGAAGACAGCGGGGTAGAAGTACAGCGCAACCGATCGCTCCTGAGAATCTGGACCAAACGAATGCTGAATCTGCAGTTTAAAACAAAAACTCTTGAGGTGGCACGATGATTTATATAGCCTTAACATCAATCGTTCTGTTCTACGCAGTGTATATGCTACTTACCATTGGAATCGCATGGTTTTATACCTCTCCGGATACAACATTATCCGATTCAGATCATGACGTGTTGGTGTTTTTTCCTATGTATAAACCAGGAGCCGATGCAGTAATGAACCTTAACCGACAAAAGAAAGAGCTTGAGCATAAGAACGTCAAAGTCTTAGTGCTCTCGCAAGAAGCTGATTCTGCGATTGATGCCGAACTGGCTCGTATTGCAGACTATCATAAGGCAGAGTCCTTTAGTCACTTGTCCGGCAATAGTTATCATCATGCCTTGGCTTACGCGGTACGGCATATAGAAACACTGGGCCAATCGTTCGACTCTGTTTTACTTCTTGATCCGGATAATTTTATGGATCAGTATTCCCTGCAACGTTTGATTGCATCGCGTTCTGCGGGGCATGATGTGGGCCTTAGCAGGAGGAAGTCCTATGCAAAAGAAACATCAACTTCCCTGTTTGATGGGTTGTCAGAGCGCCTGAATGATTATATGTTGAGAAGATCAAAGGCCGTGATGGGGTTTCATCCTGAACTAAGTGGAAGTGGAATGCTTCTGGATACGAATCTTTTCAGAAATGCCGTTTTAAAACTCGATAAAAAAGCACCGGGTATGGATAAACAGCTTCTGATTCACATGATGCTCATGAAGGATGACTTACAGATTTCATATGATGAGGACGCCGTTGTGCTCGACGAGAAAACGGATCAAGCCGCATCGTTTAACCGGCAGCGATTACGCTGGTTCGGAAATCAATATTATAATGCCTATCACTATGGCCGGAAGTTATTAACAAGCCGCGACTCATCCCTTGTGGATTATGGAATCAGTTTATGGAGACCACCCCGGTCATTCCAGATCGTTGCTTCCGTTTTATTGACTCCATTCGATCTATATGCGTATTGGATGGGGTGGATTCATGCTCCTGTTCTGGCAGTATCTGCTGTGATATCCGTAGTTGCTATTTCCCTGTTTTTATTAAAAGAAGATGCGTTCAGAATGGTTGTACGTCAGATGCTTCCGATGGCAGGTACAGCCTTGCGGAACGGATGGACGGCGTTGCATGGATCTGGTTCAGCATCGGGATCATTTATACACACCCGTGCTGATAAATGAATTCCCAGGTCCACATAAAAAATGGTGCTACTCAGGCGGATAAGCGGTCCAGAAACCGCAAAAACCTGCTTATTGCGCTTAGCATTGCTGGTCTGGTGGTGGTAACGGGTGCCATCTACATTCTTGGTTTGAAAGGAGTTATTCTTGTTACCGGTTTACTCATAGCTATTCCTGTAGGCTATCTGCTATTGACCGATGAGCGCTATCTGATCCCCATTGCTATTTTATATTCCATATTCGTTGGTCCCTTCTTGATGGGTGTAAAAGGGGTTCCCATTGGGTTACTCATGGATGCCATGCTGTTAACAGGTGCACTTGGAGTGGCATTACGGGCATTGAAGCATAGAGACTGGAGTTACTTTAATGTACCAGGTAAGTATGTGGTACTTATCTGGGTTGTTTATCATGTGTTGCAGGTTGGTAATCCGGTTGCAGCATCGAGGGTAGCCTGGTTTTATGTGATGCGGCCTGCCGTGGCGTATCCTTTTTTGTTTTTTATTGCGATGAATATGCTTAAAACTCCGGCAGACCTGCGCAAGGTATGGGCATTTGTTACTGCCGGGATCACCATCACCATCCTTTGGGGATTAATACAGCATGTGAATGGGTATTTTGATTTTGAAATGAAGTATCTCGAGGCGGCTGATGCTATCCACCTGGTGTATATACAGGGAAGATGGAGGATTTTTGGAACCTTAACTTCTCCGGCTCAATATGGCGTTGTGGTCACCATTTTCGGGATGATCTTTTTGCTGCTTGGCGTTTTTCTAAAAACACGGATTCGATACGTGTACCTGGTACTTGCTCTTGCAGCGTTTACCGCTATGGTTTTCTCCGGTACCCGGACAGCCTATATCGTCATCCCACTGGCTATTGGAGCGATGGTCGTACTAGAACGTAAACCTAAGCTTTATGCACTTTCAGCAGGTCTGGGGATCATTTTTCTTGTCGTAATTATGATGCCCACCAACAACTACCATGTTAAGCGTATTCAATCGGTGTTTAAAACAGAAGAAGATGCTTCGTTCCAGGTACGCGAGAATAACCGCAAGGCAATTATGCCTTTTATTTATTCGCATCCGCTTGGTGGTGGGCTTGGATCAACAGGGGTTTGGGGTATGCGGTTTTCACCGTATACACAGTTAGCACAATTTGCTCCCGATGCCGGATACATGCGTGTTGCCGTGGAATTGGGCTGGGTTGGATTCATTCTATATATGATCTTGTTGATTCGATTGTTTTTTTTAAGTTTAATGAGCTTCAAAAAGCTAACTAATCCTTCGCTAAGAGTATTAGGACTGGCTCTTCTTTCCGGATTATCAACCTTGTTTCTGATTGAGTATGCCCAGGACATAAATGGGAAACTTCCTATGAATATTTTGCTCTGGATACTGTTAGCCATACTGATTCGACTTCCAAATATCCAAAAAGTGAATACCGATGAATGTACATGAGATTACCTGTCAGCATTTGTTATCCGGTATTGGGAGATATGGATGGGAACTGGCCGATGGGATGGCCCAAAAAGGAGTATTGAACACGTTTCATAAACCCTGGAAAAAAGGACACAGCGACGAAGTATATCACACCAAAGACTGGGTTCGCGGATACCGATATAGGAGTTTAAGAAACCTTCATCCTTATCTTTTGCCTTACTTTATCCGCAGATCTCTGCGGGTGAACAAGGGAGATCTACTGCATGCGCATTGGTTTCTTTCGGGACTCGCGATCTCTTCGTACAAGAAAAATCCCAGGATCATAACGATGCATGATGTATCGTTGCTTCATCTGCCGGAGCATAAAGGCCAGCGATATATTGATTATTACGCCAGGTCAATCCAAACGTTCAGGAAACGTGAGATTCCTATTATCGTGGTTTCTGAACAGGCCAGGCAGGATGCCCTGGAATATGCAGGGTATCCGGATTCATTGGTTCATGTAGTATATAATGGAGTAAACCATGAGCAGTTTTATCCCTTAGAGAACGATCAAAAGCGACCTGCCGAACGATTTCGGTTTGTGTATTCCGGCGGCTTAGGCGAACGGAAGAATGTGGGCCTTCTATTAACAGCATTTAAAGAAGTTGAGAAGATATCGCCGGAGTGCGAACTCATCCTATCGGGAGCACATCCCGAACGCACCGAATACCCCGCTATGGCAAAAGAATTAGGTATAGATAACATCACCTTTACCGGTTTTATTCCGGATGAGGAGATGGCCGATTTTTACCGAAGCGGGCATTGCATGGTGTTTCCTTCCAGGTATGAAGGTTTTGGCTTAGCCCCGTTGGAGAGCATGGCTTGTGGAACCCCGGTTTTATCAGCACGAGGAGGGGCACTTACGGAAACCAGCGGAGATGGAGCCCTGTTTTTTAATTATGATACAGACGATCTAAAAGACAAAATGCTTACGATGATCAATGACCAGCAGGTAAGAGAAGAATATATCAGAAAGGGAATGGCAAGGGCGGCACAATTCACCTGGAAGCATACGGTTAACGAGACCCTCCGTATTTATCGAACGCTGAGTTAGTTCGTCTGAAGAATCTGCACTTCGGTCGATAAACCGACCTCCAGAACGAGTAAAGCGGATAGATTGGTCGTAAATAAATACAGCGACCATGCATATAGAATTACTTTCCTGCGCAAATACACGATGTGGTATTGGGCGCTATACCAACGAATTAGGACAACACCTTGCGAACACTCCGCACCAGGTTCACGGACTCCGGAAAGATAGCCCTGATTCCCGCGTTTTTGATGTGTATCCGCATCGGTCATTCCGGAATCTGAGGCATTATGTAGCCCCTGTTTACCTGGCAAAAGCCCTTAAATCCCTCCAGGCTGATGTGTTTCTGGCCGATTATGTGGATGCGGCTTCTTCTTTTTTCTGGCATGTACCTAAACAACCGTATTTGCTATTTACGAATGTACACGATGCCATTCCCTTTATGTATCCAACTTCCGGTATCGCTTTTAATGTGTATCGACAGCAGCTGAAATTTGCTATTTCACATTCCTACAACATTCTTGTTGTTTCCGAGGCTTCAAAAAAGGATCTGGTGATGTATACAGGCATTGAACCGGATCGTGTTGAGGTGGTGCATAATGGGATCAATCACCACATGTTCTACCCGGATAAACAAAAAAAGAAGAACGATATATTTACCATTCGCTATGTGGGAGGATTATCCGGGGCACATAAAAATGCAGAGCTTTTGATCCATGCAGCTCACACCCTGGAGCAAAGAGGATTGAATTTCAATATGGAAATAGGAGGGGGCTATCCCGAGAATACGGTTCTTCCGGAATTGGTCAAGTCTTTAAATGTACAATCGGTAACCTTCAAAGGATTTATACCCGATGATGAACTTCGTTCCTTTTATGCAGGCGCCGATTTATTTCTATACCCATCAAAGTATGAAGGGTTCGGTTTTCCGCCCTTAGAAGCCATGGCATGCGGAACTGCAACGGTTTCAAGCAAGGCCGGATCTCTTGAGGAAGTATTGGGATATGGAGCCATTACTGTATCTCCGGAATCCCACACACTGGCCATGGCCGTTGAAACGGTTATGAGGCAGCCCAATCTCAAAAAAGATCTTGAACAACGGGCTGTACAAAGAGCATCGGAGTTTACATGGCAGAAAAGTGCAGAAAAGCACCTGGCTGTATTTGAAAAAGCACTTAGTAATGTCAGGCTGCAACGGAGAGTATCATGACAAAAAAAGGGATGCTCGCCATTATAAACAACGGCATTGAGTTTTTTATAGGTTCGATGCTTCTAATACTGGTTACGTTCATGTATTCGCTGGAAGAAGCCGGCGCCTGGATTGTGTTTATCACGCTTCTTTTTGTGGGTACTAAATTCCGGGAAGGTATTACCCAGACCAGTTTAATGAAGTTCTCAGTCGGTGTTTCCCGGGAACAGAGATTTTCAGTGTATCGCATTTCCATCCTGATCACCATAGGCATCGAAGGTCTGCTTGGAGGAATATCTGCACTGGGAGCTATGTTCATTTCCGATGAAGTGCTTAAGGTGCTTCTGACCAATTATCTATGGTTGGCACTTCCACAGGCACTCTTCAGGCTGTTCCAGTTTATCTCTCAATCCAGGCTGGATGTGCAAAGTATGATCAACAGTAATGTGGTGTTACTGAATATTATGATCATGATCTGGATGTATGCCTATTCTGCCCAGTTGATGTTGGGACAACTTCCAATCGTATTAGGTGTCGCTTATTGGGTGGGTTTATGCTGGCAGAACCTGATGCACAACACGCTTTCGTGGCCGATGCACCGTTCGGGTTTACGCCTGCCGGAAGGTTATCTGAACTTTGCCATGAATGGGTTACTTCGTGAACTCTTTGGCACCATCTCATCCAGAGCATACATACTGTTTACGGCCGGTTTAGTTGGGTATACCGAGTCTGCTCTGGTAGGCATCGCCTCCAGGTATGCCAATCTTATTTACCTGCCTAACTCCGCCTATCAGGGTCTGTTATATCCCAAAGCGTGTGAACTGGTACAGAAGGGTACTACGCGTGCTATGTTTCATTTTTACAGAAGGGCTTTATCCTGGATGCAGGCGGGATTTATCCCCTATGTAGCTGTTTTGATCTCCTTCGGCAGCCTGGGGATTGTACTTCTGCATGGGATGGAGTTCATACCTGCCCTGCCTTTCTTTGTGGTACTGATTATAGCCGGAGCCTTTATCTCCCCATACGGACATGCCTTTGGGAGTGTGTGTCAGGCGGCAGGCCGCCCGGATTTAGTAACCAAGCTTGTTCTCGCAAACTCTGTAGTTAACCTGCTGCTTTCGTACATCTTCATAGCCAGTCTGGGAGTTTGGGGTGCTGTATTAGCCCCGATTGCAACAGACTTAGCAGGATTAGTAGCTATCCAGATCATTTTAAAAAGAACATTCTCCAGTCAACTTGTGGAAAGTGCGGCAACCCTATCCAGGCGATTAACAGTACTGGTCAGGTTGTTGATGAAAAACACAAAAAAACTAGCATGAGGAAGGAAGTATCATGAATCCAAAGATTTCTATCGTAATGGCTACCTATAATCGTTCTCATTTACTGGAGCAACAGTTATCAGCCTTTAAGAATCAAACGCTACCCGCATCAGAGTTCGAAGTCATTATTGTAAATGATGGTTCTACGGACCATACCCGGGAAGTCCTCGATAACTGGCCGCATGATGATGTCCAGCTAACGGTAGTTCACAAACAAAACGGAGGTCCCGCTGCCGCACGTAACCTGGGAGTTGAACATGCCCGTTCTGCCATCATTGCGTTTACGGATGATGATTGTATCGTAGATAATGACTGGCTTGAATGTATTGTGAACGCCTTTGAACAAGATTCTTCCTTACAGGTACTACATGGGTCTACTTATTCCAACAAAGCGGAAATACACCCTTTCACCCATCAAATTGAATGTTCAACATGGTGTCATGTGGTTCCAACCTGTAATGCGGCTTATAAGACAGCTACCTTCAGGTCGCTGGGAGGATTTGATACACATTTTCCATTTCCACACAACGAAGACACCGACCTGGCCTGGAAAGCACATGAAATTACAGAGGTAAAACACGATCCAAACGTACGGGTGTACCATCCGGCTATCAATGTTTCATTTCGTTCTCAGTTAAAAAGGATGAAATTCCTGCGATCTGAGTTTTTGCTCTTCCGAAAGCAAAAGAACGCCTATCAGAAATGGAGAACACCGAATCCATGGGTTACGATTTATGTGGAGGTGTTTTTGAAACATCAGTGGCTTACCATGAAAAGTAACCTTTCTTACCTGTTACGACCGATGTTATGTATGCGGTCGGTCGCGCTTACCGTTTCATGCTGGATCTATTTACTGATCCTGCTACCCGAGTATCTGGCAGAACATAAAAAATGGAGGCAGGTATGAACGAGCCTGTTGTATTTCAAGCCTTACCTAAGTGGGATGCGGCTTATAACTCAACCTCACTCACGGTTGCAAAGCTGCTCTCAAGGAAGAGAAAGGTCTTCTACATCGAACATCCGTTTAGTTGGGTGGATACCATCCGTTCTCACACAAAAACGCAGCGTTTGAAAAGGGTGGATGCAAGGATGAATCAGCCCTTTGAGGAATTTCCAGACTTTACCGTTATTCATCCTCCGTACATCCTTCCGATTAATGCGTTAAGCGAGGGTATAGTGTATCGTGCTTTGCTGAAGCAGTACCAACAGAAACTCTGGAAGAACATAGACCAGGTATTAACGGATCAGGGTATTTCCAGTTTTGGATATGTGAATAGTTTTGATCCTGTGTTCTTTTCGTTTCAATCCAGGTTAAACTGCCTGTATAAAATCTATCATTGTGTGGATTTGATTGAGGGCGAATCCTACATCGCTAAACATGGAGTGCGTGCCGAAAAAGAAGCGTGTGCACAATCAGATTTTGTGATCACGACATCAGAACCGCTCCGAAGAAGACTTTCAGAACACACTTCCCGCGTGGAATGCATCCCAAATGCAGCCGATTTTAATCACTTTTCAGTCAGGCAGAACAGACCGCCAGAATTTAAAGAAGACGGCCGTCTGAAGATGGTGTATACCGGAAGTATCGGGCACCGGATCGACTATGCATTTTTGATGCATATCGCACAGAATAACCCGGAGGCTCAGCTTTACCTCGTGGGACCAACACATCCAACCTATTATGGGGGAGGAGAGCTGGAGCTTCTCGATAATGTTCACGTTTTGGGACCCCGGTCTTATGAGGTGTTACCGGCTTATATTCAACATGCTGATGTGCTCCTGATTCCGTTTTTGAAGAATGAGCTCACCCATCATATTTACCCGCTAAAAATCAATGAGTACCTGTCAACAGGTAAACCGATAGTAACAACCCGGTTTTCCGATTTATCCGGTTTTAACGACCTGATTACCATTGACGATGAATTTGACTCACCTGCGGAGGCTATACACCATGCGGTACACTCCGATAACGAAGAATGCCGTCGAATGCGAGCGGATTTCGCCAGCAGGAATACCTGGCAACACCGGATTGAGGGCTGGGAGGAGCTGATTGTCTACCTGGAATCAAAACCATTTGTCGAGCACTTAATTCGTTCATCGATGATGGAATAAAGCTTATCGAGAAACCTCACCAGGTCCTGTTTTGAGCTCATAGATTCAGGTAAAACAACAAACACCAGACCTATGAGAACCATATCAGATATTAGTTATACTCAAAATAAATCAGCGATTTCAGTCATTAAGAACTGGCTGAATACCAATCTCGGAATAAAAAAACTTATACACCGTATCCTGGTTCCGGCACATCAGGCAGAACCAAGATGGTTTGTACGCCCCTTCATAAACCCGTTCTTTCATCATGTTGCACGCTCAGCCCGAATAAAGCGATCGGCCCGAATGGATGTCTTTCCATTTAATCCCTTCGAAGTAGGCTCAGGTACTACCATAGAAGATTACTCGGTAGTGAACAACGGCGTTGGAGAAGTGAAGATTGGAAAGAACGCGCGCCTTGGAATAGGGAGTGTCGTTATGGGGCCTGTTGAAATTGGTGACGACACCATTACCGGGCAGCATTGTTTGATTACCGGTCTCGATCATAATTTTCATGAATTTGGTACTTCGATAAAAGACCAGGGGGTTTCTATTAACCCGACTTATATCGGAAAAGGCAGTTTTATCGGGGCTAATGTGAGCATCCTGCCGGGAGTGTTTATAGGAGATAATGTGGTGATTGGTGCCGGTTCTGTAGTAACCAAAGATGTACCCAACAATCACATGGCTATTGGTAATCCGGCTAGGCTGGTAAAGAAATATTCAAAGGAGCTGGGACAATGGATTCGCCTGTAGTAAGCTTCCTGATTGTTAATTATAAAGTAGCAGAGCTTGTCCATCAGGCTATTCAGAGTATCCAGAAGCATGTTTCCACCCCGTATGAAATCATCGTATTCGATAATGCTTCCGATGACGGATCAGTAGAAAAACTGACGGACAGATACAGGCATACCAGAGTTATTGCTTCTGCCGAGAATATAGGGTTCGGCCGAGGGAACAATGAAGCATACCGCTACTCAAAGGGGGCTTTCATCTTCCTTCTGAACCCAGATACCATACTTGTGGATGATTCCGTGGACCGTATGGTCCGGTTCATGCAAGATGCTCCAAACATGGGGTTGGTTTCGCCCCGGTTGCTGTATGAAGATGGATCGTTGCAACGCTCCATACGCAAGTTCTATTCCTTTTATGGGTCCTTATTCGATAATCGGTTCATGAACCCGGTTATCGCACGGTTCCCGGTACTGACCAGGTGGTTGCCGGGAATGGTCAACCATCACAGGTCTCAATACATCGACTGGGCCAAGGGTGCAGCGTTGCTCATCAGAAGAGAGGTGATTGACCAAATCGGACTCTTTGACCCCCGGTTTTTTATCTATGGAGAGGAAATCGATCTATGCTACAGAATCGGACAGGCCGGGTGGGACAAGGTATACCTTAACAGTTGCAAAATCATACACCTGGAAGGAAAAAGTACCATACAGGCCAGCGCCCGGATGTTCATCATGAACTACAAAGGTTTGTATCTGTTCCTGAAGAAGCATTTCGATCGAAACACGCTCATTCAATACCACAACCGGGTATGGTGGATGTCGCGCCTGCTACTGCTTCTTTCCTTCCGAAACGAGGCCAGAAAGTCTCTGTACAAAGACCTCATAGTGTGGCATGCAGAAGAGGGCAAAGACATCGCTTTTCTCTGATCGATTCCATTCGCTATTGGTCGGCTAAAAAAAAGACTTGATCGATTTCCAGCCGAAACCAACCTGAAAGCCGGATAGATTAGAACCGAATTAAAAAAACAAACACAACGATAATGAAGATTACAGTAATAGGAACAGGATATGTAGGATTGGTTTCAGGAACATGTTTCGCTGAAACGGGCAACCAAGTAACCTGTGTAGATATTGACGAACTGAAGGTTGAACGGATGCAAAATGGGGAGGTACCCATTTATGAACCCGGATTAGAAGCCTTGTTTAACAGGAACATCAAAGAAGGACGGCTCACGTTTACCACTAATTTGAATGAAGCCGTACAGGAAGCGGAAATCATATTTCTATGCCTTCCCACACCTCCGGGTGCCAATGGCCAGGCCGATCTCACTGCCGTACTATATGTGGCCGAGCAATTGGGATCTATGCTTACAGACTATACCGTAATTGTAAATAAAAGCACCGTTCCCGTTGGAACAGCCGATCGGGTAAGCGCCTGTATTTCAAAGAACGCAACCGTAGACTTCGATGTGGTATCTAACCCCGAGTTCCTGCGGGAAGGAGCGGCTATTGACGATTTTATGAAGCCCGAGCGGGTTGTAGTGGGCACCAGAAGCCATCAGGCCGCCCAGATCATGAAAGACTTATACGCTCCATTTGTACGAAGCGGGAACCCAATCATCATCATGGACGAGCGAAGCTCTGAGTTGACCAAATATGCGGCAAATGCATTACTGGCTACGAAGATTACATTCATGAACGAGATTGCAAATATCTGCGAGAAAGTGGGTGGTAATGTCGATGATATCCGACGGGGAATAGGCACCGACTCTCGTATCGGTAAACGCTTTCTGTTTGCCGGAATAGGATATGGAGGTAGCTGTTTTCCTAAAGATGTACAGGCTATCCACTACACGGCTAATCAGAATGGATATGATTTTAAAATCCTGGACTCTGTCATGCGGGTAAATGAAGAACAGAAGGTGTCGATGGTACCCAAAATCCTTTCCAGGTTAGGTGAAGATCTCAGCGGTAAAACCTTTGGAGTATGGGGATTGGCCTTTAAACCCGAAACCGATGATGTGCGGGAAGCCCCGGCTCTGTATTTGATGAATGAATTGGCCAAAAGAGGAGCCACATTTAAAGCATTTGATCCCGAAGCTATGGATTCGTTTGCAGCAGCAGCAACAGACCGTGTTAATGAAAACACGTCGTATGTGGAAAATGCCGTTGCTGCCATCACAGATGTGGATGCATTAATCATAGCGACCGAGTGGGCTGAGTTCAGAAACTTTGATCCGTTCAAATTCGATCTGTACATGAACGAACCCATCATTTTTGATGGACGAAATCTATACGATTTGGATAAAATGGCCCGACACGCCGTGGAGTATACCAGTGTTGGCCGTTCAACGGTTGCACCTGTAATGATTGAGGAGCCTTATGTGTAGAACCGTTTGTCTTGTAACCGGGGCTACCGGTTATATCGCCAGTCATACCATAGTGGAACTGCTAAAAGAAGGATATGAGGTTATCGGGATTGATAACCTCGCGAACAGTAAGCGATCTGTTGTTTCCAGAATCACAAAAATCAGTGATTGTAGCATGAACTTCAGACCTATAGATATTCGTGATCACCATGAACTGGATAAGCTTTTCGATGCATACGACATTAATAGCGTTATACATTTTGCCGGATACAAGGCCGTAGGCGAATCGATGGAAGATCCTTTATCGTATTATTCCAACAACCTGAGAGGGAGTATTGCCCTCGTCGAGGTCATGCAAAAACACGGGGTAAAGAATCTGGTATTCAGCTCGTCGTGTACTGTATATGGCAACCAGGATAAAAGTCCGGTAAAGGAAACACATCCGCTTTCACCAACGAATCCCTACGGAAGGAGCAAGCTATATGTGGAACAAGTACTCAAAGATGTATGTGCCACCGATAAGGAATGGAATGTAACCGCTCTGAGGTACTTCAATCCGATAGGAGCAGATGAATCCGGAGAAATTGGTGAAGATCCATCCGGAATCCCGACCAATTTAATGCCACTTATTGCTAAAGTTGCATCCGGAAAACAAGATAAGCTATCCGTTTTCGGTGGGGATTATAACACGCCCGATGGCACCTGTGTCCGGGATTATATTCATGTAACCGATGTAGCTAAAGGTCATCTCGCTGCGCTGGAATCCATATCTAATCCAGGGTTTACAGCGATCAACCTTGGAACAGGTAAGGGGTACTCGGTATTGGAAGTGATAAAGACCTTTGAAAAAGTAAGCGGTATACACATTCCGTACACCATCGATGAACGAAGACCAGGAGATGCTGAAGCTATTTGGGCAGACCCTGCCCTTGCTTACAAAAAGCTGTACTGGAAAGCAGAGCACGACCTGGAAAAAATGTGTGCAGATGCATGGTTCTGGCAGATAAGTAATCCGAGTGGATACCAGACTGGCCTGATGAAACATGTTTTGTCTGATAAAAAGGAAACTTCATCGACGGATGAGGCATGCTCAACGAAAAGCGCACCAAAAGCCAAAGTCACGGCTTAGTTTTAAATAAAAAAAGGAGCTAAGTCATGATAAAACAAAGAGTATTAATCACCGGTGGAGCTGGATTTCTGGGCTCTCATTTGTCCGACAGGTTTATAGCCGAAGGCTGGGACGTCATTGCAATGGATAATCTCTCTACCGGGTCGGTAGACAACATTGCACACTTACTTGGAAACGACAACTTCACCTTTATAAAGCAAGATGTAACCGAATTTATTCATGTTCCGGGTGACCTTCACCTGATCTTGCATTTTGCATCACCGGCATCTCCGGTAGACTATCTTGAAATGCCCATCCAAACGTTGAAAGTGGGTTCTTTGGGAACGCATAAAGCGCTTGGACTGGCAAAAGATAAAGGAGCCCGTTTTGTGCTGGCTTCCACAAGTGAAGTATATGGAGACCCACTGATACATCCACAGAAAGAAGACTACTGGGGTAATGTTAACCCCACAGGATACCGGGGAGTGTACGACGAAGCCAAA
This sequence comes from Bacteroidota bacterium, assembly GCA_039819115.1. GTDB lineage: Bacteria > Bacteroidota > Rhodothermia > Balneolales > Balneolaceae > JBCBST01. Next base: position 21,144 of record JBCBST010000018.1, read on the forward strand.
CGGTTTGCTGAAGCAATGACCATGGCCTATAACCGGTTTCATGGAGTGGAAACACGCATTGTTCGCATATTCAATACCTACGGTACAAGAATGAGAATTAATGATGGTCGTGCACTACCTGCGTTTATGGGGCAGGCTTTACGAGGAGAAGACCTAACCGTTTTTGGTGATGGCTCCCAGACCCGGTCCTTTACGTTTGTGACCGACCTGGTTGAAGGAATTTACCGACTGGCTATGTCTGATGAGAACGAGCCAGTGAATATTGGAAATCCCGAAGAAGTATCCATTCTGGATTTTGCCAGGGAGATCATTGCATTAACCGGAAGCTCCAGCAAGATTATATACAAAGATCTGCCGTGTGATGATCCAAAAGTCCGACAACCCAATATTGAAAAAGCGAAACGGGTATTGGACTGGCAACCCCGGGTTAAAAGGAGTTATGGTTTACGAAAAACACTGGCTTATTTCCGGAATGTCGTTGGCTCAGAGCATCAACTCAATCTAAAAGTTGCGGGGTAAGTCATGATGATATTAGCCACAGTATTCTTTGTCTGTATTTCACTCATTGTATTCATTTACGGACTATACGGACCCATTTTATACATCATACGCTCGTTTGTCCGTCGTAATAAGGCCAATCATGAATCCACTGAATCCGGGTTACCCTCTGTAAGTCTGATTATTCCGGCCTATAACGAGGAAGGTTGGATTGAACAGAAAATTGATAACAGCCTCAACTTAAATTACCCCAAATCAAAGCTGGAAGTTATCGTGGTTACCGATGGCTCTACAGATGACACTCCTCTTTTTGCCTCTGCGTTCAGAGATGAGATTATCTTTATGCACGAAGCACCCAGGAAAGGCAAAATCAGCGCTATGGATCGGGCCGCTATGGTCGCCGGCAACGACATCCTGGTGTACACCGATGCAAATACCACCCTAAACGACGACGCCCTGTTACACATAGCCGAACACTTTGAACACGAAGATGTCGGGATGGTATCCGGTGAAAAACGCGTACTTGCCAAAGCGGACGGGGAATCAGCCCAGGGTGAAGGGTTATATTGGAAATACGAAAGCTGGTTGAAGAAACTCGATTCTGACGTTGCAACGGTAATAGGAGTGGCCGGCGAACTGTTTGCCATAAAAAAAGCGCTCTATCAAACATTACCTGCCGATACCCTTCTGGATGATTTTATGCTGTCCAGTAAAGTCATTGAACAGGGATATCGGGTAGCATACGAGAAGAAAGCGGTAGCTACAGAATATGGTTCAACCTCGTATCTGGAGGAATGGAAACGAAAAGTTAGAATATGTGCGGGTGGTCTTCAGGCTTCGGTTCGGAGCAGAGCGCTCTTTAACTTTTCCCGATTCGGCTTTAAATCGTTTTGTTTCCTGGTTCACCGTGTAAGCAGATGGACGATAGCTCCCCTTGCACTTTTGGTGAGCTATGTATGCTCGGCTATGCTGGTTACTCAAAGTAACCTTTTTGCGATCTACTTTATTCTGGGCAGCGTTGCGCTTGGGCTCACCATTTTTTCCATTTACACCAACAAAAAAAATCTACCCAAATTATTGTTGTTGATTGTTTACTTTACCTTTATGCATATCAGCGCTATTGCAGGCTGGTTCCGATACCTGAGTGGTAAACAACAAGTGAACTGGGAACGGGCTGTACGCATAACAGGCTGAACGAACGTATACAGAGGGCTATGAATTGTATTATTGTAGATGATGATTTTGCTTCCAGAACAATCCTGAAAGAACTGGTACAATTCGTGCCCGGGCTTGAACTGCTCGGTGTATGCGAGTCGGCAATAGAAGCGGTTGAAGTATTAAAAGACGAGCCTGTGGATCTGATTTTTCTGGATATTAACATGCCGGAAATGACCGGGCTTGAGCTCATTGAATCACTTCGTGAAAAACCGCAGATCATCTTAATTACCGGAAATGCCAAACATGCTACCACGGCATTCGAGTATGATGTCGCAGACTATATACTGAAACCGGTAGAAAAAGCCCGATTTTTACAGGCTGTCGACAAAGCCAGGACACGTTTTGAACAGGCAGGAGGGGTTAAAGAGGCAAGAGATTACATCTTCATAAAAAAGGATGGGGTAATCACAAAGGTGATGCTGCACTCGGTGATTAATATTGAGGCCATGGCAGATTACATCATCATACACACCGACCAGGGTAAGTACCATGCTTTGTCAACGATGCACGGTATAGAAGCCCGCCTTCCGAAACGTAACTTTGTACGGGTTCATCGATCTCACATCATCAACCTGCACCAACTGGATTCTATAGAAGAAGGCACAGCCGTGTTAGGGGATAAGATGATACCTATTGGTAATACCTACCGCCAGCGCTTATACCGCACCATTAATTTAATCTGATCAGGCATACATCTTAACGATGTATTTCATTGTTCATCGATAAAAAGCTCATCGTGTAGCTTTGTATCCCTATGTTTTAGGCAGACCTTAAATGGTACTCCTAATTATGCAGAAGCCCGGGCGTGAACAACCCGGGCTTTTTTATCTGTATAGCCTGTGGAAGCCCTGGATGCTGGTTCAAATACCCTCACTCCCTTTCATCGACCGTATTTCTCATTCATCGATGAAAACCTGCATTCATCGAGTCTTTCAATAATGCCAGGTGCTCAGCTACTAAGTTTACCATAGAAAATAGGCGCACATCTAAATAACTAAACGCTATGAAATATTTATGCTTACTACTTATGCTTGTTATGTTCACAAATTGTGAGCACGTAATCGGAGACCTGGACGTCGAAGAACCTCCAACATTTCAGGAGATTCAGGTACCCTATTCCTTCAACTTCCTGACTTCTGAACCTGTTGACCTGATGTTTCCATCAACCCGGACCAACCATCTGGCAAAAGTATACCAGACTCACGGAGACCAAACGTCCTTTTTAGGTACCTATCTGCTGGAGTCGGATCTGCTAACGCTCGATATCGAGAGAAGTAGCTCCACGGTATATACGGTACCCACTGGTATATCAGGAAATGGAGATTATATGTTTGAAATGGGAGGTGCTTCCGGGGAATCGGGTGCAAAATCAAAAAACATTCCGCTCGATAACCTACATCCTATGGGAAGCTGGAATAGAAGTGGAGTACCGGATTACCTGATGGATGAGAGAGACGAACTGGATCAGTCGCTGATCAATGACATCGCGGTCTCCTTACCGGAAGGAAGGCCCGTTCCCACGTATAGCTCGGAGTATCTGAATGGTTTGGATATGAACACCATCATCAACGATAGTGCAGAAGTGTGGGTAACCTTTGTTCACGAGGGTGCAGGCTATCGAAATGTGCTTGGGTATTTCAGTTTTGATACCGATAACCCGCCGGCCTCATTGGATGATATCGACAGTTTGCATGTGGTATTCCCGAATGTATCGTTTGCCGGCTCTGGCGGAGGATTGTACATGGGTGATAAAGTATACCTGGGCTCGTTCAGTGCAGGTACATCCATTGCGTGGTTCCTGATGCCTAATGCCTGGAACTGGAGAAGCAGGTCGATTAACGATGTGGACGATGTGAAATTTTCAATTAACGATTTCAACGATTTCACCGAAGAAGTGTACAATCAACATGTCATTTTACTCGAAGATGAAGAGCGGGAACTCCTCCTGCTGAGTTTTGAAGACATTTCCCGACCCGGCGGAGATAACGATTTCAACGACGCTATTTTTTATGTAACAGCCAGTCCTTATGATGCCATTGAAACAGGAAACGTAGTGCCCACGAAAAAAGCTAATGATGTAGACGGCGACGGGTTATCCGGCTATGAAGATGAATTTCCCACCGATCCGGAACGTGCGTTTTCCAGTTACTGGCCGGCATATAACACCTACGCAACCATTCTGTTTGAAGATCAATGGCCTTCAGTTGGTGATTATGATTTCAACGACCTGGTGGCTGATTATAAGTTTACGTACATCAAATCGGCTGATGGCAATGTGAAAGAACTGAACATCGAAACGATTTTGAAAGCAGTGGGAGGTCTTAAAAAAGGATCGCTATTGTTTAACCTGGGTCTGGATGAAACCTTGGTGGAATCTGTTTCCGGTAATATTCTGGAATATGATTTTATCAAGCTGAATGCTAACGGTACCGAAGCCGGACTTTCAGAAGCGGTAATACCCATCTTTGATAACTCAAGAACGGTATTGGCACCTCCATCCGGATTCTCTGTGACGAATGTATTCAACGATCAACCCCACGTTGATGAAGTGAAAATCATTACAAAAGTCGTTTTTAAAGACCCGATTTCAGAATCGCTGATTAACAAGTACGATCCATTTATGGTAACTGAATTCAATCGGGGACTTGAAATCCACTTGCCTGGTCAACAGCCAACGGCAAAGGCAAACCTGGAGTTATTCGGCACACAAGACGATGCCAGTAATTTTGATCAGGGCTTTACCTATAAAAATGTAGATGGACTACCCTGGGCACTGCATGTGATGGAATCGATTAAATACCCCAAAGAAAACTCCGATTTTGCCAATGCCTACGTCAATTTCAGAAACTGGGCAGAAAGTGGGGGAGTAACCCATACGGATTGGTTTTATCAATCTCAGTCAAATATGAATAGTGTTATGTTCTATAATAACAATTAAACAGGGCTGGTTTTTTCTAACATTTAGGTTAGATTACGTAGCAGCGGAGCGAGTTTTGACTGGAAGGTCAAAACTCGTTTCTTTATGTATCATATAATTTAGGAGCTACATTATGAAGGGGATCGTATTTACAGAATTTTTTGAAATGGTGGAGCAAACTTTCGGCTATGAGATGGTCGATACGCTTATCAATACCACTGAATTGGAGTCCGGAGGGGTTTATACATCAATTGGTACCTACCACCATTCCGAAATCGTAGCGTTAGTACAAAACCTTTCAAAACAAAGCGGGATGGATATCGATGCTTTACTACATGCATTTGGTCGTTATCTCTTCGATACGTTTTTAAAAGCATATCCCATTTTTTTTGATAAAGCATCGAATAGCTTCGAGTTTCTGGCATCTATCGACAATTACATTCATGTTGAAGTTCAGAAACTATATCCCGATGCTACCTTACCCCGGTTTAGCACTCAAATCGAAGACGGTAAAATGATCATGATTTATAAAAGCGAGCGGAGTATGTCTGCATTAGCTCTTGGTTTAATAGAAAAAACGCTGGAGTATTACGGTGAGGAAGTAAAGGTATCTAAAGAAGTGCTTACGGAAGACGGTACCGAGGTAAAATTTGTGATAGGTTAATTCAGCATGGAGGATTTCGAGCTATACAAAAGGCGGATTGAGAGGGAGAAACTGGCCCGTAAGGAAGCCGAAGGGATCCTGGAAAAAAAAGCGCTCGAATTGTTTACCGCCAATGAACGCCTCCAGAAGCTATATAAGACCAAAGATGAGTTACTGGAGGCTATTTCAAAAGCACTTATCGTTCTATTCCGGGAAGAAGATCTGGACCGGGCTCTCAGGGAATCTATTCATATTGTAGGAAGTACCATAGATGTGGATCGTTTCAGTATTGCAACCCTTCAGGAGAGTGAAAACAAGTATACCCTGTTGAAGAATTATGAGCATGCAAACCGGGAATTCAAGTCCTTGTTTAATCTACTGAAAGAGCAGGAAAACCTGGACGAGCTTTTTTACCGGTTCGCTCAGATATTTTTGAAAGGAAACAAACTCGTTAAGTTCACTTCGAGTCATAAACAACATCGGTTGGTTACGCGGACCATGGGGCTTATTGGCCTGAGCTCGGTTGTTTTAATGCCTATCGAATACCAAGGTAAAATAAAGGCCATAATCAGTCTTGAATTACTTGATATCGAATATGACTGGTCGGAAAATGATGAAGCTATCCTGTTGGCTTTTGCCGCTGGCGTAGAATCTGTAATTGAGAAGTTTGAAACGCGTGAAAAGCTCGAAGAACAACGCTCTTTTTATGAAGCGGTCCTGAATTCCATTCCCTCCGACCTGGTGGTATTCAATAAAAACCATACCTATAAATTTATTAACCCGGTTGCTATACAGAATGCCGAAATCCGGGAGTGGCTGATTGATAAAGATGATTTTGAATATGTTGAATACAGAAATAAGCCTAAAGAACTCGCCGAAAACCGAAGGGCTATTTTCAACAAAGTAGTGAATGAGAAAGAACCCCTCAGTTTTGAAGAAAGATTTGTTAACAATGAGGGTGAAGAAGAGTGGAAACTCAGAAATATGTACCCGGTGTTTAGTGAAGACGAGCAGTTGGAAATGGTGATTGGGTACGGGGTGGATATAACCGACATCAAACAAACCAATCAGCAGCTCTTAACGACCTCTAAACGGCTATCCACGTTAATTTCCAGCTTAAACAGCGGGGTGCTCCTGGAGGATAAAGACCGGAAAATACTGGTCACCAACGATGAGTTTTGTTCCATATTTGATATTCCTGCAAAACCGGAAGATCTGATCGGAATTGACTGCTCAAACTCTGCTGAGCAATCCAAACATCTGGTTAAAAATCCGGATCAGTTTGTAGCACGAATCGACGAGATTGTTAAGAACCGGCGCATTCAGACCAACGAAGAGATTCACATGAATGATGGCCGTACGTTTGAACGGGATTTCATTCCAATCTATCTGCAGGATATCTATCTGGGGCACCTCTGGGAATACCGAAATGTAACGGAGAAAAAGGCTGCGGAGCAGGAGTTAATCCGTGCACGGGAAGAGGCCGAAGAATCGAGACGGCTGAAGCAGCGGTTTTTAGCAAACATGAGCCACGAAATCCGAACGCCTATGAATGGCGTAGTGGGTATTGTACACCTGCTAGAACGAACCAAACTGGATCACCATCAAAAGAAGTATCTTAATATTCTGAAGGATTCCTCCGAACACCTGCTTCATATCATCAATGATATTCTGGATGTCTCTAAACTAGAGGAAGGCAAACTGGTCTTAAATGAAAGTCCGGTCCAGCTTGATACGCTCATTGAAGGCGTAGTCCAAAATCTGAAAAGCCGGGCATCAGATAAGAAGATTAAGATCGAGCTGGAAGGACTGGAAATCTTTGATTCGCTGTTGATGACTGACCCTGTACGCGTACGGCAGGTGTTGCTTAACTTATTATCAAATGCGATTAAGTTTACCCATAAAGGATCGGTTGGCATCAGGTGCAGCACGCTCTCAAACGACAACCTTCATCATGCCTTCCGGATAGAAGTATGGGATACAGGAATCGGCATCCCGGAAAACAACATGGAAAGCATCTTTAGTGCATTTGATCAATCGGATATAGGTTCTGCAAACCAGTATGGAGGTACAGGACTCGGATTGAGCATTGTTCAGGAACTCGCCGATAAACTGGGCAGTGAGATCTCGGTTCAAAGTGAAGTTGGAAAGGGGAGTACCTTTACCTTGCAATTCGATTTAAAGAAAGTAGAAGCTGATCAGGTTTCTATGTTTAAATCATCTCAATTTGAGTTATCGGGAGCCACTCTGGAAGGTATTCATATTCTGGTAGTCGATGATCATAAGGTGAACTTTGATATTGCCGAGGAAATTCTTCAAACCTGGGGAGCCACGGTGTTGTACGCCGAGAATGGAAAAAAAGCAGTGGAAAGCATTACGGAAAATGAGGTGGACCTTATTTTGATGGACATGCAAATGCCCGTTATGGATGGCATAGAGGCCACTCGTAACATCCGGCAATTGGACAGCCCCCTATCGGATGTTCCAATCATTGCTATGACGGCGGCCGCTTTACCGGAGGAGCGGGAAAAGTGCCTGCAGTCGGGTATGAACGGCTATATCTCTAAACCGTATAACCCCAGTATTCTGTTTGAAACCATTGCCAATCAACTTGATCTGGACGCTGAAGTTGAGGTGAAAACGGATGATGCATCCGATTCATACACTAACTCAGGTGCCCTGTTTGACATCAGCTATCTGAAAGAACTGAGTGGAAATAACCGGACGTTTATCGAGGAGATGGTCAATAATTTTAAAAACGAGATGCCGGAGATGGTAGAAGAAATGAAATTTTGCTACACTCAATTCGATTCGGGTAAAATCTCGGCTATCGCCCACAAAGCAAAATCTATGGCTGGCTACTTAGGAGCCCATGAACTACGAAACACTATTGTTGCGTTGGAAGAAAAAATTGAACAAAACACAGAAGTCCGTTTACTGGAACAGGATTTAGATCGAATCGAGGAAAAGCTGAACAACGTACTTCGTGAACTTAACCACCTTTATACATGAGCCAGGGAAAGCTGTTAATATTAGATGATGACAAGAATATGGCGCGCCTGTTGGAAGTGGTGCTTGAATCTCATTACGACATTACAATCGCTCATACGATAGATAGCGCACTTACCTCTTTTGATCAACACTCGTATGATGCGGTTATTCTGGATTTAAATCTGAACGGGGAAGACGGGATGAATATGATTACGTCAATACGAGCCCGTAATAAATGGCTGCCTGTTCTCGTAGTATCTGGTAAGGAAAAGTCCGGCGATCGCATTACCTGTTTCCAGGCAGATGTGGATGATTATTTAATCAAACCCTTTAACCCGGAAGAGTTAACGCTTCGCCTGGCCCGAAATATTTCCCGGTTCAAACAAATTGAATCGCGGTAAAAAAGTAGCCGTGGCTATTTATTTGTATATTCAACGAAACAAAGCTGTACTGCCATGATCAGACCCATGTTTGGCTACCGGCCAAAGCCCAAAAAATTTGAATTACCCTTTCGGTATTACGATCCCGAAAAAGATCAGCGGGAAAAAAGAAGACGCAGAATCCGTATAGAAACGAATTCGCACCGGCGTCCGGCTCAAAATGCCAGAGTATTGTTCTTTGCCTTATTATTGGCGTTGGTCTGGTACATCATCGCGTACTAATCGCACAATAGGGATAACATACTCGCTTGAACGAAACAGATACTCCAACGTCCATAATACATCCGTTACCTCCCGAAATCAGCAACAAGATCGCTGCGGGAGAGGTCGTACAGCGTCCGGCTTCGGTAGTTAAAGAGTTGCTGGATAATTCCATCGATTCGGGTGCTGATCGTATACAAGTAATCATTATTCAGGCCGGTCGAACCCTGATCCAGGTAAACGACAATGGTTGTGGTATGAGCGATACCGATCTGCCCCTTTGTTTTCAACGCCATGCTACTTCAAAAATATCCAGCGTAGACGATCTGTTTAAAATTCAGACTCTGGGTTTCAGAGGCGAGGCAATGGCATCCATTGCTTCCGTTTCGCAGGTAACCGTACGTACCAAGCGTGCAGAAGATGATAACGGCTGGCAATACGAAATATCCGGAGTGGAGTCTAAACCCATTGAACCTGTAGCCACGGATAACGGAACCTCAATTGCCGTCAGAAATCTCTTTTTTAATGTACCTGCACGGCGGCAATTTCTGAAAACAGATGTCACCGAATTGCGTCATATCATGCGCACCGTTCAATATGCCGCTCTTGCTAATCCGGATGTGGCTATCACACTGGTTGCGGATGGTGAGGAGATGTATTCCTTACCTGCTCAATCTCTTGAGGAACGCATTGCTCTCATTTTTGGAAAAGAGTATAAGGCCAGTCTCATCTATTTTGAAGAGGAGACTTCGTACTTGCGTATTTATGGATACGCCTCCGATCCTAAACTGGCTAAAAAGAGCAGGGGAGAACAGTTCCTTTTTGTTAATGGACGTCCCTTCCAGCATCGCTACCTCACTCATGTCATTTTAAGCCTCTACGATGCATGGACCCGAAATAATGAGTATCCGTTTTATGCCCTGTTCTTCGAGATTCTGCCTGGAAAAGTGGATGTAAACGTACATCCGTCCAAAATGGAGGTGAAGTTTGAAGATGAGAGGAGCGTCATACAATTGGCACGCTCGGTTGTAAATCGTGCACTTAATGAACATTTTCAGATTCCAACTGTACCAGACCATCAGGATGAACTTCTGAGTTCCACTTCAGCCTCCCCGTTTAGCAGTGGATTTTCCTTTGATGTACCCCGGCCTCTGGAAACCGGCAAAGGCCGGGAATTCAACATGCCATCCCGCATCAATGTGAAAGGCGTCGGCAATGCAGGGCACACGTTTGCCGAACAATTGTATGGGAATGCCGCCCCGTTAGATTCAGAACCGGATTCCGTCAATAAACAACTGGCAATCGATGATGTTTCCGGTGCGTTAGAACAGGGGCAAAAGCAGTTTTTCCAGGTGCACGGCACCTACATTGTGACCCAAACACGGACGGGATTGTGTCTCATTGATCAATATCTCGCTCACAAAAGGATCATTTACGAAAAAGCCATTACTGCAACGGAAGAAGCATTACCGAGTACTCAGCAGCTATTATTTGCCCAAACACTTGAACTTTCGGCATCCGATTTTACCCTGTTGAAAGAAGTACATCCCATCATACAACGCATGGGATTTTCGGTACAGCTAATGAGTGGTAATACAGCGATGATCAATGGGGTACCGGCCGATATTGAGATTGGTAATGAACAGGAGGTGTTGGTGGCTATGCTGAATCATTACCAGGAGCTGGGGGGAAAGGTACAACTTGAATCCCGTGAAAAACTGGCCATAGCCTTTGCTGCAAAAGCAGCCATTCCAAGAGGAAAGCAACTTGGGCAGCAGGAAATGGAACTCCTGGTTGACCAGCTATTTGCCTGCGATCAGCCTTATATTGATCCTTTGCAAAAGCCTACCATCATGTATCTTTCCCTGGACGAAATACAGGCCCGATTCCGGTAGCTCATGAATATACTTGCGGTTGAACCCTTTTACAGCGGATCTCATAAAGCCTTTCTTACCGGGTTAGCTGCTCATTCCACACATAACATCATCCCCATTAAGCTCAACTATAAGGGCTGGAAATGGCGTATGCATGGAGATGCCGTCACGTTAAAAGAAATGACGGCCCAGGTAGAAGATTCCATCGATTGCTTATTCGTAAGCAGCATGACGAACCTTCCTGCTTTTCTTGCACTTACAAATCCCAGGTTTGCCCACACCCCAAAGATTTTGTACATGCACGAGAACCCCTTTACCCGTCCCATACCTGAAGGGGAGAGCAGGGATCTTACCTTTTGCTATATCAATTACCTGAGTATGTTGGTAGCAGATAAGCTAGTGTTTTCATCCAGATTTAACCTGGATGATTTGCTGGGGGCGCTACCTCAGTTTCTGGATCATTTTCCCGACGATAAGCACTATAACACGGTCGATCAGATTGCCTCGAAAAGTGAAGTGTTATATCCGGGGCTGGATCTGGTCTATTTTGATACCCATCCGGATACGAGAAAACAAAATAAACGACCGATTATAGTATGGAATCAAAGCTGGCAGTTTGATCGTAATCCGGCTCTTTTCTTCCGGGTCTTAAACCGGCTGAATGACATCGATCTGAAGTTTGATCTCATCCTTGCCGGCGATTCCAAACACGACAAACCCCATGAGTTTGTGCAAGCCTGGGAACGGTTTGGCAATCAAATTATCCATTTTGGATATGTGGAAGACAAAGAAGACTATTCAAAACTGCTTCATTCAGGCGATATCGTCGTTTCAACGGCTAACTATGAGTTCTTTTGTACTCCCATTCTGGAAGCCATTTACTGCGGCTGTCATCCTTTTGTGCCACACCGACTTCATTATCCCGAGCTCATCCCGGAAACCCTCCATAATCCTTTATTGCATGCTCCGGTATTGTATGCATCAGAAGATGAACTCTTTAAACATCTGAAGGAAGCTTTGATGGGAAAAAGTAAACTGCTTCCAAAATCCTCTCTTAAAAACATCAATAAAAAGCTGGATTGGTCTATCAGGATCAAAAAGTTCGACCAACTATTCCAGTCACTGGCGGCCTCTGCTTAGGCCACATTATTTCTTCTTGATGGTGGGAGGGACGTACTTCACGTTCTCATCCAGAAATACAGCTTCGTGAATCACTTCTTCAATTTCCAGCCAGGGTGCGGTATCGGGGTTGTAGATTTCAATTCCGGCTATCATCTTTCTCCCCTTGGTTTTTAATAATCCATTTTCGTTAGAAAGCTCTTGTCCCCTGTAAAAGCACAATTCAATACCCTCTTTATTCTTAAGCGGATTGAGATAGCAAATGGGGTGTTTCCTGGAATAGTAGGGGATTTTCCATTTTATACTGATGGTGATCGCTGGTATCTGAGACAGGATATCATGTAGGTGTTGCATCGAACCCTGTTTATCCGATGACTCCAGCCTCCATATATATTCCTGAACTTTATCCACCGCTAAAACGGAGCTTCATCATCCCCAACGGGCGAAAAGGGAACGGTCGGGCCACTATCTCCACCCTGAGGGAGTGAGGGCGGGGCTCCAAAGTCGCCATCCGATCCGCCCGGTAAACCGCCTTCCTGTGCAGTAAGATTTTCGAAGCGGGCATAATCCTTTACGAAGTAATGCATCTTGCTTCCTACCGGGCCATTTCTTTGCTTTCCAATAATTACTTCGGCTATTCCGGCTGTCGATCTTCCCTCATTATCGGTGGTTATGCCGTAATACTCTGGGCGATATAAAAAGAGCACAATATCTGCATCCTGCTCAATAGAACCCGATTCTCTCAAATCACTGAGCTGTGGACGTTTATCTCCACCTCGTTGTTCCACAGCGCGACTCAACTGCGAAAGGGCTATTACGGGGACATCCAATTCTTTGGCCAGGGCTTTTAATCCCCGCGAAATACCTGCGATTTCCTGCTCCCGGCTACCGGAGTCCTTTGAACTACCCTGCATCAACTGCAGATAATCGATGATCACCAATCCGATATCGTGTTCACTTTTCAATCGCCGGCACTTCGTACGCAGTTCCATGAGGGTGATGGCCGGAGTATCGTCAATAAATATCGGAGCCTCGTGAAGACGGCTGGCTGCATCAATCAATAACCGGAAGTCATCGTCCCTAAGCTTTCCTTTCCGGGCTTCATCGGCGCGAACCCGGGCCTCCATTGTGAGGAGACGCTGCACAAGCGACTGACTTGACATCTCCAGGCTGAATACGGCTACCGACGTTCGAAGCTCTTCGTCGGGATGCATAGCGGCGTTACGTGCTGCTGTTAGTACAAATGCCGTTTTACCCATCGACGGACGGGCCGCAATGATAATCATATCGCCTTTTTGCCAGCCTGCCGTCATATCATCTACGGCCAGGCCGGAGGGAACCCCCGTGATACTGGAATTACGCTCCCGCATCTTTTCCAGGTAGTCGAGCGTTTGGTTGAGCAGATCCCCAACGGGGGTAGTTTCATTTTTGATGTTGTTCTTCGACAGATCAAAAATGGTTTGCTCTGCTTTATCCAGTACGTCGTAGGAATCACTCGTGGTATCGTAGGCATCTTTGATCACATCCGTACAACCCAGAATGAGATTTCTTTTCAGCGACTTTTCCAGGATAATCTGTGCATGATAGCTGATATTAGCCGCCGAACTAACCGAACGGGTTAAATCGGATAGGTAGGTTACACCTCCGACAATATCGAGCTGGCCCTGATCGCGTAGTTCGTTCTCAACCGTGAGTAAGTCGAGGGGGTTTTTTCGCTCGTGAAGATTCTTAAGCGTAGAAAAGACAATACGGTTCGATTCTTTATAAAAATCGGAATCGTTAAGCGTACTTAGCGCAACATCAGCAGCAGCATTCTCAATCAGCATGGCACCCAGAACGGCTTCTTCCACTTCCACGGCTTGTGGGGGAATTCTTCCTTCGTTTTCTATAGCGTTTGATGAGGTTCCGTTGGTATTTGCCAATGCAGTACTGGTAATTTATGAGGTAAAGTAGGTATTTGAGGGGTTGAGCGGGAAGATTCTTTTAAACAAGATTTCCACAAGTTATCCACATCAAAAATGAATCAGGGGGTTCCTCCCAATTCGTCATACCGTGCTTTGAGTTGTTGTACATCTTCCCATGTAGGCCGTTTCCATTGAGGATTACGTAACAAGGCCGCAGGATGGTAGGTGACCATAAGTTCCCGCCCCATAAAGGGATGAAATTTTTGGCGCATATTCTTCAGCGTGGAATCACGTCCCAGTAATGTGGTAGCCGATACTTTGCCCACACACAGGATAAGTTTAGGATTAACAAGCTCTATTTGACGTATCAGAAACGGTAAACTACGCTGGCGTTCTTCCGGTTTTGGGTCACGGTTATTCGGTGGGCGATGTTTCAGAATGTTGGCAATATAGATATGATCGCGGGTGAACTGTATGGCCGCCATAATTTTATCGAGTAATTGTCCGGCTGCGCCCACAAAGGGCTCTCCTTGCTTATCCTCTTGTTCACCAGGCGCTTCACCGATAATCATCAGATCGGCCTGAGAGTTACCCACACCAAATACGAGGTTCGTATTTGGCAAATCTGTACGCAATTTGTCACTTTGTTCGCAGAATTCCCGCAATTCTTCGAGGGTTGAGCAAGCTGCAAGCTGTTCCTTTTGAGATAGCGTTGGTACAGGCTTGATATCAGGCTGATCGGTTGACGTTGGTGGGGTTGAGATATCCTGGGTTTCAGGTGTTAAAGAAGCGCTGAAATCTCCGAACAGCTCGCGTTGCTGTTCCAGGAAGCGTTGGGTACGTTCGATGATATCCTGCTCACTCATTGATAAGCTCCGAGATGGTGGAGAGTTCTTCCGTGAGCAGGGTAGAGAGCTGGCCTTCCATCACACCCGCATCGGTTCTGTTTTCCAGTTGAACCGGGTGTATCTGGTTGATTAGTGAAGGATGAAAAGGAAGCTGTACCCGTACATAGTTATCCGTCCATCCCTGCACCATGCCATCCTTTTGGGTTTCTTCAAACAATACAGGACGATTGGTATGTGCAAACTGCTGGTCGAATAAGAATCGCTTTTTGTCGGATAATCTTCGAAGCAGATGGGTGCGGGTTTTACGGTCTGCCTTGGGTACGATCGGCGTGAGGGAAAGTGCATGCGTATCGGGGCGCTCCGAGTAGGTGAATACGTGCAGATAAGAAACATCCAGTCCGTCAATGAAGTCAAAGCTTTCCTGGAACAGAGCATCGGTTTCTCCGGGATGGCCGGTTATAACATCTACACCAATACACGCATCGGGCATCAGCTGTTTAATTAACTCCACACGGTGTTGATACAACTCCGTTTTATACTTTCTCTTCATCAGTCGAAGCATCCTGTCCGACCCGCTCTGGAGAGGCATATGAAAATGAGGTTGCAAGGTCTTTGATTCGGCTGCAAAATGGATGATTTCGTCATGCAGTAGATTCGGTTCAATAGACGAAACCCGTAAGCGCTCCAAGCCATCCACCTGGTCCAGGGCTTGTAACAACTGGAAAAAATCTTCGTTGGTCCCATAGCCAAAATCACCGGAGTTTACCCCGGTAACAATAATTTCTTTGAACCCTTCTTCCACCAATTGCTGTGCATTTCGAACAACCGTGGCAATTTTCGGACTCCTGCTGCCCCCACGTGCCAACGGTATGGTACAAAACGAGCATTTATAATTGCACCCATCCTGCACTTTAAGAAAGGCACGCGTACGATCATCGGATGAAAAGGCGTGATGAAAATCCTCGGCTTCATTCACATCACTCCGGTGGATGATGGTTTGTTCCTGCTTTACAAAATCATCAAACAAATCGAGGAGCTTGAACTTCTCTTTTGCTCCCAGCACCACATCCACACCTTCAATTTGTGCAATTTCTTGGGGCTTAAGCTGGGCATAGCACCCCACCACAGCAATAAAAGCCTCCGGGTTTCTGCGCATAGCCTGGCGAACCGTTTTCCGGCATGCAGAATTTGCATCCAGCGTGACGGAACAGGTATTAATGATGTACATATCAGCTGTATCTGTAAACTCCCTGAGTTCGAATCCCTCGTTTACAAAATCACGCCTCATGGAAGACGTTTCGGAAAAATTGAGCTTACAGCCAAGCGTTTCGAAGGCAACCGTTTTCATCCTGTAAAGATAGCCAGATTCGCCGCTTATTCCGAAACCTTATCGGGGTGGGAGTAGCTTAGCTTTACTGAGGGTATGCGCTTCCTGCGATGCGTTAACCAGGCTGGAGTTTGGGGATGAAGTGAAGAGAAGCTGGAGCTTCTTGACTGCGTTCCGAAGATAGACCTTCGGAACGAGGAGAAACCAGGTGGAGCAGTTGCACGCCGAAGAGAAGCAGCGTATTCATTCTAGCACAAAAAAGGCAACATCCCGTAAGCCTTCTGGATGAGCCAGTTTTTTAAGTATATCATTGCACTAGTGGATTTTAAGCTCCCTACTCGCTTGAACTAGGTGAAGACTTCCAAAACTTCATGTAAATAGCTATCGTATTGATCACAAAAA
>JBCBST010000019.1:0-37480 GCA_039819115.1 Bacteroidota bacterium
AGTCATTGTCATTATTGCCGTTCTGCTGGGGCTTCGAAGTATTAATTCGGTATTAGATCTTTTCTGAATATGAAAACCATTGATTTAAACTGTGAC
Source organism: Bacteroidota bacterium (assembly GCA_039819115.1). Lineage (GTDB taxonomy): Bacteria > Bacteroidota > Rhodothermia > Balneolales > Balneolaceae > JBCBST01. The sequence continues at coordinate 97 of JBCBST010000019.1, forward strand.
CTGGGTGAGTCGTACGGGAAATCCTGTTCTTCTTATGACGCAGAGATTATGCCTTGGATTACCTCCTGTAATATTGCCTGCGGGTTTCATTCCGGAGATCCTTCTACCCTATGGAACACCATTCAGCTAGCCTTAACACATAACGTGGCTATTGGTGCTCACCCGGGGTACCCGGATTTACAGGGGTTTGGAAGAAGGGTGATGGACTTAAGTGCACAGGAGCTTTTTACCAGTGTATTGTATCAGGTTTCGGCCCTTAAAGGCATGGTGGAAGCAGCCGGAGGTAAGCTGCATCATGTAAAGCCACATGGAGCGCTGTATAACAGAGCTGCGGAAGATGAAAAAACCTCCCGGGCTATTCTTGAAGCGGTACACAGTATTCATCCCGGGCTGCCTGTTTATCTTATGCCTCATTCGGTTACCGAACATGTAGCCACTTCTATGGGCGTACCTTTTTTGGATGAAGGATTTGCAGACCGCAGATATACCAGCAACTACCGTCTTCAATCGAGGAAGGAAGAAGGTGCAGTTCTCCATAGTGAAGAGGACGTTAAGGCTCAGTTGTCCCTCTTCCTGAAAGGACAAGTATATACAGCCGAAGGTGAATCTCTTCCAATCGCCATCCAAACGCTGTGTTTGCATAGTGATACGCCCAGCGCAGTTAAACTGGCGGAAACCATCCATCACTTTTTCAGGAATCACCATGTGGAGATTAAGTCTGCCCGGTAGTAAGCATTGGAGATGGTGCGTGCTTGGTGAACGTACGCTTCTATTTGAATGGAGAGAGGGTGAGCCGTTCTCGCGTCTGAAAATGAAAAGACTGATAGCAGGATGGGAAAATTGGGATTACCCTGAAGTGGAAGAAGTGGTGCCGGGATACACCAGCGTGGCCGTATGGTTTAAAGCGGAGTTTGCAACCACGGATATGGAACGCGTAGTTCAGGATTTCTTTGACCGGCTTCCCGGAATCGGTTTTGATCCGAACACCTCCGGAAACAGGATAGATATCCCGGTTTGCTATTCGATGGGGTTGGATTGGGATGAAGTACAGGATCAAACGGGACGGACGATGACTGAAATCATAGATCGACATAGCGCAGCTGAGTATGAAGTGGCGATGGTGGGGTTTTTGCCAGGCTTTATGTACCTGGAAGGATTAGATCCATTGCTGTATTGCCCGCGTAAAGCCACACCGAGAGTACGAGTGCCGGAGGGATCGGTAGGCATTGGCGGTCATCAAACTGGTGTATACTCATTCCCTACACCCGGGGGCTGGCAAATTATTGGGAAAACACCCCTTCATCTTTTTAATGAGGAGAAAGAACCACCTGTTTCGGTTGCCGTGGGAGATGTAATCCGGTTTGTACCCATCAACGAACAGCAATATGAGGAAATGACCCGTGGGTAGGTTAACGGTGCTGGATGGAGGTTGGTTTACTACCCTTCAGGATGCCGGCCGATCAGGATATCGACGGTTCGGGGTTCCTGAATCCGGAGCATTGGATCGTATAGCGTACCGGCAGGCCAACAGGTTGGTGGGAAATACCGGGCATGAAGCAGTACTGGAATGCACCCTTAAAGGAGGTGCATATGTCTTTCATGACGACGCCTATGTTGCGGTTACGGGTGCTGATATACCTGTTTCTGTTGATGATAAGTCTGCTGGTATGAATCAATCATTCATCATAAAAGCCGGCCAGACCTTAGAGCTGGGTGCTGTGAGAAAAGGCTGTCGTGTGTATGTGGGTATAGCCGGTGGATTAACCGTGCCCCAGCTATTTGGAAGTAGGTCTACGTTACCAGCCGTAGGCATAGGAGGGCATGAGGGAAGACCATTAAAAACGGGAGATGAATTAAAATGGGAGGAACCCTTACGCCAGGTTCAGGAACAACGGCTGAAAACCAGGGAATTACGCTACTTTTCATCCCGATTGACGATTCCCGTTTATAAGGGCCCGGAATGGGAATGGTTGTCTTCCCCGGCTCGGAATACCCTGTTTAATCAACCGTTTGTCATACAATCCCAAAGTAATCGTATGGGAGTCCGGTTAAAAGGAGAATCGTTGTTGTTAACAGATAAGACCGAGATGCGTTCTTCCCCGGTTGTTCCCGGTACCATTCAGTTACCCAGCGGTGGGCATCCTATTATTCTTCTGTACGATGGGCAGACTACGGGTGGGTATCCACGAATTGGGAGAATAGCCGAGCGGGATCTACCGTGGATTGCCCAGATGCCACCCGGTTCAATACTCAGGTTCGGGCAAGATTTCGCTTAGGGTGGGTCCATAACGCACCGGTCATACACGACAAACCGCCTACCAGTCCGCCGATTACAGCAGTAGCCAGAATGACGAGATACGGGTTTCCAACCTGAAGGGTATGGGCAATGCGGGAGCTTAACACGCCATGATTCATAATATGGATAAAGGTGCTTTGCAGACCCCAAAGCAAAAAGAGTGCTAAAAATCCCCATCCAAAAGAAGGCAATGCGTTCTTTTTGAAGAAAAAGCCAGCCACTAAACCGGCAATGGCAATACTCCACCAGGGGAGCAACAGGTTTAAAAGAAAAGCAGTAATCAGAATGACAAGAGCTAAGAGCATGAAGGTATACGATGAAATGGGGTTTTGAGTAGGTAATAGGATGCAGTCACGAACAGATACTCACTTTTTTGTTAACGAAATCTGGTAAGCAGGGTTATCCGGCGGTGTTTTCCAGAAGTTGAGTTCAAAGTGGTTTCCAGTACGCCAGTTTTCTACAAACGCATCGTAGTTGGGTGAACCGGGATTCCCTGTTTGCCCACCCGGGAAAACACCCCAGCCCTTTACCTCAGGGCCAAGTTCGACCACCATCCTCCAGCTGGGTCCGTACCCGCCGCGAGTGGCGTTAATGGCTTCGCTGGATCCACCACTATATACATCACTCACTCCCAAACCCGGGATAAATCCGATATGGTCGAGATCGTTATTCATTACAAATCCCCATTTCCAGGCTTCTCCACGGGGTCCATAGCGACGTTTGAAATCGGCATAGGCAGAACTCCACGAGGAAGTGGCAATATCTCTGAGGGTCTCTTTCCGGGTGGTTTTAATGTTATCCACCATGTAGAAATCGGGATTTTCTTTCAGTACCTCCACCACCATATCCCTGCTTGGATAACGGAGAGATTCATCAACAGAGTCAAACTCATCATTGAAAAGGGCATTGTAAAACCGTGCCCACCAACGCCGGAAAAAACCGGGTGTGACCTCATCAGCATCGATGAAAAAGTTCCAGTTAGCCAGTTCTTCAGCAAACGCTTTTTCTTCTTCCGAAAGGGAGTCCGTATCCAGCCACTGTAATAATTCAGGCAATGCTGTTGCGGCGTGATAGCTGAAATTATCCATGTGCATATTCATCATATCTTGTGGAGTGATATTCTCCATTTCCGCCAGCATTTCATTAATGCGTCGTCCCCGCTCGAAAGAAGCAAAGTCATCGTCCAGGTAATAGGGATAAGCTTCACCTGCCGATTCCTGATTGGCCGAGCTGACAAAGCCACGGTTCGGGTTTTTGATATGAGGGACATGATCACGGGGAATCCATCCTTGCCAATCGTATCGGGCGTCGGTTCCATCGCTTACTGTTCGTCCCTGGTGCTTCCACTTATTAGGAAACTGCCCGTTTACCCAAAGAGCGATGTCTCCCTCGTTACTGGCAAAGACGAAATTCTGGGCAGGTGCCACGTAATGGCTAAGTGCAGATACATAATCCTCGTAAGATTGAGCCCTGTTTAATTCCAGGAAGGTTTTTAAATCATTGGAGGGTTCATGAGCGATCCATCGCAAGGCATGATAAATCACAGGTTCACCAGGTTCCTCCGGTTCAATCTTTGTAACCGGGCCATGGTGTGTGTACACTACGGTATCGATGATGGATGCTGCTCCTTTCACCCGGGTTTCTTCAATCCGTTGGGTAGTTGGTTTCCATTGCCCATCGTGCCAGTATTCGGAAAGGGATTCATCTTTAAATTGTACTTCGTACCAATCCATCACATCCGATCCAACATTGGTTACTCCCCAGGCTACCTGTTCGTTAAATCCGATAATAACACCGGGTGCGCCTTGTAAAGTCACACCATACACATTAAGTCCGGGCGCATGAAGCTGAATCTCATGCCAGATAGAAGGCATGGTAAGACTCAAATGGGGATCGTTGGCTAATACAGGATGCCCGTTTTTGGTTTTGGAACCATGTACTGCCCAGTTGTTACTGCCAATGCCCATATCTTTATCATATCCTTCAATGGTTTTAGCGGCATGAGGAATAAACAAAGACTTCGGCGCTTCCGGAATCTGAGCTTCAAAGTCCCATACCCTTGAGTTGGGGATGATCGGATCATTGAGTTTTGGTTTTTGAGTAAAAAACCGGTCTACAAACTCCTCACCAAAATAAGCCAGGGTGTTACTGGTACGGTCATCAGAGTTATAACCGGCCAGAGTTCGGGTCATATTTTTTAGTAAATGTGCCGTTTTAATAGGCTCCCAGCGTTCCGGAGCGGCATCCAGAATTTTGTACTCGATCGGATAATCACCTGGTGATAACGATTCGATATAGGCGTTTACCCCATCCGAATAGGCCGTGATACTGGCCCAGGTTCTGGGATCTTTTTTCATTTCCTGGATGGCTTTTTCTGCTCCATAGGGCATGCCCAGACGCCGTGTTTGGCGGTCACGATCCTGTACGGTTTTGTTTACACCTATGATTTCGGAAAGTCGTCCTGCTGCATCATATGCCTGCAGCTCCATCTGGAATAACCGATGCTTTGCCGTGATGTAGCCCTGGGCGAAGTACAAGTCGGATTCGTTATTGGCAAAAATGTGCGGAACTCTTCGGTCGTCGAAATACAAAACGACCTCTTCCTGTAAGCCGGGGAATGACAGAGATTCAGATTCGGGGGCATGAACTTCAGCATTAGCCCAAAAACCGGCATCAGGATCAAGGAACTTGCCAACAGGAGGCACGGCTCCAAATTTTGTGTTGAGCGCGTACAGAAGCACTACAAGAAACAGAAGTGACGTGAAGCGTAGAACAATTCGCATTGAAATTCAGAGAAGACTGGTTGTAAAGTACCCGATTATTCGGAATGGGTACATTTAACACTTAACATCCGAAATTCAAAATCACCAAAGCATCAACTTCATACAAAACACGCTTCCACCGCTTTTCAGGAACTCGAACGTAGCGAATTCATGCACGATAAAGCCTGCATCCCGTAATTTCTGATTGGTGTCGGTACATCCCTGTTGGATAAATACATTCTTCCCATCGGGGCAGGTTGCATTGCAGGCAAATAACTCTTCAGCTTCATATTTACTGGCTTCCAAAACCGTTGGGAAAAAGGATCGGATCAGAGATCGTCCTTCGTCTGTAAATGCCTGAGGATAAATCAATGCTGTGGTCTCGTTCAGAACACACAAGCATGTATCCAAATGGTAGAATTTTGGATCGATAAGTTCGAGGGCAATGACGGGCACATCCAGCGTGTCGGAGATGAACCGATAGGCCTCCAGTGAAGAACGGAAACCATAACCACCCCAAATCAGTCGCTTACCAGCATGCCACAGAGCATCGCCCATACCTTCAAAGTCGGGAATGGAATGATCCATGGGTATGGTGGTATATCCATGCTCGTCGTACCAACGCTCCACGTACTCCACCTCACCTTTTCGCTGTTCGGCATGCATAATGCTCAATATGGCTCTTTTTTGGCCGTCGGCACTCAGATCCGGCAGGCTCTGATTCGCACAAAAAACCATATCGGGAAAGCCCCGCACTCCATCAATAACATGGACAGAGAGATCCAGCTCCTCGAATCCTTTTTTCAGATGAGTCCATTCGTTTTGGGCAGCCAGGTAATCCACTTCGCCTATGTTATTTTTCATATGCGGATTGATTTCGTACTGTACCTCAAAAAACCGAGGAGAAACCATTAAAACCTCATTCGGCATGGGCATATCAGCAAGGTCAGCTAATGTGAAGTCCAGATGTTTTGCAGTAGTAATAACGGTGGTCATGGCGCAACAAATAGTTAATGGAACAGGACATCCGAAATAAGATACACAGAAAAAAAAGGATCACACCAAAAGGAAACAGATTTCTAAGTATTATTGAGAGCTAACCCAAGTAACCGTTTAGTATGAGCAACACCATTATTGTAGCATTCGGAGGTATCTCACCCGAACATGAAGTGTCTGTACTTACCGCCCATCAGGTGATGGCTTCGTTAAAAGAAGCCCAACAGGAAGTGGTGCCGCTATACATCACAAAATCGGGGAGATGGCTTACCGGTGAGGCGTTGTTGGAGCTGAGTAATTATAAAACCTTAGGGGCACTGGAAAAAAGCAGTTCTTCATGCACCTTTGCTACCGACCGTATTGGGCGTCCGTTACTCATAGAAACGTTCAAAGCCGGATTGTTTGCGAAACCAGCGGAATGGGCTATTGAAGCGGTCGTATGTGCATTTCATGGAAGTGATGGGGAGAATGGGAGCTTTCAGGGCGTGTGCGAGCAGTTCAATATCCCCTATACCAGCAGTGGAGTGCTTGGTTCTGCGGCTGGCATGGATAAAGTAATGGCGAAGAGTATTGCCAAGGCGCATGAATTACCGGTTGTAGATGGGTTTGATTTCTTTGAGTCCCAATGGGAAAAGGATGAAACAGCTATCCTTAAGCAGGCGGACGAACTGGGTTTTCCTGTCATTCTGAAACCGGCTAACCTGGGAAGCAGTATCGGGGTAGCCAGGGCACATACCCTGGAAGAGCTGGAACGGGCTGTTGAAACCGCCTTCCGTTACGATGCCCATCTCCTGATTGAGCAAGCCATAGAACCTCTTATGGAAATCAACTGTTCGGTGCTTGGATTGCCTGAAGCCTGCCGGGCCAGTGTTTGCGAACGCCCTAAAGGAGCAGAGGAGTTACTTTCGTTTGCCGATAAATACCAACGTGGAGGGGGCGCCGAAAAAGGCATGGCTTCAGCTGACCGTGTGATACCAGCCGACATCTCACCGGAACTCACCGAACAGATCAGAGCATTATCTACCCGGATTTTTTCTGCCTTCCAGTGTTCCGGGGTAGCCCGACTCGATTTTTTGGTTCATGCAGAAACCAAGCAGGTTTATTTTAATGAGATTAACACGATACCAGGCTCCTTTTCTTTCTATTTGTGGGAACACTCGGGTATGAGCTTTTCTGAATTGTTAAAGGAGCTGATTGCTATTGCTGTACAGAGGCACCAGGCCAAAAACGGCCGTATTCGTAGTTATGACACCAATTTATTGTCCGAAAAGGCTTCTACCTGGCTAAAAGGAAGCAAGAATTAACGTGATTGTGCGTTCACGGAATGATTTTTTAAGTCCGTGCTTTATCTTCCCGTTATGAAAAACCCATCTTACCTTATCTTCCTGGGCATACTCAGTACAGCGTTGCTGTTCGGATGTGCTAAATCAACAGAAACAGTTGTTATTGATTCCGGTGGTCTCACCACCAGTACGCCCCGGTCTGAAGCGAAACGCGTGAACACGTCTTCGCTTGCTCCTAATCTTCGGTTTGTATATGCCCGGATCGGTGAGCTAGCCGATATTCACACCTTCGATCCTTTATTCATCACAAACAACACAGAAAAAAGAGTGTTGGGGCAGGTGTATGAAGGACTGACATCCCGGGACCTATATGGAAACATCAAACCAGGACTGGCCAAGAAATGGAGGGTAAACCGGGATTCTACAGAATACACGTTCACATTATCCGAAAAAGCTTTTTTCCACCCAAGTGAGGTATTTGCAAGTGGAGCAGGCCGGCGGGTGGTGGCTAGTGATATCCGGTACGTATTCGAACGGATGGCTATGGCGAATGTGCCAGAACAGGCATCACTTCTGTTTGAAGATATTGAAGGGTTTGATGTGTTTAAAGCAGAGCAGCACCAGGTAAAAATACCAGATCAAAGAGCATATCGTGGTGTTTCTGGGATCGAAATTGAAAACGATTCGACCATTGTTTTTACGCTGGATGGAACCTCCGCGGGCTTCCTTCAACGCCTCTCAGATCCTGTTTCAGCCATTTATCCACGAGAAAGTGTGGATAGCAGAGACCGCAAGGTGGATACACCAGTAGGCACCGGGCCTTTTTCTGTACTTCGGGTTGAGCAGAATAAACTGATTCTCACGTCGAATGAAGAATACAGAGATACCCCTCCTATTACCGATCGAATCGACATTGAATTTGGACTTTCGGAAAAGGAATTATTCCAGAAACTGGCCCGGGAAGAATTAGATGTACTCATTGAATTGGGACCACTGTCCATGGAGTCTATGTTAGATGGCAACCAGAATTTGTCGCCTGCTTACCTTGATTCATATAATTTAGAACGTCATTCCTCCTACACCGAATACCCGGTGTACTATAATCCGGCATCAAAACGGGATAATGAGGTAGCACGCATATTATCTTCTGTGGAAACCGTTTCGTTTAGCTGGCCGGCCCAGGTTGAGGTCTATTTTCCGGAAGGGGCAACGAGCGTGGATACAACGACGACTGAAAAAGAAAATGTGATCAGCGCTACGGTCACCCATCCGTTTGAAATGGCGCTAATAAGTGAAATGGCAAAACAGGCGGCTTCGCAAAACCTGGTTTTTTCGTTAATGCCCTCATATGCCATTACAGAATCTGTTTCCATAAGCACACGTTGGTTTAACGGACTTCAACGCATTGCCAGTCTCAGAGCTCCGTATATGAGTCTTTCAAACAAACGAGTGCAGGGTATCCGGTTTGGGAATACTCCCGGTAATGTTGACTTTACCCAGCTTCGAATTAACCAGGACCCCTGATGAACGTTGCGATCGTAGCCAATCCGGATAAATACGAAGTAAAGCAGACCGTGGCACGCACGGTGAATTGGGCAAAGCACCATAATGTGCATGTATTTATTGATCGCGAAGTATGCACCCGCACTGAAATCTGTTCGCATGAAGTGGTTCATCAAGTACAATCTGATGTTGAAGCCATAGCTCAGGCAGACATTGTCCTGGTTATGGGGGGAGATGGTACCATGTTGTATACCGCACGAATACTGGGCAATCAGGAAAAACCAATCCTTGGCATTAATAGTGGGCGACTTGGATTTATGGCAAATACCCAGGTTGAAGAACTGGAAGCCGCTTTGAATCATGTGTTAACCGGCGATTATACACTGGATAAGCGAGTGCTCTTAACAGCAACGGATAATAACGGAGGTGAGTTTTATGCGTTGAACGAGTTTCTGTTTACACGAAAAGACTCCACGCGAATGGTGAATATTACCGCCAAATACGGAGACAGCCTGATTAATACCTATTGGGCCGACGGATTAATTGTGGCTACTCCTACGGGATCAACCGCCTACAACTTATCATCCGGAGGGCCTATTGTTCCTCCCGGCACGAATGTCATTTTGGTAACACCCATCAACCCTCATACCCTGACTACACGTCCGCTCGTTGTTAGTGCCCAACATCCCCTTACCATTTTAATTGAACCTCAGGAGACCGAAATCCTGTTTTCATACGATGGTGTTCAGTGCGAAATCCAGACCCTGCCCTTTGAAGTACATATCGGACAATCTGACCGAACCCTGAATCTGATTCACCTGCCGGGTCATGATTATTTTGAGACGCTGCGTAACAAACTGATGTGGGGATTGGACTCCAGGAGGATTAAAAATTGAAAATTGGGGTTCCTCAGCGGGTGTATACCCGCTTTCTACATTCAGAATTCATAATTTTGCAGGATAAAACCTGAATTTGTACTAACACCAAATAATAAAAACCATCAGAACCATGAAAGTAACTGTAGTCGGAGCCGGAGGTAACGTAGGATCAACGGTAGCCTTGAGTGTGGCCCAGCGCGATTTTGCAAAAGAAGTAGTAGCCCTAGATCTGGAACGCACTGTTGATGACAAAACCTTCTACCCTTCCAAAGGTCGGGCCCTTGATCAATGGCAAACCTCTCCCGTTCATTTGTTCGATACCCGGGTAAATGGTACCGTCGACTATGCCGATACAGCGGGCTCTGATGTGTGTGTGATCACAGCAGGAGTACCCCGTAGACCAGGTATGAGCCGGGACGACTTGCTTGGAATCAATGCAGATATTGTAAGCAACGTTACCAAACAACTGGTTAAACACTCTCCCGATACCATTATTGTTGTTGTTTCTAATCCACTGGATGTAATGACTCAGGTTGCCTATGAAGCATCCGGACTTCCATACGAGCGGGTAATGGGAATGGCTGGAATTCTGGACACCGCCCGTTACCGTGCGTTCATTGCCGAAGAACTAAACGTATCTCCGAAAGATATTCAGGCTCTGTTAATGGGTGGTCACGGCGATACGATGGTTCCCCTGCCCCGATTTACCACGCTGAGCGGTATGCCGATCACGCATTTTATTTCTGAAGAGCGCTTGGAAGAAATTGTGAACCGCGCAAAGAAAGGTGGCGGTGAGCTGGTTGGGCTGATGGGAACATCTGCATGGTATGCTCCTGGTGCAGCGGCAGCTCAAATGGTGGAAGCGATCATGCTCGACCAAAACCGTATTTTCCCGGTATGTGCCCACATCGATGGTCAGTATGGTATTGATGATCTCTACATTGGTGTTCCCGTTAAACTTGGAAAAGGAGGGATTAAAGAAGTGATAGAGGTTGATTTAACCGCAGAAGAGCAAGACCTTTTAAATAATTCAGCAGCTGCAGTACGCGGAGTCGTAACCGATTTCCGTAAGCTGATGGAAAACAGATAAACAAACACGAGGACTAAGGTTCTCACTACTTGCACTGTGCCCGGCCTGTCTTTGATTGGCCGGGTTTTTTTGTTTTTAGGGAAGAGGTTAATCTCTAACAGTTTTATTTCTTTGGGTTTGATATACTCACGGGGTAATAAAAAAGGGGTACTATGGAAAATCTTATCGGTGTATTAGAGCAGGTATGGGTATTCATCGGAAATAATCCGATCAAGTCGGTCACTATTCCTCCCGCCATTGGATATCTGGTTCGTATCGCGTTCCGTTCATTCAAATCAAGGGTTAAAAGCAAAGACCCGGAGGTAAAGAACTATTTTGAGAATAAAGAGTTAAGAAAACTCCCAACGGATCGTTTGGGCTACAGTGATCGTATGGCCTACCTGATGGCAGAGCTTTCTTATCTGGCTTATTTTGAGTTCGAACTGCCCGATGGATTGCAGCTGGATCGTTTTATCCTCGAACCTGAATCTCTATCGAAGGGGAAACTCATCGAGTTGGTGGAAAAGGTGGCTGTATTAGCCTCCTCAGGAAAGGGAAATGAGGATATGCTTCGTGCTATATTGAAGGAAAACCACTTTAAACTGCTCAAAACCTTTAATGAGGGACCGGTACAGGGTTGGATATGCAAGAGTGTACATCCCGACCCGGATCAAAAACCCTTTTTGGTGACGGCGTTCAGGGGGTCTGAGAAAAAAGTGAACGACTGGTTAACCAACGCCGATGCCCAACCCAAAGAACTCGAACTGGAACTGGAACTGGAACAGAAAGTGCATGGCGGGTTTTATAATTCCTATCAGAAAATTAACCCCGATCTGCAGCAGGTTATCAATGCCCACAAAGGGATGCCTGTTTATTTTACAGGCCATTCGCTGGGTGGCGCCTGGGCTACACTTGCCTCCCGGTTTGTAAAAGCAAGTAGTCCCACGGTATGTTATACGTTTGGAGCCCCTAAAGTGGGTAACTATGAGCTCTTTTTCCAGGTTAAGACACCTGCGTTTCGAGTCGTTAACTCCGCCGACATTGTGCCAAGGTTGCCACCGCGCACCATACTCATCAAGCCACTGGTTTGGTTATGCTCAGCACTGGAGCAGGTTACAACAGCTATCCCGTTTGTTTCCGGAGGGTTTAGGAAAGCAGGCTCGTGGCTCGACCGGCTAAAACATTACCGACATCATGGCGACTTGCGCTACCTGACCGATGTAACCGACGGACGTTTCGGGAAAACCCGGTTATTGAATAATGTTCCGTTCGAAGATGAACAGTTATGGTTCTGGAAGGGTATTTTTGCCGGCTTTTATAATCATCCCGTTAAAAGTCATAGCATGAATATCTATCGTCAAAAACTAAAACACATCGCAACGGAGAGAAATAAATAGTGCGTCAATAAGAATCTGGGCATATATCAGCGAACGGTGAACCCGGATGTTTTGGAATAGGAGAGAACTTCCTCGTTTTCAAACAGGGAGGTGCTGATGCCCAGGTAAGCTAATGGATTTGCAAATCCTATCATCTCCAGTTCGGTTTCCGAAAGCAGTCCCAGGCTGTGTACATAATTCATGCACTCTAACATGGAGAACGAGGAACCCACCAGGTAGCCGGTTTGGGGATTAAATAGTCTTCCCGATTCAGATAAGGTCACGTTTAAACCGATGGTTTCGTAATTGCCGGAGGGCATTCCCGCAAAAGGTGATGCATCGCTTACCACACAAACTCCGTGTGCAGGTCTGGAGTTGAGGATGAGTCGGATGAGCTCTTCCGGAATATGAAACCCATCGGTTATCATCATGGCACATAACTCCTGCGCCGCCAACCCGGATATGATCGGGTTCTTGTGTCGGTCAACCAGATGGGGATTAGCATTTCCAAGGTGGGTTAAACCCGATGCGCCATGTTTCCTGAGTTCTAGGATTTGTTCATAATTTGCCAGATGATGCCCCAACGAAACGCGCACGCCCTGTTGTGTGGCATACTGACAGAGTTCATCCGCTCCGGGCTGGTCAGCTGCAATCGTGAGCAATCGAAGCAGATCACCGGACCATTCCATGAGTCTGTCAAATAAATCGAGGTCTGGTTTTTTGATGAACTCCAGGGGGTGAGCACCCCGTGCACCATCAACCGGAGATAAAAAAGGCCCTTCTAGATGTACGCCAAGCACCATATTCCGAATACGTTGATCGGTATCTACACACCGACGAATAATCCCAAGGCTATGCTTATAGATTTCCTCGCTTGCCGTAACAATAGTGGGCAGAAAGCCAACCACACCTTTCTGTTTAAGGGCTAAACAACTGCGTATAAACTGCTCTTCGGTTAATGAAAGCGAGCAATAATCGACCCCGTAATACCCATTTACTTGTAAATCAATAAAGCCAGGAATCGACATAAGTAGTCCGTGGCCGGGTGTTAAGGTGCACTTACCAGCACGATATTTTCAGCGATGTGCCCTTTATCGTTTTCAGTTAAATCAAACTCAAAGATCAGGTCGCGACTGGGCAGGTAGTTGGAATCCAGGTTCTCTTCAAATTGAGAGATATGAGCGAAAACAGTATTGTATGGCGACTCATCATCCCTGGAATCGGTAATCCATAGATTATTATCCACGCGGGTAAGAAAACGCATGAACCCATAGCCATCACTCTGGCTAAAATCATAGCATACGCCTCGTACTCTGGAACCGGTTATCCCCCATTGATACGGAGATTCAACCGGGAGTATGCCCGGGATGAGGTACCCGGAGATATAATTATCCACCGACTTCTTTAAGGCCGAAGAGACATTGTCAAACCCGACCAGTTCCACTCGACAACCTTTATCCTGGATAGCATTTACAACGCTCACATAGCTTCCGTTACTGGTCAGGAGTACGATTTTATCCAGGTTTTCTGCCTGGATCAGCATATCCACCGCCATGTCCATATCTAACGTGGATTTGCTGATTTTCTCTCCTGTTTCCGGATTGGTATATGACTGAACGGGTTTTTCAGTCACTTTGTACTCAAAATCGCGCAATACCTCACAAAACCGCTGATTTCTACGGCGGTATTCATGGTCTTCTTTTAAACGCTCTGGGTCGAAACACAGGTACACATTTAAGCGCGAAGCGATGCCACCTCCGCGACAGGCAAATTTTCTAAGCATATCATAACGGAGACCAAATCCTCCGTTCATGGTTACGTTTACCGCATCCACGTAAATTCCTACTCGTTGTTTTGTATTCATAAATAGTAACCGTCCTGGAAATAAATAATAACGTATGTATCGCTACGAGGCGGGCTTTTCATCCATCTGCGTTTTTGCAATCCCTGGTAAAGATATTCCTATAACAATAACCATTGCGCTCACAAATAAGCCCAAACTACCCCAAAGGTGTGAAAAATTGAATTCAGATAAAAATGATTGTGCCCAAACAGTTACGCCACATATGCAAATAATTATGAAGCCCCGGTAAAGGGGATAAGGCACGGCAAAAGCTTTGGTCGAATAGTTATGAATGAGCAGGGCCATGGCCGCATAGCTAAGAACCGTTGCAATAGCTGATCCGAGCATTCCATAAAAATGAATCAAACCCAGATTAGCTACAATGGTGATAAGAGCTCCGGATAGCGTGATTTGAGCCAGGCGCTTGGTTTTCTCGCTGATAAAAATTCCTGCTGAGAAGTTAACATACCAGCCCTGAAACCAATACGCTGCTAAAAGGAAGGGAACAATAGGAAGCCCCATCCAATAGTCGGAGTCTACGATGGTATACCCTAGTCCGGGAATCCGGATAGCAGCTATCTCTGCTACAAATAAAGAGACAAGTAGGTAAATAGCAGCAGCCCCAACATTGAAATAACGGAAGGTATCTGCAAATAAAATAGCCGCATCATTACCCTCCGATTTACGCATAAAGAACGGTTGCCAAGCCATCCGGAACATTTGCACAAACAGTAGCATAAACACGGCGAGTTTATAACAGGCGCTGTAAATACCCACCACATCGTCGGGTGTGAGCGGGATCCCGTACAAGTTTTCCAGGATAAACGGATCGAGTTCGTTCAGGAAAAACCGATCCAGCATTTCGTTGATGGCATACCCTATTCCAGCCGGGATAAAGGGTAACCCGAATGCAAGTGCCTGTTTTAAGACGGCTCCATTCCAAGCTCCGGCTAACATGTTGAAGGTGATAGCCCATATCAGTATGGCAGTGATCCCGGAAGCTGCCAGGTTGCTTATAAAGATAGCCTCAATTCCGAAATCAAGGCTTAGAATGAGATAGAAATTGAGGGCCAGATTAATCAGAACATTGGTAGTACGTAAGAGGGCAAAACTCCAGGCCTTACGGACCAGTCGAAGTTCAGCAAAGGGTACAATAGAGAGCGTATCAAAAAACAGAATGCCCAGCATCATCAGAAAAACAGGACTTCCATCTGAAATACGAAGGGGGCCTACCACCCAGGATTCAGAAGCATAAAGCAATCCAAGTAGAACAGCAGAAGCCCCGAGTAAAAACAATTGCAGGGTTTTAAACGTGCTTTTGGCCGTATCCCGATCCTTGCCATAACGCAGATAGGCCGACTCCATACCCATGGTTAACAACACATTTAAAAAAGCCAGAGCCGCATACACCAGACTGACAACTCCGTATTGATCGGTGTCAAAAACTCCGGTGTATAACGGGATGAGCAAATAGTTGATGAATCGAGCAAATACACTGCTGATTCCATAGATAAGCGTATCCGAAAAAAGCTCTTTAAGGCTCCTCAATCTACTGTTGGGCTAATAGTTCTACGGCTTGTACTCCTAATGTATAACTGGAAAGTCCAAACCCTGTGATGATACCGTTCATAACGGCACCGGTAACGGATTGTTCCCGGAAAGCTTCCCGGGCGTGAATGTTGGAAATATGAACCTCAACCCGTGGAATATTCAGGAGGGTTAGTGCATCACGAAGGGCAACGGACGTATGGGAATATCCGCCCGGATTGATAACCAGTGCCTCCGATTTACCCTCTACAATGGATTGAACTTCATTGATCAATTCTCCCTCCACATTACTTTGAAAAAAATGGAACGTATGCTCAGGGAATCGTTGAATCAGTTCTTTTTCTAAGTCGAGCAGCGTTTGAGAGCCGTAAACTTCGGGATCACGCCGACCCAGCATATTCAGGTTTGGGCCATTTAATACAGAGATTATCATAAGTGTACTTCGGCTGAAATGGTTTGGGCTATAGATTGCATTTCCTCAGAAGGTAACGATAGAGATCTTCCCAAAGAGAAGGATTGGTTAGCATCATATATCGGAATGAGATGGATATGAGCATGCGGCACTTCCAGCCCTTCAACAATGATCCCGGTTCGTATGGGTTGAAGGCTGGTATCAATAGCCCGGGCAATGCTTTTTGCAAAAACGATGAGGCCGCCAAGCGTTTCATTCTCAACATCGAACAGGTAATCAGTCTCCTGTTTTGGGATCACTAAGGTATGCCCTTTTTGTACAGGGTTGATGTCCAGAAACGCAAAGAACCGGTCGCTCTCTGCTATTTTATAGCATGGAATTTCCCCTTCAACAATGCGCGTAAAAATGGATGCCATCTATTTTTAATGTATGTTTGCCTAACTATTTAAGATAAAGGCTTGTTTTGTTAAAACCATCTTTGCTTCTGATGATCGCGGGCTCCATATGCTCTTTTTTACTTGTTGCGGCAGATTGTGCCCGTGCCCAGGATTTAACTGGTGTTGTGACCCCGGAGCAGATAACAACCAATCAACGCTTATTTGATGTGTACTCGAAGCGCTACAAACCGAATAAAAAAGCCATCTCACAGCTTAACGAAGTCCAGGATTCCCTTCAGATTATTGTCGCGTTCGGAATGTGGTGCCATGATAGCAAGAAGCATGTTCCGGCGTTGCTCCGTGTATTGAGGGAGTTGGATAATCCCCGAATCACTACAGAATTCCGCGCGCTAACCCGAAAAAAAGAAGACCCAAAAAACACAAAAAACGCATTTAATATTATCCGAACCCCAACGATAATGCTATTCAGATCGGGTTCCGAACTCGGTCGTATTATAGAGACCCCGAGAGAATCGGTTGAAGAGGATCTGGTTTCAATTATACGTGGCGATTATGTTCCGATGCCTCTTCGTGAACATTAGCACTTTTTAAGTGTTCGGGGAGAATTTTGCGTTGTAAAAGATCGTTTAAAAGTCTTATATTTTAAATCTGTTATGAAACGGGCCGAACCGGTAGCTCAGTTGGTAGAGCAACGGCCTTTTAAGCCGTGGGTCGAGGGTTCGAGCCCCTCCCGGTTCACCACAAGTTTATTGATTCTCTCTTGACCAACCCCGTTCGATTGATCTCGGAAGGGGTTTTTTTATGCCCACTCATTTTGCAATCACCCGGAATGTACGGGTGTTCGTTACTTGGTTCTTTTCTTCGCCCGTAATCCATTATGCAGCCAAAGCATGGCTTTATTGGGTACTTTGGTTAAAGTGCAGTATTTTGAAACGCAATGCATAAACTACGCTAAGCAGGCTATGGCTTTCAGGTTGCTCAACCCCATTCGATGGAACAAATCGTTTTTATTCTTAATCCTTGCCGGATTTATGCTGGTCTGGTTTTCGGTATTGGATACCCATAGCATCAAAACACGTTGGGAGCTTAACAATCAAAAAAAGATCCTGGAGCTCAGAACCCAACAACTGAATGAGTCATCAGAGCAATTGAAAAAGGATATCAAAAAGCTGGAGAACGATCCCGAATTACTAGAGCGGATTGCAAGAGAAGAGTACGGTATGCATAAGCCTGGTGAAACAGTATACAAGGTAAAAAGAGAGAAATAACGGGTTGTTGCTCCAATAGCAACACATTATCTTAAACCAGATTTAACACCATAATTAACGAAGAATCAGGATGAAGGCTATTGCGGTAGACCTTGGTGGCACGAACATTAAGGCGGCCATTGTGGATAGTGAAAAAGGAATTTTAGAGCAGACCTCTACACCAACACACGCCGATCTGGGTAAAGAGCATCTGCTGGACCGTATAGCGTCCACCATCAATGAGCTGAAATCCGAAGAAGTAATTGGTATTGGTATGGGATTGCCGGGCATGGTAAGTCTGGACCATACCACGGTCAAGAGCCCTCCTAATTTACCAGGCTGGGATGTGGTAAACGTCTCCGAAGAAATGTTTCAACGGACGAGTATGCATTGCCGGGTTGAAAATGATGCAAATGTAGCTGCTCTGGGGTCTCTGTATTTTGGGGTTGGAAAAGATATCGGCTCTTTTATTATGATCACCCTCGGAACCGGCGTGGGAGGAGGTATTATCTTTGATCGAAAACTATTCAAGGGCGGCTCTGGGATGGCAGGCGAATTGGGCCATGTTATCATTGATTATCATGGTCCGCTTTCGAATAGCGTAACGCGGGGAACCGTGGAAGCTTTTTTAGGTCAGCGTTTTCTTAGCCGGTTTGCTTCCGATATGATTCTTCAGAAACCCGACAATCCTCTGTATACCCGCTTTCACAGAGATTTTGACAAACTAGAACCCATCGATCTAACCAGTGAAGCTGCAAAGGGAAACGAACTGGCTATAGAAATACTTAAAAAAAGCGGACAACGTTTAGGATATGGTATTATTAACTATGTACACATGATGGATATCCGAAAAATTGTATTGAGCGGCGGGGTATCGAAAGCAGGGGACTGGTTATTCGAACCGGCTAAAGAAATTGTACATAAGCATATGATGCCTCCTTTCCTCGATGGGTTCGAAATGATCTACGAAGACCTTGGTAACGATAGTGCCTTATTGGGCGCAGCAGGTCTCGCATTCGATACACTCGCGTAATTCAATTGTGATGAATGAGCATTAGAACAGGCTATAGTTTTCTTTTTTGGTGCCTGTTTTTCTGTATTCAAGTTCCATTACATGCTCAGCAACGGGATTCGGTAGTCACAACCAGCCCGGATTCTTTAGTTTCCGCTCCGGATTCTACGCTCGCCATGCCCGATTCTGTCGCCCGGGGAGCCACAACCTCAGAAGAACCCGCCCGAAAGAGCCAGGTAAAGGATGCAGTAGAATTCCAAAGCAGCGACTCACTTATCATTGATTTCAGGAAGGGAAGGAAAGCGTTTTTAGTGGGCTCTTCCAAGGTGTCTCATACGGCCGGCGAACTAACAGCGGGCAAGATTTCGATGGACCTGGAAACATCCACCATGCAGGCCAAATCAGAAAACCCTCAGGATACCTTATCGCATCCGGTGCTTAAACAGCAAGATCAGGAGATTAAAAGTACCCGGATTCTCTTTAACTATAAAACTCAAAAAGGAAAATTTGAGGAGGCGATCGTTAACGTTTCAGAAGGGGTGTTGATTGGGTCAAAAGTGAAAAATATGAGCGAGAGAGAAGTGTTCATTGAGAATGCAAAGTACTCCACCTGTCCGCCTGAGTACCTGTATTATTATTTACTGGCAGACCGGATGAAAGTGGTTGACCAGGATGAGATCTTTTTTACCAATGCGCGACTCTTTTTGCTGGACATTCCCTATCCGCTGGTTTTTCCTTTTGGGTATTTTCCGCTTAATGTAGATCGAAGGCAGTCTGGTATTCTTACCCCAACCTATGTGTTTCAGGAACAATCGGCCCGTGGGGTTGGCCTTCAGAACATCGGGTGGTTTCAATACTTCAGCGATTATTTTACTGGTCAGTTTTCTGCCGATGTATTTACTTCAGGTACCATTTTTACGAATTCAATTCTGCAATACCGCAAAACGGATGCGTTCAACGGTACAGTAAATGTGGGATATTCAGTGGATCGAGGCCTGGAACCTACCGATCCGGATTTCCGGCGCACCGTTCAACGATCGTTGGCCATAAACCATAGTCAAACGTTTTCTCCTTATAGTTCAATAACGGCGAACGTGAGCCTGAGAACTTCTGACTTTTTCACTCAGAATTCATTCGATATTAACCGGAGAGCAGAAACAAGTTCTAATTCGCGGTTATCCTATAACTACCGCCAGCCGGATAATAAGTATTCATTTGGGGTGAGCGCGGCATCCAGTCAGAACTTCGCCAATAACACAACGTCCATCCAGGGGCCCAATGCTACCTTTTCGCTCACGCAGCTTACTCCGTTTCAACGACCGGGTAGCTCTTCGTCGAACCAGCGTTGGTACGAAACGATGAGCATTAACTACAACAATGCGTTTAGCTCCGACTTTAATTACCGGCCGATTGATGCAGATTCTGCGGAGGTCTCCTTTTTCGACGCTTTATTTAACCCCTCAGACTATCGGGAGGCTACAGGTAATAACGATTACATCCGGGCGGGACTTCGTCAAACCGCTACCCTACGGTTCGGGCAGCTGATCCCGAGCCAGTTTTTAACGGTTTCCGCAAACATTACGGGTAATGAATACTGGTATCCCAGTTCCATTCGCCGATCGTTTAATGCTGATTCTAACCGCGTGGAAGAAGAAAAGATTTTAGGGTTTAACGCAGCCAGAGATTACAACGCATCGCTGTCGTTTTCTACAACGTTTTATGGGACTTCGCAGGCAAAACTGGGCCGTTTCGAAGGGTTCAGACATACCGTTATACCAACCCTCTCGTTTGCATACCGACCGGATTTCAGCAGCTCCCGCTTTGGGTACTACCGGGAAGTGCAAACCGATACTTCTGGAAGCACTCAGACGTATTCCATTTATGAAGGACAGCTCATTCCCGGACCGGGAAGTGGTGAGCAGAGAGCGTTGAATTTTGGCATTCGGAATGTGTTTGAAACCAAAGTGGTACGGCGTGATTCGACCGGCGAAGTCAACACAACTAAACTAAGGTTAATTGATGATCTCTCTGCGCGGGCATCCTATAATTTTGCCGGAGAACAATTCCGGTTAAGCAATCTGAATACCAGTATCAGTTCCAATGCCATTGACCGCATCAACCTCAGGGCTACAGCGAACTTCGATTTTTATCAAACGGTTGCCAATGAAAATGGGACGGGTACCCGCATTAATAGTTTATGGTTGGCAAACAGCTCACGTATAGCTCAACTGCAAACCTTCACGTTTAACGCGTCTACCGCATTCAGAGGTGGTAGCCGTGGTGTTCAGGTCTTTACTCCGGTGTATCGTCAGCAGTACGATCCCTTTAACCAGGGAATATTTGGTCCTATCGACCCCCATTTTGGATTGCAACCGGTAGCACCAGCTGGTTCACCCTGGAGTTTTGCACTACGCTTCAATTATACCTGGAGGTGGCAATTTCAACAATCCCCGGTTCGCAGTGCCATTATGAATGCCGATGGAATAACCTTTAATCTGACGCCCAAGTGGAGATTCGCAACCACCCTGGGTTATGATTTTATAGAGCGTGATCTTACTCCTTCTCAGTTTAATCTTTCACGGGATCTGGAATGCTGGAGTCTTGCCTTTCAGATCAATCCGTTTGGAGAATTTCAATACTACTTTTTTAGCCTCAGCTTAAACAGCGCCCAGATACAGGGGTTGTTCCAAAAGCTTCCATTACTGCGCAATCTCGAGAGAAATTCTTCTCCACAAGGTCGGGGTTTGGGTCAGGGCTTTTAATCACCCGCTTTCTGTCCTGCATAGAATCACGTGGTTTTGTACTTTATGTGTTGAAAGGAATTCATTCATGGCAGAACACTACCGAGCGCTTACCCGAAAGTATCGTCCTCAATCATTCGAAGACATTGTTTCTCAGGAACATGTAAGTAATACTTTGCTCAATGCCATTAAGCAAAACAGGCTCTCGCATGCGTATATGTTTTGTGGTCCGCGGGGCGTGGGTAAAACAACGATGGCACGGGTGCTGGCACGTACCATTAACCAGATTGATTCCCAGGTAGATGGTGAGGCGTTAAACCAAACGCTTAACATTATTGAAATGGACGCCGCCTCGAATAATAAAGTTGAGGATGTACATCATTTAAGAGAAAGCGTTCGAATTCCACCCCAAAACGGCCGGTATAAAGTGTTTATCGTGGATGAGGTTCACATGCTTAGTAAAGCCGCGTTCAACGCGTTGTTAAAAACGCTGGAAGAACCACCTCAGCACGCTATTTTCATCTTTGCCACTACAGAACCCCATAAAGTGCTGCCAACGATTTTATCCAGGGTTCAGCGTTTTGATTTCAAGCGAATCGGGGTAACGGAGATTGTAGAACGCCTCCGTGGAATTTCCCGCGACGAACACATTGCCATTGATGACGAATCCTTACATGTGATTGCAAAAAAGGCAGACGGGGCACTTCGGGATGCCTTGGGTTTAATGGATCAGGCCATTGCATTTTGTGGGGATGCTATAACCCATGAGGAATTGCTAAAGGCTCTGAATGTAGTAGGTACCGACCGGTTATTTGAATTTATGGAGACCGTTTCAAGGCACGATGCGGATGCCGGGCTATTCCTTATTAATACCCTGCTCCAGGAGGGATATGATATACAGGAATTTTTGATTGGGTTAGCCGAACATCTGCGGAACCTGTATGTGGCTCAGAATAATGAGCATATGTTTTTGGTTGAAGCGTCTCCTGAAACGAAAGAACGATACAAGGCTTCTGCTTCCTCGTTCTCCAGAGAGGATGTATTGCGCATGTTGCACATGGTGAGTGAAGCTCAGATCAAGTTGAAAGACGCTACCCAGCCTCGCATTCAATTTGAATTAACCTTGCTGAAGCTGATTCACATGCAACGTACGGAAACGTTGCAAACTCTGATGGTCGAGTTGGATGCATTAAAAAAAAAAGCTAACAGCCCATCCGTAGAGCTGCCCGCCAAAGAACGGACTTCTCTGGCACCTGAACATATTGCACCCGCAACCGAAGATGAGCCCCAACCAAATCCTATTTCGGTTGCTGAACCTCAGCACCAGGATACGGTAGAACACCAGGAACAGCTTCCTGTTGCGGAAGAAGATGATATCAGTTTAGGAAGACCGGCAATTCAAACGGAGGTGACTGAACAATACCTCCAGCAGCGTGTTATAGAGCAACCCTTACCCGAACCGGTAGTTGAAGCTGCTCCGCAGGTTATAAGTACGCCAAAAAAAGTAACACTCGATGTGATCAAGGAGCACTGGCAGTCGTATCTCGATCAGCTAAAAGAGGAGGTTCCCATGATGCTGATGCTACAGATTGAACGGACGCAACCCAGTAAGCTGGAAGGCGCTTCCCTGGATCTTCAGGTTGATAGTACCTTTGGAGCACAACTGATCACTAAAAACAGGCAAACCCTGGAAAACAGGCTTGCACAGGTGGTGGGGCAACCCATCAGCATGCATCCCATAGTGGTAAATAATACTCAGCATCAGGAACAACGAAAAAGCCCATACGAACGGTTTAAAGATTTACAGCAGCGTGATCCCATTATCAAAGAGCTGGTTACGCTGTTTGGTGCAGAACTGGAATATTAATTATAGGTAACAAGCATGGACAATTTTAACATGGCCGATATGTTCGGGAAAATGCAGGAAATGCAAACGAAAATGGAAGAAGCCCAGCAGGAGCTGACCCGGTTGATCGTAGAAGCCGAAGCCGGTGGAGGTATGGTTAAGGTAAAAGCAAATGGCCAACGGCAATTGGTTTCCATCCATTTGGATAAAGATGTAGTGGACCCGGGCGATATCGAAATGCTGGAAGACTTAATTGTAGCCGGAGTGAATAAAGCGATGGAACAGGCAGAGGCCGCAGGCAAAGCTAAAATGCAGGAAGTATACTCAGGTATGATTCCCGGAGGCGGATTACCGGGTATGGATCTTTCCAAATTCGGGCTCTAACGCTCAGTCCGGGCCTCTATTTATGCAACTTACGTCAGAGTATCTGGAACGAGCCATTGAGCAGTTTTCCAAGCTTCCCGGAACAGGTCGGAAGTCGGCACAACGAATCGCCATTCATCTGCTTAAACAAAACGAAGAGTCGGTGATCAGGCTTGCTCAAACCATTATTGACCTAAAGGAAAAGGTGATTCGCTGTTCGGTGTGTGGTAATGTAAGCGATACAGATCCGTGCGTCATTTGTAGTAACCCCAAAAGGGAGAACGGGCAGATTTGCGTGGTTGAGGAGTTTAACGATGTATATATCATCGAAAAAACCAATGAATTCAGAGGGCGCTACCATGTGCTGGGTGGCGTTATTTCACCTATGGACAATATTGGGCCAGACAAACTTCGGATACAGCAACTGCTGCAACGTGTGGGTGGCAAAGAACAGGTGGATGAGGTAATACTGGCGCTTAACCCCGATGCCGAAGGAGAAGCGACCTCTTATTACATTAACAAACTACTGCAGCCTTACGACGTTAAAATAACTCGTATAGCGTACGGTATACCCATGGGAACAGAGCTGGAATTCATCGATGAAGCTACTTTAAGCCGGGCCTTTGCCAGTCGCGGGGCTTTTTAGATAGATCTATCATATGTGTTCCTGAGTGGTATATTCAGATACCTAAACAACTGGTTTATACATCATCGAATGGGATGTATTCCCCAAAGAAAGTTTGTAAAAGAATTGGTGTTTTTGGGATTTTGTGACGTCCTTTATCGCTCTTAATCAATAAATGAAGATATGAAATACATTTTTTCCCTGACTCTGTTCCTCGCGCTTTCTGTATATGTAGCCGCACAAGACAGCGGTTACTGGCAACAGGAGATAGAATACAAAATGGAAATAGATGTGGATGTGGAAACACATCGCTTTACCGGAACACAAACCATAGAGTACACAAACAACTCTCCCGATGAGTTGAACCGCGTATACTACCACCTGTACTTTAATGCGTTCCAGCTGGGTAGTATGATGGACGTGCGTTCCCGGAGTATTGCAGATCCGGACCGGAGAGTAGGTGATCGTATTTCCAAGCTTAGTCCGGAAGATCAGGGGTACCATAGAATTAACACCCTCACTCAAGACGGGAAGCCTGTGGAGTATGAGGTAGAGGGCACCATTCTGATTGTACACTTAAATAAACCGATTAAATCCGGTAAGCGATCTGTTTTTGAGATGGAGTTCAATAGTCAGGTACCTCTTCAGGTTCGCCGATCCGGAAAAACGAATGCTGAGGGGGTCGAGTTCTCCATGAGTCAATGGTATCCCAAGCTTGCCGAATATGATGTAAGAGGCTGGCACCCCAATCCCTATATCGGTAGAGAGTTTCATGGTGTATGGGGTGATTTTGATGTAAAGATCAGCATAGATAAAACGTATGTGCTTGGTGCAACCGGTATCCTTCAGAACCCAAACGAGATTGGGCATGGGTATGAAAAAGAGGGAGTGACCGTAAAAGAGCCAAAAGGAGAAAAACTAACCTGGCACTTTAAGGCAGATAATGTGATCGATTTCTTCTGGGGAGCCGATCCTGATTTTGTACACACTACAGCCCAGGTTCCCGGGGGTCCAAAGCTTCATTTCTTTTACCAGGCCGACCAGGTAAGCATACAGGCCAATAGCGAACGAAATACCCAGTTTAAAGATAACTGGGAACTGTTACCTGAGTATACCGTTCGAGCTTTTGAATTTGCAAATGAGCATTTTGGAACCTATCCATACCCGCAGTTTTCAGTAATACAGGGGGGAGATGGTGGCATGGAGTATCCAATGGGTACGCTTATTACCGGCGCTCGTAGTTTAGGAAGCCTGGTTGGGGTTACAGTGCATGAAATGTTTCATAGCTGGTACCAGGGCGTTCTGGCTACCAACGAATCGCTGTACGGCTGGATGGACGAGGGCTTTACCAGTTTTGGGTCTTCGGAAACCATGGCCCATTTGTTTGGGCGGGAAGGAAATCCCCACCTGGGTTCATACAGAGGTTACCGTTTTATTGTGGAATCGGAACTGGAAGAACCTCTTACCACTCATGCCGATCATTTTAACACCAACCGGGCATACAGTGTGGCATCCTACTCCAAAGGGGCCGTTTTCCTGTACCAGCTTAGCTACATCATCGGTGACGAAGCATTCCGAAGCGGCATGTTGCGCTATCATGACGAATGGAAGATGAAACATCCAACGGATCTTGATTTCATCCGAGTCATGGAAAAGGAATCTGGTATGGTACTCGATTGGTATTACGAACACTTTGTAACCACATTAAATACGATCGATTATGGTATTTCATCGGTGGTAGGTAACGAGGGACAAACAACGGTTGAGATTGAGCGAATTGGACAAATACCTATGCCAATCGACATTGAAGTTGAATACAATGACGGAACTAAAGAGCTGTTTTATATTCCTCTTCGGATTATGCGTGGTGAAAAGCCGGCTGAGAATGATATAAAACGAACCGTGCTGGATGATTGGACCTGGGTTACTCCTGCATATTCGTTTTCCATCGATAAACCCGCGGATAGCATTCGACAAATCACCATTGACCCCTCTCTTCGTCTTGCGGATGTAGAATTAGAAAATAACCGCATGACCAAGCTGACAATGGAATAGCGCGAAGAGGACAAACTTTGTTTTTAAAAGCATATCGGTACCGGTATGTTTTTTTTGTATACTTAGCCTGATAAAAAACATTGAGGTACGCGTGGTATAATCAGGCGTCGGTAACATAAGGGGATTTATGCTGTTTCTAAGGGTAATCAGTACGCTGGAAGAATTAATCTTTCAATTTGCGGTGTGGTTGATCTTACTTCCAAAGACCATTCGAAAAGTACTGTTCCGATGGTCCTGGGCTTATCATTATGTGAAACAAGAGCTTGAAAAAGAACAGGAAGCTCGGTTTCAGGATCATTTATCCCCGATCCTCTTTTGGGTAATCGTGGCTGTTATTCCGTTCTATGCACTGGGGTTCGAATTTTTCCAGGACTTTTTCAGCGATACAAAATTCGGGAATTTTAAATCTCTTGGTTTTGAAACCACCTTATTTGGAGTGGCCTGCCTGCTCACTGTTCCTCCACTTGTTTTTGCCGTGCGACTACAGCGAAAACAAGGAGAAGAAATCACCTATACAACCATAAGAGACACCTTTTACACACAGATTTATATTGCAGCTCCCGCTCAGATTATCAGCGGATTAGGCCAGCTTAAATTTTTCCATGAGCTTATTTGGAATGCAGAGGAGTTTTTAAACACGCCGTCAGGATCAACAGAAGAGACAAAAACCATTCTTTGGTTTATCTACGCCATTCTGAGTTCTTCATACCTGATCGTTTGGTTTATACAGGAAGTGCAGGTATTCAAATTAACGCTTGGTCTTACCACCTGGAAAGCCGTGGGCTCCGTTATTTTAACGTCGGTTAAAGCGTACTCAATACTGTTTGGGATTTTGATTCTTCTGCTCCTCATTTCTGAGGTTAGAAATGTGCTTATGGCCAGTTGAACAGCAGAACGATTAAAATAAACTGGTTTGTTCTTTATCGGAGCGTTGGGCTCGCTCAATGACCGGAATCTCCGGTGCGGTGTAGTTTTCGAGCATTTCAGGCATAAATCGCTTTTCGTAAATACGACGGGCAATGCCATGTAATGCTTTTTCTCCTCTGGGGGTAATCCGTAAAAGACCGCTTTCATCCTCGTCTAAAAATCCAAAAGAACGCAGATCATTTAACACGAGGTAGGCCAGTTTTTCGGTAATTCCCGCATGTTGTTCAATATACTCCCGGTGATACAGGTCTTTGCTCACAAACACCATACCTAAAATGGTAAGCTCGGCATCGGTAAGTGGGTAACCTTCTGAACCTTTTGTGATCAGAGCGTCCCATACTTTTTGAGAATAGAATAACCCAAACCACCATTTTCCTTCTTTAATGATATCATGCGAAATGGAACAGGCAAAATACTCTCCCGGCGATGACTTTCTTGGTTCACCTCGCATGCGATACATAGTAACCATCGTAGCCAGATCCAGTTCGTGGATGTTAGATGGGTATCGAAAATGAAAGGTGCTGCGTGGCTTCATGGTGGAGTATAGCAAATTTTCCGCACTCTGCAGATGCGGCTTTTAAGACTATTCGTGCCGAACGGCATCGGCAGGCTCAATAGACGCAGCCCGGTTAGCCGGGTACCAGCTGGCCAGAATACACAACATCATGCTCACGGAAAGAATAAGCACCACATCCCACAATTGTAAGTGAGCAGGATAGGCGTCGATGATAAACGCGGAAGACATCTTTACCAGCCCGAAGGTATGCTGGAGCCAGGTAATGGTAATACCAATAATACCTCCCGCTCCACATCCAATTAACCCGATGTAAAAACCCTGCTGACGAAAAATGGATTTAATAGCACTTGGAGAATGCCCCATAGCCCGAAGAATACCGATATCCCGTTGTTTTTGAATTACAATCATAGTGAGCGAGCCCAGGATATTGAGTACGGCAACCAACACGATAATGCTCAACACGACATACGCGCCCCATTTTTCCAGATTCATCACGTCATATAGTGGTTTCTGTAAATCGTACCAGGTCGAAATGGTATACCGGTCATCAAGTTTAGAATTGAGCACGGCTTTGACCTCTTCTGCCTGTGCTTGGTTAGTTAAGCGAATATCGTAGCCTGAAACCTCATTTCTGAGTTTAAAAAGCCGCCGGGCAGCTTCCAGATCTATGAATGCTTGTGGTCCGTTCGAGATTTGCTCCAGGTTGTAAATTCCCCTCACTTCAAACCGGGTGCTTCTTGGAACGGTAATTTGAGTTAAGGCTCTCCGCATACCGGCTGCGCTTAGCAAAGCAACTTCGTCTTCAACGTACAGGTTAAGCAAAGAACTCATACCGCTGTGTACGATCAGTCCGGGTGTACGATCTCGTACATCAACATCAAAAACGCCTCGTATCATACTTCCTTCAACTGTTTGGAGCA
Source organism: Bacteroidota bacterium (assembly GCA_039819115.1). Taxonomy (GTDB): domain Bacteria; phylum Bacteroidota; class Rhodothermia; order Balneolales; family Balneolaceae; genus JBCBST01. Next base: position 28,714 of record JBCBST010000019.1, read on the forward strand.
GAAAAAAGGAACTCATGTCAATCCCTTTTACGGGGATAACCTGGTTGCTTCGATCTTTGAACACCAACAGGGCCTTTCCTTCAACATATGGGGAGAATTCCTCAATTAACGATTCCGAGCGTAAAACCTGGATGAGTGAATCGGAAGGTAAAAAAGTGGAAGAAAGAGACGACTCAATTCTGATATCCGGATCGGAGGCTTGTAAAAACCCCTTAATCACATCAAAAAAACCATTGAAAACAGAGAGTACAATAATTAAGAGGGCCGTTCCAATACTAACCCCTACAATACTTATGGTCGTAAGGGTGGAAATCAACGAAATATGACTGCGCGAAAACAGGTAACGCCGGGCAATGAATTGGGTAGATTGCATGCTAAAAAGTAGCGATTCATACGGCCTCAATCCATATAACCTCAACGTAAAGATTAATGGATTTTTGTTATCTTTGTTCAAATTTTTAATCGGTGGTGACATACGATGCTTACGGAATACATTATCTCTGAGATTTCGGATGGTTCACATGGAGACCCTTTTTCGGTACTGGGACTTCATGAAGAGAAAAAGGGTGGTAAATCTGAATGGGTTGTACGTGTTTTCAGACCGGAAGCTGAACAGGTACGCGTTCTTGTGGGTAAGGCTAAACCGGTAGAATTAAAACGGTTGTCGGAGGAAGGATTATTCGAAGGTGTAATTCCCAGACGTAAGCACAGGTTTGACTATACCCTGGAGATTAAACCTTTTCATGGAGAGTTATTCCAGGTGAAAGACCCCTATGCTTTTGAGCCTTTGTTAAGCTCTTTTGATTTACAACTTTGGGGGGAAGGAAATCATTTTGAGGCCTATGACTTTATGGGTGCGCATCCAAAAACCATTGACGGTGTTTTTGGGACTCATTTTGTAGTCACTGCTCCAAGTGCAAGCCGTGTGAGTGTTATCGGGTCGTTCAACAATTGGGACGGCCGGGTGCATCGAATGCGAAAATATCATGACCAGGGTATTTGGGAAGTGTTTATCCCTCATGTCTCGGAAGGCGACCAGTATAAATTCGAAATTAAAACCCCGGTTCAGGACCCTCCTCTTAAAAAGTCGGATCCCTTTGCTTTTTATGCTCAGAAACGGCCGGATACGGCATCTCTCGTGTATAACACCGAGGGTTATCACTGGAATGACGGGGATTGGATGGAAGGTCGGGTTGAGCATCACCAGTTAGACAAGCCCCTTAATATTTACGAAGTGCATGCCGGGTCGTGGCGCAGAAAAGGCGAGTTTGGAGAAGTGTTTCTGACGTATCGTGAAATGGCAGACGAGTTGATTCCCTATGTAAAGAACCTGGGCTTCACCCATATTGAACTACTACCTCTTGCGGAGCACCCTTACGACCCCTCATGGGGCTATCAGATTACGGGTTATTTTGCTCCAACCAGCCGGTTTGGAACCCCGCACGATTTCATGTATTTCGTGGACGAATGCCATAAGGCAGGAATCGGGGTAATTGTAGACTGGGTGCCGGCTCATTTTGCAAAAGACGATCATGGTCTCCGTAGATTTGATGGTACCGGACTATTTGAGCACGAAGATTCCCGCCAAGGAGAACACAAAGACTGGGGAACCTGCATCTTTAACTTTGGTCGTACCGAGGTGCAAAATTTCCTCATCTCTAATGCGATGTACTGGCTAGACCGCTTCCACATCGATGGGTTAAGAGTGGATGCCGTAGCTTCTATGTTATACCTGGATTATTCACGCGAAGAAGGAGAATGGATTCCCAATAAGTATGGTGGTCGGGAAAATATTGAGGCCATCGAGTTTCTGCGTACGTTTAACAATACAGTACATGCTAAGCATCCGGGAGTACTTACTTTTGCTGAGGAATCTACATCTTGGGGGGGTGTTTCACGTCCAACGGAGATGGGTGGTTTAGGCTTTGATTATAAGTGGAATATGGGGTGGATGAACGATACCCTGGACTACATGGAAAAAGACCCCATTTACAGGAGGTATCACCAGGGGCAGCTTACGTTTTCTTTGATTTATGCGTTTTCCGAGAACTTTACCCTCCCGTTTTCTCATGATGAAGTAGTACACATGAAGCGGTCTATGCTATCCAAAATGCCAGGTGATGATTGGCAGAAGTTTGCAAATGCACGCTTAGTTTATACGTATATGTATGCTCACCCGGGAAAAAACCTGTTATTTATGGGGTGTGAAATTGGTCAATGGGAAGAATGGAATGAAAGCAAATCGGTAGACTGGCATTTGTTGGAATGGGAAAAGCACAAAGGACTCCAACAGCTGGTTTCTGACCTGAATCGAATTAACACACATGAAAAAGCGTTGCATGAAGTGGATTTCGACTGGCGTGGTTTTGAATGGGTAAATATCAATGATTCCGATAACAGTGTGTTGTCTTTCTTAAGGAAGGCAAAAAACACGGATGACTTTGTTTTAGTGGTACTTAATTTTACACCATCCGTACATCATGGCTACAAAATTGGTGTGCCTCATGCTGGTGAGTATCAGACCCTCCTTAATAGCGATTCGGAATATTACGGAGGCAGTAATGCCGGCGATGATGTTATTCATGCACAATGGGGAGATCATAACGGTCAACCCGCTCACATCTTTTTAACCATCCCTCCATTAGCGGGAGTTATATTAAAACCTAAGGGATAGAGAATTAATGCGATTTCAACGATCTGCGGGTACGTTAGTTCACCCCACGTCATTTCCTGGAACCTATGGTATTGGGGATTTTGGTCACGAAGCCCGCCAGTTTCTGGATGTATTACACGAAACCAATCAAACCATTTGGCAGGTACTACCATTAACGCCAACAGGATATGGTTTTTCGCCTTATGCCAGTTATTCAGCTTTTGCAGGCAATGCTTATCTGATCAGCATAGATCGGCTTGTAGAGCAAGGATTACTAACCAGAGAAGAAGCACAATCAGCTGTGTTGCCCTCTCATGCCACGGTCGATTACGAGGCTGCGTTTTCAAACAAAGATCGATTATTTCCTCTGGCCGCAGAGCGATTTTACGCTAACAAATCGGAAGAAGAAGAAAAGGCCTTCAAGTCGTTTAAACGGACGAATAAGCACTGGTTAGACGATTACGTTTTGTTCATGGCCGTCGGACAATCATACAATATGCAGCCCTGGAACACCTGGCACGAAGACATTGCCCGTCGTAAACCAGAGGCCTTGAAGGCATGGAAAAAAGATCATAAGGATGAGATCCGCCTTCAATACTGGAAACAGTACGAGTTTTCCAAGCAGTGGAATGCATTAAAAAGCTACGCAAACGAGCGGAATATTCGTGTGGTAGGTGATATTCCTATTTTTGTCGATCATAATAGTGCAGATGTTTGGGCAAATCCTCGTTTTTTTGAAGTAGATGCAAAAGGAAACCGGAAGCTTGTTGCCGGTGTACCCCCCGACTATTTCAGTGAAACAGGGCAGTTGTGGGGTAACCCGTTATATAAATGGAAAGAGCTGGAAAAAGAAAACTTTTCCTGGTGGGTGAATCGATTCAAACAAATGTTCGAAATGTATGACGCGATTCGGGTCGATCATTTTCGCGGATTTGATGCCTATTGGGAGGTAAAAGCAACGGAACAAACGGCCGTAAAAGGGCGGTGGGTGAAAGGACCCGGAGCCACATTCTTCGATTCTATTTTAGAACAGTGTGGAGAACTACCCATTATAGCCGAAGACCTGGGATTTATTACAAAAGGAGTGGAAGAACTTCGGGATCGGTACGATTTCCCGGGCATGAAGATCATTCAGTTTGCTTTTGATTCTGATGCGCAGAATGTGTTTTTACCTCATAACTACCCGCAGAACAGTGTTACCTATTCGGGTACACACGATAATGACACGGCCAGAGGATGGTATGATACAGCTCCCGGGGTAGAACAGCACAGAGCTCGTGTGTATGCGCAAAGTGATGGGAATCAAATCCACTGGGATTTTATCCGCATGGGGATGTTCTCTGTCGCCGACCAGGCTATTTTTCCCCTTCAGGATTACCTCGGCTTAGATGGAACCCACCGTATGAATACGCCGGGCACCGTTCAAAATAACTGGCTGTGGCGATACACGCCAGATATGCTGGAGAATCTGGATAAAGGTCGGATTACCGAGTATATCGAATGGTCGAATCGTAAGGTAGAAAAGTAAATGACGATGAGCCTCATTTCAAAAGAGTGAGGCTTTTTCGTATATTCCAAGCTTAAATTTTATTAGGATATATGTCTTTTGAGTTGAACAACCTTCCTAAACGAACTCAGAAACCACGGTCGGCCGGGATGACGTTGGTCCTGGATAAAGGCCTGAGTGTACGTGAAACGGAGGATTTTTGCGAAGTTGGATCAGCGTTTACTGATGTTGTGAAACTGGGCTGGGGTACTTCGGTGGTAACTCCCCGCCTGAAAGACAAGATAGAGGTCTATACCAACGCTGGTATCCCGGTTTACTTTGGTGGAACTCTGTTTGAAGCCTACGTTATGAGAAACCAGCTTTCAGATTATGTAGGTCTTCTCCGGCACTATAACATTGAATCTCTGGAAGTTTCGAATGGCACGATCTGGATTTCTGATGAAAAAAAGCAGCAGATGATCCGGGAATTGAGCCAGGAATTTACAGTGTATTCTGAAGTGGGTAGCAAAAACCCTAATGAGATTATGCCCCCCTACAAATGGGTGCGGGTTATTCAACAAGAGCTGGAGGCCGGGTCTAAAAAAGTCATATGCGAAGCACGAGAAAGTGGTACGGTAGGCGTATTCAGACCGAATGGAGAAATACGGTCGGGGTTGATCGAAGAAATCACCGATCAGATAGATCAGGATGTGCTCATCTTTGAAGCACCCAAAAAAGAACAACAAGTGTGGTTTACCAAGAAATTTGGAAGCAATGTGAATCTTGGTAACATCCCCCCACAAGAGGTAATTTCACTGGAAACAATACGTCAGGGTTTGCGGGGTGATACCCTTTTAGACTTTTATGCTATTGAAGACAATTCAGAGCTGGATGAAGTCATCGATAAAAACTCTATTTCAAACTCAAAAGACTAAGGCTTTTAGCCCAATAACTATTTATGAAGATACTATACGCAGCGGCAGAAATTTCCCCCTTCGCCCGCATGACTTACACCGCAGATTTACTCCGGTTTTTACCTGCTTCTCTACAAGACAAAGGATTCGAGATTCGTATACTCCTCCCAAAATATGGCACTATAAACGACCGTCGTAATCGCCTCCATGAAGTTATCCGTCTTTCTGGTATTGAGGTGGAAGTAGGTGAGAATAAGGAGAGTATGAAGATTAAAGTGGCGAGTATTCCTAATGCCAAGCTGCAGGTCTACTTTCTTGATAACGACACGTATTTCAAAAGAAAAGGCTTGTTCAAAAAGCCGAATAGCGAAGAATATTATAAAGATAATGACGAACGCCTGGCCTTCTACAATAAAGGGGTGCTTGAAACGGTTATGAAGCTGGGTTGGGAACCAGACATTATTCACTGCCACGACTGGCCGGCGGGTCTTATTCCCCTTCTGGTAAAAACGAAATATAAAGATGAGAAGATTTTCCAGAACACGCAGATTGTGTATAACCTGCACCATCCGCAAAATGAAGGAAACTCAGACTCACCTCGTATTTTTGATCTTTTAGGATTACCAGAAGACGTGGAAGTGGACAGCCTGCTACATAATGGTAAAGTGGATTTGCTTCGTGTTGGACTACAATACAGCGATCACGTAGTGACTGGGAACTACCTTAAAGATGAATTTAATAACACGTTCGAAGAATTTGGAATCACTCCTCACAAGATCCAGGGAGCTCCTGAAGATGTATCAAGTAAATTTTCTGAATACTACCGAACGATATCAGATGCCGATTAAGGAGTTTTAAGCATTGATTTTAAATAAAATGACAAAGGCTGCCACTTCATGGCGGCTTTTACTTTTTTTGGTGTGTTTCGGGGTGGTTACTTCTCAATGTAGCTCAGATAATATTGCAGGAACCAATTTAAACCCGAATTCCAATACTGTCTTTACAGACACGCTGTATATTGATGGAATCAGTGCCGAAAGTTACGATACTTATACCGGCAGCCTGGAGTTTATAGCAATCGGGAACTATGCAGATGCCCTGTTCGGAAACATTGAAACCCTTGGAATATTCCGGCCGAACTTACAGCAGGAAACTGATTTTGACACCCTCCTTCCTACCGACCGATTTATTATGAACCTCTCCTTTGATGAGGTTACTTACGGTGATACCACGGCTGAATCCGCTTACACGATTTACCAGATAACGAATGACTGGCGCGATCAGAGCTGGAGATCCTCCGACCAGGTTATGTATGACGAAGCCAATCCGATTGGAAGTTTTACTAAAACGCACCAGCAAGACTCTCTCGAAGTGGTTCTGGGTCAGGCTTTTGTAGAACGATATGCGGATTTTTATAACGATACGTCCGCTACGGCCCGATCTCAGTATATTGAAGATTTTCCCGGATTTGTTATTGTACCTGAAGCCGGAAATAATGCAATCAGTTACATACAACGGGTACGTTCTCAATTTACCATCATCTCTGCGACAGATACGATGACGCAGAGTATCCTGCATAGTGCGTATAGCCTTAACCGGGAAAGCAGTGCTGCCCAACTGGATTCAAGACCATTGTTAACTCCATTTCAGTCTGTACTCGAATTCGATACAACTGGTATTTATGAAATGGCCAAGGATAAAAAACTGGTTAATGCAGAGCTGGTTTTCAGTGTAGACACCACGCTTCTGCAGCAATCGTTATCAAATGGGCATTTCAGAGAAGAAATCCTGTTAGGACAGGTAATCAGTGAATTTGGGTTAGACAGCGCGTTCACGTTATCCTTCGGGACGATAGACAACATTTCTACCTTCTTATTAGGAAGCCAGGACGGAGCTTTTCGTACTTCCATAAGCACGTTTGTTAATGAAATTGTTTTTGGTACGCCCCAAAGGGAAGAGCTTGTGTTTGCGTTACGGTCAAGTAACGGTAAAATCTTTTCAACGCAGATTTTTGATGAACGGGCTATAGATTTGACCAAGAGGCCGCAAATTGTATTTACTTTTTTGGAGCTATAGAATGATAACGATCCGTTTTTCTCTTATTCCGGTTTTCATTCTGGCGTGCTCATTGTCCGTTTTCGCTCAGGGCCTAACCTCTTCCGGTACAACGTATTCTGGTGAGGGCGCAGGGTTCCCCGTAAACACCGGATCCGCTCAGTTTACATCAATGGGTATTCAGGGGGTGTCTTTAATCGATTTGTTTGGTTCAGGTTTATCCAATCCCGCACTTTGGGGTACCGTTTCGCGAACAAAAGGCACCACAGGCTTGAGCATAAGTTCGATTGATGCTACACAAAATGGAGTGACCACAACAAATTCGCTGCTCAGTCTCAATTTTCTTCATCTTGTGTTTCCTCTGCAGCAAAGCAAATGGGGGCTATCGGCAGCCGTATACCCCGTAACCTCCACAGGATATAACTTCAGCGAAACAGCCGTATTATCTCCACAAGAATCATTTACTGGTGATACCCTGCGGTTTGCAACCAGCAATGAGTCTCGCGGGGGTATTTCGAGAGCGGAAATTGGACTGGGCTGGTTGATTAATAAACGCCTCAGTATTGGATACGCTCCTTCTTTACAATTCATGTCATCAGAAGTAGTGACAAGCTTAGGCATTGTAGCCAACGACGTGAACACCTTTACAGAAGGTTTTGGCTTTGCTCATCGCTTTGGGGTTTTTTATAGAATTCCAGGCTCAAATGGTACTTCAGACATACTTTCCATGGGGGCTACATTTACCCCACCCTCGTCCATAAATACCACCCGGTTTTCCACAAGTACGGAATTAGTGGGTGGAGACGCCCAAACCGTCCGTTTTTCGGAAGAAGATGGTGAAATTGAATTACCTCTTGAGACCAGTTTTGGGGTCTCCTTCTTTCCGGGAAGATTCCTCAATGTTTCCACGGAAGCACAATTCCAACAGTGGAGTACCTTCAGTAATGATTTTGAGGAGGACTCAAACACCAAAGATCGGTGGAATCTGGGTCTGGGACTGCAATTTCATCCCTATCGATCTACCCGAAAGTCATTTTTAGGAGCGTTAAGATACGATGCAGGCATAGCCTACGATACCGGACATTTAAATATTCAGGGAAATGATATCAGTACGGTGTGGTTTTCGGGTGGCATTGGTATCTTAGGCTCGTCACAACGAAGAAGCTTCTCTTCCATTGATATTGGAGTACGTTATGGAATGAGAGGAACCTCTGCTGATAATCTGGTACGCGAGAATATTTGGTCGGTCACCATGAGTATAAACTTAGGTGAGGCTATGTTTATCAGAAGAAAACTTAGATAATCTTAAAGTAATAATTCCGTCATTTGGTATGTTTACCTATGTAACTCATTTAATAATGCATAAAACCATGAGAAAAATACTACTACTATCAGGGATTTTATTGGTTAGCTCTTTATCGGTTCAGGCCCAGGATTGCAATCCTGAAGTGCCAGACGGTATTGGAGAATTAGCTGCATTTTCACTGTTCAATACGAACTATAAGAATAAAGACTACGAGTTTGCCCTGCGCTATGGCCGTTGGATGATATGCAAGAAACCAGATAGCATTGAAGGGTATCCAAGCTTTAACCTGGAACGACAGTGGGATAAGCTGATCAATATTTACACTCAGATTGGAAAGTCAAAAGAAGATCCGG
>JBCBST010000020.1:0-33367 GCA_039819115.1 Bacteroidota bacterium
GATAAAAGGTATTTTCAAGCATAAGCCAGCATCGTTTTTAAATGCCTATTTTTTTACTTTCAAGGTTAAGTAAGTGCATCTGAACCATTTGCTTCCAGTTTTGTTCACATCAAATACCACTCTGCAATAAACCTTAAGAGGTTCATCACCATTGAAATCACTAGAGGCCATCTTCGGTCCTAATTCCGCATTAGTCGAAGAGTTATACGATCAGTACAAAGCAAATTCAAATTCTGTACCTCTGCACTGGAAACGCTATTTCGATGAATTGAATGGCATTGCTCCGGAAGAGACCCCTGTTCCTGCTACCTCGAATGGAACAGTCGCTGCACCAGTGACAACCACACCAGCGCCAGTAAATGGTACAACCTCGGTTGCTACACCTGAAAAGAAAACGCAGGCCGCTCCAAAGAATGCCGAACTCATCAAGATTAAAGGTGTTGCCACAAAAATTGTGGAAAACATGGATGCCAGCCTTGAAGTACCAACCGCTACTTCGCTGCGTGTACTGCCTATGAAGATGCTGATTGAAGATCGTACGATTATTAATCGCCATCTCGTAAACCGGAACGAGCCTAAAGCCTCGTTTACTCATTTTATTGCCTGGGCCATTGTAAGAGCACTAAAGGAATACCCTGGCATCAATAACACCCTGTTTGAAGAAAACGGCACCTTTTACAAGGCGGTACCGGACCAGGTGAACCTTGGAATTGCCGTTGATTTACCAAATAAAGACGGCACACGAAATCTTGTTGTACCCAACATTAAGGGCGTGGACAAGATGAACTTTAAAGAATTTTTGTATGCGTATGCCGATTTGGTTAACAAAGCGCGCTCCGGAACACTAGGCATTGAAGATTTCCAGGGTACTACCATCAGCATTACCAATCCTGGTACTATTGGCACCGTTTCTTCGGTCCCCCGGTTGATGCAGGGACAAGGTGCCATCATTGCAACCGGAGCTATTGACTACCCCGCCGAGTACCAGTCTATGTCACGTGAAGTGCTGAATCAGTTGGGTATCAGCAAAGTAATGACGATGACCTGTACCTACGATCACCGGGTGATCCAGGGGGCAGAATCGGGATCATTCCTGAAAGAAATTGCTGATTTACTTAATGGTAACCGGGATTTTTACGATACCATCTTTACGGACTTGGATATCCCATACGAACCCATTCCATATGGTGAAGACACCTACTCAGGTCCGTTTTCCGGAAAAGATAACCGCCTGGAACAAGACCGCAGAGCCATCGGAGTCTGGCGCCTGATTAACATGTATCGAATGCGCGGCCATGTGTTAGCCGATCTTGACCCGCTTGGAAATGAACCAGGGCATAACCCGGAACTAGATTTAGAATATTACGAACTCTCGTTATGGGATTTAGATCGTGAGTTCTATTGTGGAGGATTGGGAGGAAAAGAGCGGGCCACTCTACGCGAAATCATTAAGCTGCTCCGCGATACCTATTGCGGTAGCATCGGAGCGGAATACATGCACCTGCTCGACCTGGAAGAACGAAAGTGGCTTCGTGAGCGGATGGAATCCACGGCGAATCAACCAACCCTTACAAAAGACGATAAAAAAGAGATACTCCATAAACTGAATCAGGCTATGGCTTTCGAGGAGTTTCTCCACAAGAAATACATTGGACACAAGCGCTTTTCGGTAGAGGGGGCAGAAACTCTGATCCCCATGATTCATTTCATGCTCGAAAAAGCAGGACACGAGGATATCAACAAGGTATTTATGGGCATGGCGCACCGGGGAAGATTAAACATCCTAGTAAACATCATGAACAAACCTTATCACCGGGTGTTCGCCGAATTTGAAGGCAACATAGATCCTGATTCTATCCAGGGCTCCGGCGATGTAAAGTATCACCTCGGTGCAAAAGGAGTGCACACCACAGCGGATGGTAAAGAAATTGAGATTAAGCTCATGCCAAACCCCAGTCACCTCGAGGCCGTTAATCCTGTGGTGGAAGGTGCCGTACGTTCGGTACAGGATCACATGAATCCGGATGATACCAAATCAATACTTCCCGTGCTTATGCATGGAGATGCGGCCTTTGCAGGACAAGGCGTGGTTGCCGAGACTCTGAATATGTCGTTGCTGGATGGATACAAAACAGAGGGCACCATGCACATCATCATCAATAACCAGATTGGATTTACCACCCTTCCCGAAGATGGTCGCTCTACGGAGTATGCCTCTGATCTGGCCAAGATGATCCTGGCACCTATTTTCCATGTAAACGGCGACCGACCCGAAGCCGCCGTACATGCTATACAAATGGCACTGGAATACAGAAGCCGGTTTGGTAAAGACGTTATCATCGATCTGATCGGGTACCGTAAGCATGGCCATAATGAAGGCGATGAACCGGCATTCACCCAGCCCGGCATGTACAAGGAGATAAAGGAACAACCACCGGTACGTGATATCTACACCGACTTTTTGGTGAAGAATAATGAGCTCACCAAAGAAGAGACACAGGCTATTTTTGATGAATTTGATAAGTTATTACTAGACGCCCATGAGGATGCCAAACAGGCTCCAAACCTGGAAATTACAGAACAACTGATCGACCGTCTGGAAACGCCTCAGGAAAAGTGGGACGCTTTCCCCGATACCACATTCCCGGCAGACGAAATCAAAGATATTGCGGTTAAGATCAATACCGTACCCAAAGACTTCGACGCCAACCCCAAGCTGCTTCGACAGCTTGCAAAAAAAGCCGAAATCGTTGAAAAGAACGAAAAGAAAATCGATTGGGGATTTGCCGAAGCCCTTGCCTTCGGTTCTCTTCTCAAATCGGGTGTAACGGTTCGTCTTACCGGACAGGATGTTGAACGAGGTACGTTTTCTCACCGGCATGCCATATTACATGGTACCGAAACAAATCAGACCTTCACTCCCCTGAACCATGTAGCAGAGGGTCAGGCATTATTCCATCCACATAACAGCCTGTTGAGCGAATTCGCAGCTTTGGGCTTTGAATTTGGATACAGCGCTCAAAAACTGGACTCACTTGTTATCTGGGAAGCCCAGTTTGGAGATTTTGCGAACGGTGCCCAGATTATCATCGACCAGTTCCTTTCTTCTTCCGAAGCCAAATGGGGACAGCAATCAGCTGTAGTTCTGAATTTACCCCATGGGTACGAAGGTCAGGGACCGGAACACTCTTCAGCACGTCTGGAACGATTCCTTCAGTTGTGTGCCGAGGATAATATGCGGGTGATGAATTTGACCACACCGGCTCAATACTACCATATGCTCCGTAAGCAAGCATTACAGGAAGCGAAGAAGCCTGTTGTTTTGATGACACCTAAAAGTTTACTTCGTCATCCATTGGCCACATCGAATACCGAAGAATTAGCTTCGGGATCGTTCAAGCCCTTCATTGTAGATGAAGAGATTGCAACCGCGAAAAGAATCGTGATTTGCTCCGGAAAGGTATACTACGATCTGTTGAAACACCGCCAGGATAAAGGCATTGATGATGTGGCTATTGCACGGTTAGAACAATTCTACCCATTCGCCAATAAAGACATTGAAGCCTACCTTACTGCACAAACTAAGGTAACCGACGTGGTTTGGTGCCAGGAAGAACCAAAAAACATGGGAGCTTGGACCTTTGTGGCACCACGTTTATCTGAGGTAATGGCCGATAACCAAAAGCTGCATTATGCCGGTCGGCAGGCCGCTGCTTCTCCTGCGGCAGGGCAGAAAAAAATGCATGATGCAGAACAGCTTCGTCTGATGGAAGAGGCACTGGGCTTATAAGCAACACTGCCAGCAAAATGCTATGTTAGGCCCTGTTGTACGATCAATAGGGCCTTTTTTATGCGTGTTAGTCTTATCCTTGTATGCTTACTCTGTGGATGCAGTCAGCTGCCTCAAAACAAGGTGAATCAGTTTAACTTAACCTTGAACCGGAGTTTTCGGGGAGATACCCTTCAGGTAGCCATTAGCAATCCGATACATGCACCTCTACGGATTACCGCTCAATCAGAGAACTCCGTTTTGAATGAGGTCATAAACACCACATTCCCGATTACGCTCCCTCCTTTGCTGGATACGGTATTCATCGTAACCTCGCCTGTATTCCGAACGGATTCCAGTGTTCGCTTTGGGGCCACTATCGGAGATCCGACTGCTTCCATACAGCCTCAAGCCATCTTATTTCCCTTTCCCAAAGGAAAGTCATACTCCATTATGCAACCCTATAATGGACGTCTTTCCCATCAAACCGATTATTCCCGTTATGCACTCGACTTCGATTTAGCCGTTGGTGACACCATTTCTGCTGCTGATGATGGATATGTAGTTGGCGTGGTACAAGCCTATAAAAACGGCGGTAAGGATAAAAAATGGAGGGATTATGCCAATTTCATCACCCTTTTCCATCCTCATTCGGGGCTGTACACCCAGTATGTACACCTTATCTATAATGGAAGCTTCGTGGATGTGGGCGATACCGTAACTGCTGGTCAACCGATTGGCATTTCAGGTGAAACCGGATTTACCACGAAGCCACATCTTCATTTCAATGTGCTAAAACCAACAGAAAGCGGGATGAAATCTACGCCCACTCGTTTTAAGAATGGAAAACCTGGTCTATCGCTAAAAAGAGGAGATGTCGTCAGGCGATAGCTTAGCTTGTCCATGATCATGAAAAGGAGAACTCCATACCTGATCTGAACATAGGTAGGGAAAAACAACTGCTGCTTTCATCATTACTAAAAAAGCCTGTCTCTACGCAGGCTTTTTATTTTCAAAACAACCTGAAAGCATGTAAAAAAACCAAACCACCCCTATAACATAATACTCGGTTAATTTTTCCAAAAAACGGCTACTCTAGGATTTGTTAAAACAGAGTCTTCTCATCCAAGAACTTGTTTTATCTTCGCCTTTTCTTAGGATCATAAAACTGATAACTGAAGTATAATCATCAAGTTCAACTATCCGTAAATACAGGATAACAATCCAATAATAGTGGGCAATTAGCTTAGGATCGCTTCTCCAAAAACCTAACTATAACCCAGTTGTTTATGCGCACTATTCTTTTTCTTTGCATGTTGCTGGTTAGCCAGCATGCACTGAAAGCTCAATCAAATATGTTAAGCGGTTCGGTAACGGATGACCGAACCGGTGAACCTCTGATCGGGGTTTCCATCCAAATTCAGGGAACCCGAACGGGTACCGTAACCAATGTTGATGGCTTGTTTTCTTTAGCTATCCCTGGTTCGTTAGCAGATGCCACACTACAGTTCACGTATCTCGGATACAAAACGGTGGAAGTGAATCTTGCTGAAATGAATTTCTCTGTTCCTCTTGATATTGAAATGAAAGAAGATTTCATCAAGGGGAGCGAAATTGTTATTTCCGGGCAGGGAATTGCCATGGAAGAACGCAGACTCTCAACCGATGTAGTGTCTATCAGTGCCCGCCAGCTCGAAAATATACCTTCCACACGAATTGATGAACTTCTTCAGGCGCAGCTACCCAATGCGCAGGTACGGTTAACAAACGGTCAGCCAGGCAGCTCTTCCATTGTTCGATCGAGAGGCGTGGTTTCTGCGTTCATAAACTCCACCCCGGTTGTGTATGTGGATGGAGTACGGGTGGATAACCTGAATACGGCAGCCACCCTGGGCGGTGGACAAACCAGCGGTGCGGCTACCAGTGCCTTGGCCGATATTCCTGCCGAGAACATTGAGCGGGTGGAATTCATTAATGGCGGGGCCGCCACAACCCTGTACGGATCGGATGGTGGTAATGGCGTAATTCAGATCTTCACAAAAAAATCGGGCGCCGGGGACCTGGATGTGACATTCAGCTCCCAAATAGGAGCCACAACCCCAACCGAAGACTTCCTCCATTTTGACCGTACATCAGAGTTACTCTATCAGAATGGATTGTTCCAAAACTATAACGTGACGGTAAGTGGTGGGAACAACCGGTTAGGCTATAGCTTTTCGGGTTCCCATACCGACGACGAAGGATTCCGGATCCAAAACCAAAACGCAAACTCCAGAACAGCTTTTCGAACCGGTTTTACCGCCTACCTCAACGATGACTTAACGTTCCGAAGCTCATTAAGCTATACCCGGAATAACTTCCTCCGGGTTCGTAACGGAAACCAAGGTGGATATACCGGACTATGGTACACCGAATCCGGCTCTTCCCTCTTCACCGGACCTGGTTTTAACCCCAATCTGGACGAATTGTCTGACGCCGATTTTGCCCTCATGCAGGAGTTTGTTACTACTGCTGAAGCGCTTCAGGACAACAGTACCAGCATTAACCGTGTTCAGACCTCTCAAAGCCTGGAGTACAATCCCGTTCAAAATCTGGTGATCCGGGCTACCGCCGGTTTTGACTACCGGGTGCAGGACGAAACCATCGTCACAACGAATCAATATCTGAATCATATTGATGATTTATCCCCCGAAAACGGGCTATTTAATCGTGGATCCATCCAAAACTTCAACCGAAACTTCCTGGGTCTTACCGGTGAACTGACCGCGCAACACCGTTATGAACTATCTGATTTCTCGTTTATTTCAACCGTTGGCGGGCAGTTTTGGCGTAATGAAGACCGGCAAGTCGCCTACAGCGGCGAAGACGTTCGCGATGGTGCCCAGTCCATTGGTCAGGCTGCCGTTACCCAGAGTGATGAATTCTATTCGGAAGTTGCGAATTACGGAGTGTATGTTCAGGAAAACATTGGCTATAAAAATCGCTATTTCGTGGAATTCGGATTGCGTGGTGACGGAAACACGGCTTTTGGCGACGATCTGGGCACCCAATTTTATCCAAAAGTAGGAGCCTCCTACCTGGTAAGTGCGGAACCCTTTTTCTTTGAGAATATTGACCCTTCCATTATTTCTTATCTGAAGCTGCAGGCCAATTATGGGGTAGCCGGGAATTTCCCTCAACCATTTATCAGTGAGCCAACCGTAGATGTTCAGGGATTTCTGAATGGACAAGCTGCTACAACCGGCCAGGTTGGGAATGATGACATCGGGCCGGAGTTTATCTACACCTTTGAAACAGGAGCAGATATCGGGTTCATTAACGATCGTTTATCGTTTGGGGTGAACTATTATTACTCTGAAACACGGGATGCTCTGTTATTTGTACCGCCGGCCGCTTCGGTTGGTGATGAGCTTATCCTTCAAAATGTAGGCACAATTGAAAACTGGGGTTGGGAGCTATCTGCAACCGTGGTCCCTGTTTTGAACAGAGACTGGAATGTACGTCTCACTGCCTCGCTGAATACCCTGAATAACGAACTTACCGATGCCGGGGGCGCCGCGCCGTTTAACATCAACGGATTTAGCTCCAGAACCATGCAAACGGTGGTACAGGAAGGTTTTCCCATTGGTTTCCTTCGCGGAAATACGGGCACGTTCGTAAATGGAGTTATGGTTTCAACAACTCCACAAACTCCTCTTGGAAGTACGATAGCTGATCGTTTCGGAAGCATGTCCCTGAATGCCACGTATCGGAATATCAGCCTGTTTTCTACTGCAGATTATCAAACGGGTGCGTTTGCTCACTCTTTTGAGCGGCAGTTCCGTTTCCGCTACGGTGCAGCCTCCGATAATGAAGGTATTCCTCAGGCCGAGGTAGATGCTAATGGCACCAATAACTGGCTGAATTTTACCGATCAGTTTATAGAAAGTACCGACTTCTTCCGCATCCGGTTAATTGGGGTAAACTATTCCATTCCACCTTCTGTGTTGAATAATCTGGTTAAACGGGTAACGGTAGGATTCTCGGTTACCAACCCCATCAATTTTGCTTCTTCAAGTTTTGATCCGGAGGCTACCCAAAGTGGTGGTGACCAGGGACAAAATGGAGCCACTACTGGCGGTATCGCCTACGCTGCCGAATCAGTACCCCGCCAGTTTCTTGGCTCTTTACGCATCGATTTTTAACCACCTAAAGAATTTATATACCCATCATGAAGACACATATATTCCTTTTAGCGATTGCAGCACTGCTGGTTAGCAGTTGCGATTTGGGTGATGTTGAAAACCCCAATGTTACGGAAGGCCGTTTTTTGGACAGCCCTAACGCCGCAGGTGTATGGTTGAACGGAACCCGGTTAGAAATGGCACAGACCCTCAGTGTTATCGTGGAACTTACTGAGCTTACCTCCGACAACTATTTCAACAACCGAACCCTGAGCAGTAAAGTGTTCGATATTCCCGAAATTGTAAACACCGATCTGGATGTGGAGCGTATGCAAATTGCGGTACATAATCTTCGCAGAGCAGCGGAGTTTGGTTTGAACGAAGTTCTCCCAAACGATGATCAAAGCACGCAGGAGCAGCGTGCCGAGTTCACGTTCTACCTTGCCGTATCTGCCCTGTTTTCAGCAGAATATTTTACGGGTCTTCCTGCAGAAGATTTAGGCCCCATCCTGTCCAGCGGTGAACATTTAACCCGGGCCGAAACGCTTTTTACGAGCGTAATTGACCTGTCTACCAATGCCGACCTGGTAAATGCCAGTCGACTTGCACTGGCTCGTATCGCTTACTACCGGGGTGATATCTCCGAAACCGTACGGCTTTCGAACATTGTCCGGTTTGAGACCACCACGCTGAATTATCAGGTACAGTACGATGGCGAAAGCAACGTGGATAACGGGTTCCAGTTCTTTTTGTATGATTCCTCCCAGGATGAATTTGCACCCTTACCTCGACTGGACTTCCTGGATCCTAAATACTTCAGTGTAGACGGTTCCGGCCTGGATCAACGCCCCATCAGCTTATTCAAAATTGAAGAATCCTACTTAATGCTGGCCGAAGCACAACTGGCTCAGAACGAAATAGACAATGCAAAAAATACGCTGTCATTTATGCTTGTCGAAGTTATAGCGAATCGCCCGGTTGTTCAGGTCAACGATGTGAGAGAAACACGTTCTGGCGGAACGCGAGCTGATTATCCCCTTTCAGATACGGTAAGAGTACGTTTTGAACCAGGAGGTGATTTAGTTGAAGGTTTGATCCTGAGTAGACAAGACACAACCGTTTCTATCCCCAGTGTATCAGGTACCAGTGTAACCCAGACACAGATTGCAGCGGCTAATACCCAGGAAAGCGTCCTGGAACTGATCTACCTCATGAGACAGGAAATATTTATTGCAGAAGGAAGGAGAGTCATTGACTTGGGAATTCGCTACCCCGTTGCCGGGCTGGAGGCCAACAATAATGGCAATATCCAGGGTACGGAAACCGAGCTGATGGCCATTATTCCTGATTTTATTCCCCTGGGTTTGGCCATGGATGACTTTTCCGTTGATACCCTATCCGGAATTGCGACCATGAACATAAACATGAACCGACTTCTTGTTCAGAACCGGGAATCAGATTTTATTCTTCCCTTGTGGTAAACGCCTGAACCACCAATCTCAACGTAGCCCGGGGTGTTAAAACGATCCCGGGCCTTTTCATTTTTCCTCATCTCATAGCAGAACTTACATCATGCGAATACTTTTTTTTCTCACCTTAGCAGGATTGGCTTTGGTACAATGTACTCCTAAGGAACCCACGTATGTAAACCAGCTCGTTGAAACCGGGTTTGATCTGACTGAATCCATGGCTCCATTCTACCACGGGGTAGCCTCAGGAGACCCTCAGCAAACCAGTGTGTTACTCTGGACAAGAGTTACCCCGCCCTTTCATCAACCCGTAACTGTATCGTGGAAACTGGCTGAAGATGCCCGTTTTTCAAAAGTCATTGCATCAGGCTCCGTAAAAACAGATCGCACCAAAGACTATACCGTGAAAGTAATCCCGGAGGGGCTGACCCCCGGAACAAGATATTATTATCAATTCGAAGCGTTTGGAAAATCCTCTATCACCGGGAGAACCAACACATTTCCTGAAGGAGATGTAGATGCGTTTACCCTGGCCTTTGCAAGTTGCAGTAACTACCAATTCGGTCCCTTCAATGCCTACAATCGTATTGCCGACAACGACACCATTAACGCGGTTCTCCATCTGGGCGATTATATCTATGAGTACGAAGCGGGGCGCTACGGCGACTCTACCACCACCCGGTTTCATATTCCGGATACCGAACTGACCACATTACAGGACTATCGCGAACGTTACGCCCAATACAGACTGGATGAGGGACTTCGAAGAGCACACCAACAACATCCGTTCATCAACATCTGGGACGATCATGAACTGAGTAATAACGCCTATGACATGGGAGCCCAGAATCATCAACCCGAAACCGAAGGCACTTGGGACGCCAAAAAAGCAGCTGCTGTACAGGCCTATTTTGAATGGTTACCCGTTCGGGATGAATACAAGCCTACCTTGTACCGCTCATTCTCCATCGGCAACCTGGCCGATCTGATGATGCTGGAAGGCCGGCTACAGCGTACTCAACAAGCCGATAGTGTAAGCGAACCCAGCTTTGGCAGCACCGACCGGACTATGCTGGGTGAGCAACAAAAAAACTGGTTAAAAACGGAGTTAAGCAACAGTAAAGCCACTTGGAGAATCATGGGAAACCAGGTCATGTTTTCTGATCTGAATGTAGCTCACGTGAACCGGGGAAAGCCCAAATTCCTGGATATGTGGGCCGGATACCCGGTTGAACAACAAGAACTGGTACGGTTTTTCGAAGAGGATGATATCGACAATATCCTGATCTTTACCGGCGATTTTCACAGCTCGTTATCTTCTGAGGTGACCCATTCTGCGCTAAATCCTTCGGTTTACAGTCCCGAAAATGGAAACTATGCAATGGCTTCCGAGTTTGTGGTACACAGCGTAAATGCGGCAAACTACAATGAATACATAGGAGACGAAGGCGCCCGTGAAATCGATACCCGATACAAAAACCCGGAATACAACCCCAATGTAGTATACGCGAACACCAGAGATCATGGCTATGTGTTGCTTAAGCTAACGGATGAAGAAGCTATTGTGGAATACCGATACGTACACACCACCAAAACATGGAATCCTGACGAAAAGCCTAAAACTATCCTCCGTGTACCCGCAGATACGGCTAAAATTGAAGTTGTACAGCTGGAGGGGGTACAACAAAAATAGATCCATCTTTTCTTTATTTAAGCTTTGAAGCCCGTTTGATCAACGGGCTTTTCTATTGATGCCATTTCATTAATAGAAGCGACGCATTCTTATGCGACGGGATTGATTCAATGCGCTAAAAGACAATAAGTATGATCATATCTGCTTTCGATGTGTTTTTTAAAGAATTAACAAGGATCAGGTCTCAACACCTAAATCCCTTTTGGATTCAAAAAACGATAAAGTATATTAGGTATACTTACCTAAACTACCGGCATGGATCGCAAACATTTTCTTAAAGGGGCTACAGCCCTTCCCTTACTCAGTCTGGTACCCGGAAATACATTCGCGAAGGATACCAATACCCAAACCATCCATAAAGCGAACGAGGGTCATGTTAAAATCACCGCCCTCAAATACTATGAATTTAAAAAAGCAGGCTTCGTGAAAATCGAAACCGATTCCGGAGTCTCAGGATGGGGAGAGGTCGATGGTTCAAATAGAAAATTAGCCGGGTACTACATCGCCAAAAATCTGGACCAATATGTGGTGGGCAAAGACCCGTTTCATAGCGAAGGAATTTGGCAGGAAGCCTATCTGAAAGGCATCGAATCAGGAATCGGAGGACTTCATCCCGGTTCACTTTCCGGCATTGACAGCGCACTTTGGGATCTGAAGGGTAAACTCCTGGGTGTACCTGTACATCGGTTGTTGGGAGGAAATGGGAAAGACAAAATCCAGGTGTATGGAAGCTATGGACGCAATAAAGACGGCCGGTATCAAACACCGAAAGAAATGGCTGCACGAGCAGCCCGGTTTGTGGAAGATGGGTATCGTGGGGTGAAGGCACGGATGCAAATCCGTCAGGAAAACGTGAATCCTTACCCAGACGATATTTTTGATATTGTGAAGGAAGTCCGGGCAGCAATCGGTGATTCTATCAAGCTGTTTATCGATTTCAACAATGGCTACACCCCCGCTGAGGCTACTGTAATGGGCCGTAAATTGTATGAGCATTTCAATATTGCAGCATTGGAAGAACCTGTCTTTCAGCAGGATTACACCGGCCTCAGACAAGTTGTGGATGCCCTTGACATACCGGTGATGGCCGGAGAGCATGAGTATAACAAGTGGATGATGAAAGATCTGATCACCATTGCCAATGTCGATATCGTGAATGCAGATGTGATCAAATGCGGTGGTATCACCGACTGCAGAAAGACGGCAGCGATGTGCCATGCTTTTGGCAAACAAGTGATGGTGCACAATGCCAAACCAACCCTGGCCAGTGCAGCCAGTCTGCAATTACTGGGTTCCATTCCGAATGCCGGCCGTTTCCAGGAATACGCAGGCGAGCGCAGAGATGAAGGGTACGCTCCGCTTTTTGATTTGTTCGAGAATAAGCTGGAATTCGAAGACGGCTACCTGAAGATTCCACAGGAACCAGGTTTGGGCTTAATACCCATCGAAAAACAAATGGAAAAGCATAAAAGAAACTGATGTTAACGCAGTTTAGGCCTCCTCATAAGGACTCAACTGAATACAGAAATCTAACCATAGATATGGAAAACAAAAGAACACAGCGCTCCCAATCATACTTGATAACACATCATGATCAAAAAAAGTCATTTCTTTCCTGATGACTTTGACTGTTTGCCTATACTATTCCATACGTATAACCAGCAATTCACTACCAACCTATGGTTCGCATTATGTATACCTGGCGGGTGTCTGAACCTCAGCAGAACACATTCATTCAGACTTGGATAAAAACAACAACCCAAATCCATAAAGAGGTTAAGGGAGCAAGAGGAAGCTTTATGATACGATCTGAAACCGATCCATCGATAATCAAAACAATTGCCCGATGGGATTCTGCGGAAGACTGGAAACGATTTTGGCAGAACGCAAACCCATCACAAATGGAGGAGATGAACAGGCTTGGCGATCGACTTAGTGCTGAAGTATTCGAAGAGATTGATGACTTTACAAGTTAATCTATCTTCCACTTTTCAGATGTTAAACCGGGTTCGTATGTTGTGGTATGCTTGATCAGGTAAAAGTTATTGCATTTGATGCCGATGATACGCTTTGGCTGAATGAGGTTTATTTTCGGGAGTCGGAAGAAGAGTTTTTTCGAATGCTGGCCGACTATTCTATTCCTCACGGACTGGAAAAAGAACTCATCAAAACAGAGATCGCAAACGTAGCTCCTTACGGTTACGGTGTTAAATCCTTCATTCTTTCGATGATCGAAACCGCATTACGCGTAACCGACAAAACCCTTCATGTTGAAGTCATCGATCGCATTCTCGAATTGGGAAAGGCACAACTCAGAAAACCGGTAGAACTGCTGGACGGTGTTGAAGACGTTCTCCTGAAACTGAATGGTACCTATAAATTGATTTTAGCAACCAAAGGAGATCTGCTGGATCAGGAACGAAAGCTGGAACAATCCGGACTTGAACGCCATTTCCATCATATTGAAGTATTGTCTCACAAAGAGGAAAAGAACTACATGAAACTCCTGAAGCATCTGGACATTGAGCCCCGGGAATTCCTGATGGTTGGAAACTCATTGAAGTCAGACGTGATACCGGTCTTGAATATTGGTGGTCATGCCTTTCATGTACCCTACCCTATAACCTGGGCATTGGAAAAAGTGGATACGAAAATTGAACATCCCAATCTAAAATTACTGAATTCCATTACGGAAGTACTGGATCATGTGTGAGTACCTGGTTACAAGTTGTACGTTTTCTTGATGTCGGTTCTGTCCTCCAGATCGTATAGCTCCTGGTGAAAATTATTTAGCTTATTCAGGATAGGGAACAACGCTCTTTTCTCTTGTTCATCCAGTGCGCTCAACAAAAAGTGTCCAAGATTGGTCATTTTGCGGTTCATGGTCGCGCAAAGGTCGCTCCCTTTTGCCGTGAGCTGCACTCTTTTTAAACGACGGTCTTCCTGGTCATTATACTCCTTAAAAATTCCGCGTTTTGTCAGCCTCTTTATGGATTCTATGCCCGTACTGGGCTCAATAATAACGCGGGCTAAAATATCTTTCTTTGTGGGATTCTTTAACTCTTCTACCGTTTTTAGAATACTAAAATCAGCAATGGAAACTAAGGGCACATCCCGATAGCTAAGCTTCACCCATGCATCCAGAAAGCTGCTTAACCGGGCCAAAAAATAGGACACTTGAACGTCTATACTGGCAGGTATAAGGGCTTTCTCAAGTCGTACTTCTCCCTCTGCCTGTTGCTCAATAGGTTCATTTGAATCCCGAAGCAGCCACCGGGCAAACTCGCGATGATCCATTGAATGGGTTTGATCTCCGAAGTGCTTGAACTTCGTGAGTAAGTCGATTATAGATTCCATGGAACTAATTATATCAATTTTGTTTTAAATTAAACAATCTTGTTTTAAAAAAGAATGCTCTAACACTATTCATCATGACAAAATACATTTTTATCATTCTGTTTTTGTTACCCTTAACTACACATATTGGGTTTGCTCAGGTTAACGGAATACTCGGGGGTACTATTACAGATTCACGAACCAAAGAACCCTTAGTGGGGGCAACGGTCTTTTTAGAAGGAACTACCATTGGTGCCTCCACCGACCAGGATGGACGGTATCTTATTCCGAATATCCCGGCAGGTACATACAACCTACGTACTTCGTATATCGGTTATAAGACCCGCGTAAAGTATAATATTGTGATACGTTCAGAGGGGAACATCGACATCAACTTCGAGCTGGAAGAGGATATCAGCCAGTTAGGTGAGGTCGTGGTAAAACCCAATCCTTTTGAAAAACTGAGTACCACTCCCCTGTCCGTTCAGCGCCTGAGTCAGGAGGAGATTGTGTCTTACCCCGGAGGGAATAACGATATTGCTCAGGTTGTACAAACCCTTCCCGGTGTGGGTGGTTCTGTTGGGGGATTCAGAAACGATGTCATTATCCGTGGGGGTGCACCCAATGAAAATGTGTACTACCTGGATGGCATTGAAATTCCGAATATCAACCATTTTGCCACCCAGGGAAGTGCAGGCGGACCCGTTAGTTTATTGAACGTCTCGTTCATAGAGGGTGTCACGTTGTCTTCGAGCTCTTTCGGAGCCGAATACGATAACGTACTATCCGGTGTACTACAATTTGATCAGCGGACTGGTAACAGCCGTTCATTCACCAACAACATCAGAATCAGCTCCAGCGAAGCAGCCTATACGGTTGAAGGACCACTTTTTAAGGGAGATAAGGAAAGCTCCAACACGACCATCATTGCTTCGGTAAGGCGATCGTATCTTCAGCTCCTGTTTGATGCGTTAGATTTGCCCATCCTCCCCGATTATTGGGATTATCAATACAAGATGAATCATCGTATTGATGCATACAACGATATCTACCTTACCGGAATTGGCTCTGTCGATGATTTTGAAGTTAACGAACTGGATGAATTTGATGCCGCCCAGCAAGCCGTTCAGGATCAGGTTCCCGTTATTCAGCAACGGACAAATACGGTTGGTTTAGGCTGGACACGTCGCTTCAAGGATAACTCCGGTTCTCTGAGGACTACGATCAGTAATAACATCCTCACCAACCGATTCCGTCAGTTTGAGGATAACATAAACCAAAACGGCATCCTCTTTGATAACGATTCCAGGGAAATTGAAACCCGGTTTCGTACTAATCTGACTAAGTTTTATGGCGCGTGGACCACCAACCTTGGGCTCGTTTTCATCAATTCCGATTATACAAACACCACCAACGACGTGGTAAACAACCGAAGGTTTAATGCCGATCTTAACTTCTACAGGTATGGCATATTTGCCCAGGCATCCAGAAAAGTATGGAAAGAACGAGCGAATCTTTCGCTGGGAATCCGGGCCGATGGAAACAGCTTTACCGATACCGGAAATGAGTTATATCGGACCATAAGCCCTCGAGCTTCTTTTTCCTACAAACTCACCCCGAACGGCGACTGGACGTGGAATTCCTCCGTCGGCAGGTATTTTAAAATTCCTCCGTACACAACACTTGGTTTTCAGGACCTGAACGGGACCTTCGTAAACCGGAATAACGAGTATATACAAAGCGATCATCTGGTGACTGGCCTGGAATACCTGATTAATGAACGCTCCCGGATAACCGTTGAAGGCTTTTTTAAATGGTACAACAACTATCCGGTTTCGATTAACGACAATATCTCAATTGCCAACAAAGGCGGTGGGTTCGAGGTATTAGGCAGTGAACCTGTTAGCAGTTCGGGTAATGGCCGAACGTATGGCGGTGAGGTTCTCTTTCAGCAAAAGTTTAACGGGCGCTTTTATGCCATTGCCTCCCTGACGGTATACCACAGCGAATTTACCAATGGCAGTGAGCAGTTTGTGCCCGCCGTTTGGGATAATGAAGTACTCGTATCCCTGCTGGGAGGATATAAGTTTGGCAAAAACTGGGAAGTAAGCGGCCGCTGGCGATACCTGGGACCTGCTCCTTTTGCCCCGGTAGACCAGCAGGAAACACTGGCCAATTATCCGGCGGTCATACTCGATTTCGATCGACTGGGGGACGACAGAATCGATCCTTTCAGCCAGGTCGACATTCGGATAGATAAAAAATGGAGCTTCCCGAATTTCAGTTTCGATGTGTTCCTGGATATACAAAACGTCCTGGCACAGGCTCAGCCAGAACCACCTCAATTTGGACTACGCAGAGATGATGCAGGCACCGTTTTATCACCAGAACAGCTGGTACAAGTGAATACAAATCCCGAGGGGACACCCCTGCCATCGTTAGGGTTCGTACTCAATTTTTAGACCTTTGGGCTTGGGGAATTCGTTTACTACTTTGGCCTAAAACTCCGGTAGTATGCATAAGAACTTCTTTTGGATTCCCCTCCTTTTTGTCCTTCTTTTAGTAGGGGTTAAACCCCTTAATGCCCAACCGGGCACGGAGATTTACGTGTTCGATTTTGTTAAAACGGATTCCGGTTACGTGCTTCTCAACCCGGTCAATATCTCAGATAACCCTGGCTATGACAACCAGCCATCATTTTCTGAGGACAACTCCGGGGTTTATTTTACCTCCACCAGAAATGGACAAACAGACCTTCGCTGGTATGAACTGGAAACGGGTACCACCCAATGGCTGACCGACACACCCGAAGGCAGCGAATATTCTCCCACTCCCATACCTGGACTACCTTATGTTTCGGCCATATTCTTACATCAAAATGGAAAACAAACGCTTCAGAAATACCCGACACGCGGTGGCTCTGCTTCCTTGTTAATAGACGAAGTGGTGGTTGGCTATCATAACTGGATAGATGCAAACACTTTGTTCTCTTTTGTACTGCCCGATTCCATTCACCCTTCTACCTTTCAAATGCATACCATAGATCCCAAATCCAGGGTTATACTTGGTGAAAATCCCGGAAGATCCTTTCATAAAGTACCGGGAGATGCATCCATTTCATACATCAACAAAGCAAACAACCCCTGGACGATTGAGAGCTTTAACCCTGAAAACAACCATGTTCAGGTCCTGGCTGAAGTCATCAATAAATCCGAAGATTTCTGTTGGACACCACAGGGTGAACTGCTAACCGGAGATGGCTCTGTTCTTAAACTATACCGCGATAGAACCTGGCAAAACCTGGCCGATGTAAGCGCGTTTAACCTCACCAACATTACCCGCCTTGCTGTGAGTCAAAATGGAAGAAAAATAGCGCTCACGGTTTCAGAATAGCGCTTTTCTAAATCTGTTATCCTAAAAATCGGATTTCACAAATCACTCCTGTTAAGTGATTATTAAACCTCTGCGCCAAGGTTAAGGTACAGTAATTCTGGGATAACCTTGGGTTAATAGCATTTTTGCATTCTTCCGGTCTCTCTAAAAACACTAACTAACCGACAAATCAACATGATTTCGTTTACTAAAAGAATGCTCTTAATCGGAGCTTTTTTTCTTTTAGCTACCGGAGTTGCTCAATCACAAGTACAACTTCAATTGCTAGGAGATTATCAATCAGGTGTGTTTGATGCAGGCGCAGCCGAGATTACGGCCTACGACGCTGCCACAGCCCGCCTTTTTGTGACCAATGCTGAAGACAATACGATCGACATCCTCGATCTGTCTGACCCAACAAATATTACCTTAATTTCTTCCATCGACATGTCGAGCTACGGCGGTGGCGTGAACAGTGTTGCTACCTATAATGGTATGGTAGCCGTAGCTGTCGAAGCAGAAGTTAAAACCGATAATGGTTCTGTTGTATTTTTTGATACCGATGGGGCAAACCCTGAGGTTGTAGAGGTAGGTCCCCTGCCCGATATGGTAACCTTCTCTCCAGACGGAACACTGGTTTTTGTTGCCAATGAAGGTGAACCCAACGATGATTATACCATCGATCCTAAAGGTGGAATTTCCAGAATTGATGTCGCAACAAAAGCTGTAACTACCAGAGATTTCACAGCTTTTGACGCGAATCAGCAAAACTTTATAGACGCTGGCGTTCGTGTTTTTGGTCCCGGAGCGGTTTTATCTGATGACCTTGAGCCGGAATACATTGCTATTTCCAGCGATGGTAACACCGGGTATATCATGCTTCAGGAAAACAACGCACTTGGGATTTTTCAACCCTCAACCGGTGCCATCGTTAACCTCGTACCCTTAGGATTTAAAGACCATTCAGTTGAAGGCAATGGCTTTGATGCCAGCAACGACGACGATGCCATCAATATCCAGACCTGGCCAACCAAAGGGATGTATCAACCCGACGGTTTTGACATTTATGACGTAAATGGCACATCGTACCTCATTACAGCTAATGAAGGAGATGCCCGCGATTACGATGGATTTACTGAAGAATTCCGCGTACGTGACCTACGTCTGAACACCAACATCTTTACCGAATCTAATCTGCAGGACAATGACCAATTGGGACGTCTTCGTATCACAGCAGCAAACGGTCGTAGCGCAGACTCTTTATACTTTTTAGTTGAAGCCGATTCTGCACAGGAAGTAACCGGTGGGGATAACCGTGGTTCTGGTGAAGGTGAGCTATTCTACAATGTGGCTACTCAAACTATGACCATGACCTTCACCTTTGAAGGACTGGATTTCGTAGACTTTAATGGCGGCACGGCACTTACAGCCGGTGATGCTACCGACGACGTTACCTTGATGCATATTCACCAGGGAGCCCGTGGTGCAAATGGTGGAGTTGTTTTTGATATCCTGAACGACGGAGACACCAATGTTACAACCGATGCGGGTGTAACCACCCTTACTTCTGTCTGGACCCAGGGTGACGCTGCATTCGATGCGTTCCTGGATCAAATGCAGGGCGCAATCCTCGAACAAGATGTTGACCTGTACCTTAACGTACACACAAGCGGAGAGCCCGCTGGTGCTATTCGTGGTCAGCTGGTAGCCGACCCATTATATGATGAGTTGTTTTCTTATGGAGCACGTTCATTCTCCATCTGGAATGGAAATACCGGTGCCCTCGTCTTTGATTCCGGTGACGATTTCGAGACTCGTTTAGCCACACTGGAGGCAGAGAATTTTAACTCTACCAACTCTGAAAACGACTCCTTCGACAACCGTTCTGACGATAAAGGTCCTGAACCAGAAGCCGTTACCATTGCCACTATTGGCGGTACTCCTTATGCTTTCATCGCCCTTGAGCGTATTGGTGGCGTCATGGTTTATGATGTTTCTGATCCTGCAGCTCCGGAATATGTGAGCTACACAAACTCCCGAAACTTCGATGAGCTTGATTTCAACGAAGACACCCTCGAAGAACTCGATGATGATGGAAACACCGAGGAGATTGCAGCCATTATGGCTTCCACTCTCTCTTCAGGCCCGGAAGACATTACGTTTATCTCTGATTCGGAAAGCCCCACAGGAAGACCACTAGCCGTAGTAGCTAACGAGGTTACGGGCTCTGTACTGGCTTACGAAATCGTGTTCGAATCAGAAGCAGCTCCACTGTTTATTTCAGAATATGCTGAAGGATCCAGTAATAACAAATATCTTGAAATCTACAACCCAACCGATGAAGCCGTTAATCTTTCTGATTATGGATTCGCCTCGGTAGCTAACGAGCCTGAAATTCCCGGACAGGCCGACTTTTTCAATCCTTTCCTGGAAGGCCAAGTGATCCAACCCGGCGACGTATTCATCTGGGCAGACCGCAATGCAGATGATGCCACCATCCTGGCTGAAGAAGATTCCATGCCAAGTGCATTTAGCTTGTTTAATGGTGATGACAGTTGGGCATTGGTATTTGGAACAGCTGACAGCTACGAAATACTCGACCTCATCGGTAATTTCAACGAACGTGGCCCATGGGATGTAGCCGGGATTGCGGATGCTACACAAAACCGTACCCTCGTCCGTAAGTCAGCGATTACCCACGGTAACCCAGCCCCGCTTGGCTCGTTTGGCACCAACGCCACCGATTCAGAGTGGATCGTTCGTGATCAGAATGATTTTACCGGGTTAGGTTCGCACATGATTGATAACTCCATCCGTCTGACGATCCTTCACAACAATGATGGAGAATCCCAACTGGTGAGCCTGGGTGATGACACCCTTTCCAACTTTGGTGGGGTTGCCCGATTCAAAACGCTGGTAGATCAACTGCGTGATGAAGCTACGTTCCCTGGATCCGGAGCTCTTTTACTCTCTTCTGGTGACAACTTCCTTGCCGGCCCGGAATTCAATGCCGGACAAAGTGATGGTATTTTCTACGATGCTGTTGCTCTTAACGAGCTGGATTATGATGCCATCGCATTGGGTAATCACGACTTTGATTTTGGTCCCGAAATTACGGCCGATTTCATCGAAGCTTTTGGCGAAGATGGTGCACCATTCGTAAGTGCAAACCTCGATTTCAGCAACGAGCCCCGCTTAGATGCTCTTGAAAACGAAGGCCGTCTGGCGTCAAGCGTAATCGTTCAGGTTCAAAACCAAATGATAGGTATTGTTGGTGCTACCACACCTAACCTCCCCTTCATTTCTGCTCCGCGTAATGTGATTGTAGACAACATGGTGCTCGAAGCTGTACAGGTCGAAATTGATGCACTCGAAGCGGAAGGCATCAACAAAATCATCCTCATCAGTCACTTACAGGGTATTGAAGAAGATTCTGTACTGGCTACACAGCTTTCCGGTATTGATGTAATGATCGCTGGTGGCGGAGACGAACTCCTGGCCAATCCTGGTGACTTACTAATTCCTGGACAGGAGAACCAGGTACGCAGCGCATACCCGATTTATGCCACCAACGACGACGGAAACCAAGTACCTATCGTTACTACAAGAGGTAATTATTCATACCTGGGTAAACTGGTCATCGAATTCGATGAAAATGGCGATATCACCAATGTGATAGAAGAAGAATCTGGTCCGGTTCGTGTTTCCGGCGTAGGAACAGATGCTGTTGCTGAAAATCAGGATCTGATTGATGAGGTGGTTACTCCGGTTCAGGAATTTCTTGACGGTCTGGCCAGTAACGTTATTGCTACTACCGAAGTGCCCTTAGATGGTGTTCGTGGTAACGTGCGCGGCAGAGAAACCAATATCGGTAACCTGATCACCGATGCCTACCTGGCCATTGCCCGAGATCGTGCGGCTTCGTTCGGTGTTAAACAACCCGATGTAGCTGTGATGAATGGTGGCGGTATCCGTAACGATAATGTGATCGCAGCAGGTGGTATCTCTGAACTCCAAACGTTCAACATTCTTCCATTCTCTAACTTCCTGAGTGTCGTGGAGGATATTCCTCCGGCACAGTTTAAAGAGATCATGG
Source organism: Bacteroidota bacterium (assembly GCA_039819115.1). Lineage (GTDB taxonomy): Bacteria > Bacteroidota > Rhodothermia > Balneolales > Balneolaceae > JBCBST01. The sequence goes on from JBCBST010000020.1 coordinate 21,899, forward strand.
AAAACGCGGTTTCTAAAATCAGTGCTGAAACAGGCCTGCCTGCAGGTGACGGAACAGGACGATTTGCGCAGGCTTCCGGCTTCTCTTTCGTATATGATGAAAGCCGACGCCCACGTGAATTTGATCAAAACGATAACGTGACCTTCTCTGGCGATCGTATCCTCGATATCGTTCTTGACGACGACACCACCTTCGTCGTTCGTAACGGACAAGTGGTTGATGGTGCCCCGGATGTATCCATGGCCATTGGCGACTTCAACGCCGCTGGTGGTGACCAATATCCGTTTGGAGAGCTTGGATTCACTCAGCTGGGTATCACCGACCAGCAATCCCTTGCTTTATATATCAGCAGTGGTGAATACCTTGACGGCACGATCTCAGAGGATGACTATCCTGAAGGCGGCCGTGGTAACATTACCCGTTTGAGCACCCCTCTTGACGAAGTACGCGTACGCCAGGACGACATTCGCATTACGGCTGTAGGTGTGGTTACACGGACTCTGGGCGGTGGAACCCGTATCCAGGATGAATATGGTGGAATCTTTATCCGTCATACCAATGAAGGCAATCCCTTTGCGGAAGCTGTTTTAGACGGTGATATTCGTCCTGGTACGGTTGTTCGCGTAACGGGTGATCTAAGCTCCTTTTCCGGGTTAAAGCAGATCAACAACAACGATGTGGTAAACTTCGAAATCTTAGACTTCGACCAGGTGCCACCGGCAATTCCACTTACCTTAGCCGAAATATCTGCGAATGGAGAAGAGTATGAAAGCAGGCTCATAGCGGTAACTGATGTGACGATTGATGCCGACGGAGACACAGAATTCGGAAGCAGCAGTACCTACGATATTGCCACTCCGAATGATGCTACCGGCAACGTTACCCTCCGAATCGGAAGTAGCGGAGATACCAACCTGGATGGTACCACCATTCCAACTACCGCCGTTAACTTTGTTGGAGTACTGACTCAGTTCAATAACTTCGGTAATAACCCGGATGAGGTTTCCTATCAATTACTGCCTATTAACGTCACCGACTTACAGTCTGGTTTCACGCTTGCCTTGTTGCATAACAACGATGGCGAATCCCAATTGGTAAGCCTTGGGGATGGTGAAGAAGCCAATTTTGGTGGTGTAGCCCGGTTCAGAACATTAGTTGATGAAGTACGATCTGAAAACCGTGAAATGGGTCGTGGCGTATTGATGCTTTCCTCAGGTGATAACTTCCTTCCCGGACCGGAATTCACCGTGAGTCTGAATGATTCCATCTTCTACGATGCCATTGCTGTAGACGCCATAGGATATGACGCCCTCGCAATTGGTAATCACGACTTCGACTTCGGCCCGGATGTACTTTTCGAATTCGCCGATTTCGTTGAGTCTACCTTCCTGAGTGCCAACCTCGACTTTTCTGCAAACGACAGTCTGACTCGCCTGGTTAATGAAGAACGCATTGCAAGCAGTGCAATCTTCAATGTAAATGGCCAGAATATTGGTATTGTTGGCGCAACTACGCCAAACCTGCCGTTCATCTCCTTCCCGGACGATGTTGAAGTTGGTCAGGATGTAGCAGCTGCTGTTCAGGCTGAAATCGACGACCTGGAATCACAGGGTGTCAACAAAATCATCCTCATCAGTCACCTTCAGGGTGTGGAGGAAGATTCCACACTGGCTACCCAGCTTTCTGGTATCGATATCGTGATTGCAGGCGGTGGAGACGAGCTCCTGGCAAATGAAGGCGATCTTCTCATCCCCGGCGACGAAGGAGATATCTACAGCGAATATCCCATACTTACCAACAACATGGATGGAGATCAGGTAGCCATCGTGACTGGTCCCGGCAACTATGCCTACCTTGGCCAGTTGGTTATAGAGTTTGATGGCGCTGGTGAAATCCTGTCTATTCTGGATGAATCCGGCCCAATTCGCGTGGTTGATGCAGCTTTTGCAGATGACGGTGTGATTGCAGACCCTGCCCTTCAGCAATTTGTGGTAGATCCGGTAGCCGCTGGTGTTGAAGCCCTTGGTCAGAACGTGATTGCTACCACAGCGGTAACCCTGGATGCCGGTTCAAATGATATCAGAGCCAGAGAAACCAACCAGGGTAACCTGATTGCTGACGGATTCTTATGGCAGGCAAACCGATATGCTGCAAACAACAGCGGATTCCCAACCGCAGATATTGCCGTTGCAAACGGTGGTGGCATCCGTAATGATGATATCGCACCTGGAGAAATATCGGAACTGACCACATTGAACATGCTTCCATTCTCCAACTTCATCGCTGTTGTTGAGAATGTAACGCCCGAGACCTTTAAGCTGATGATGGAAAACGCCGTTTCCAGAATCGTGCTTGATGAAAACGGAGCCCCTCAGCGTCAGGGTGGCGGCACAGGCCGGTATGCTCAGATATCCGGGTTTACGTTCGAGTATAATGTGGCCGAAACGGCTCTTGAGTTAGATTTCGAAGGAAATGTGGTTACACCAGGTACACGTATCATTGACATCATTCTGGATGATGGTACGGCAATTGTACGGGACGGTGTGATTCTGGAAAACGCCCCGAATGTGAACATTGCCACGGCAGATTTCACTGCACAAGGTGGCGACCAATATCCATTCCAGAACAATACCTTTGAACGTACAGATGTTACCTATCAGCAATCGTTGTTTAACTACCTTGTAGCTCCGGTTTCTGAAGGTGGCCTTGAAGGACAGGTTACAGCCGCTCAGTATCCGGAAGGTGGAGAAGGCCGTATTGCCTTAACCGATCGCCGGCCTGTTTCCAACGATAATACTGACCTGGGCTTGCCCGTAGAGTTTGCCCTTCAGCAGAACTATCCTAACCCGTTCAACCCAACTACGAACATTAACTTCGACCTTCCGGAAGCTTCGGAAGTTCGCCTGACGGTATACAACACCATCGGTCAGCAAGTAATGACGTTAGTTAACCAACGCATGAATGCGGGACGACACACCGTGAACTTTGATGCTTCTACGCTGGCCTCCGGCATGTACATCTACCGGATTGAAGCCGGTTCGTTCACGCGCACCATGAAAATGATGCTGATTAAGTAAGCCTGCCTTACTTCTCAGATTATTGAGATTAACCCCGTACTCGTTGAGTGCGGGGTTTTTTTATGCGTTTTGTAACCGCATACATGCACCACCGTATCCCGCTTTTTTTAACTATGTTGGATGTATGACCTTCTCCAGATTTTTTGCTCTTGGTTTCTTTTTGCTCATAACAAACCCTCTTCTATTCAGTCAGTCTTCGGGTAACCGCACATTCTCCTCGTCTGGTCTGGATTCCCTGTCCCGTTTTCTGGAATACAAAGGGTCCTCTGCCATGATGATTGTGAAAGATGATTCCGTTGTGTTTTCGTGGGGTGCTACCGATCAAAAGCTCTTAGTCCACTCCATTCGTAAATCTCTCCTTAATTCTTTAATTGGTATCGCTGTCTCAGAAGGTAAAATAGATACCAATTCCACACTCTCGGATTGGAATATTGATGATAAGATGGCGCTATCTGAACAGGAGAAATCAGCACGGATAGCCGATTTACTGGCCTCAAGATCCGGAGTCTATCACCTGGCAGCCGCTACTTCTACGGGTATGCTAAGAAACAAACCCAGCCGTAATTCACATGCTCCCGGATCGCATTATTACTATAACAATTGGGATTTTAATGTACTGGGATTCATCCTGGAACAAGCCTATTCCACATCGTTGTATACCCTTTTTGATGAACGAATAGCCCAACCCCTTGGAATGACTGATTATCAGAATAATATAGATACGGTGATACTGAACCCTGGCGAAGAGGACATCGAGATTTCCGAGGCAGATGGCTTTTACCAGTTTGAAACCGATAAGTCGGTGTATCCCGCCTATCACTTTCGGCTTACAACCAAAGATATGATCAGGTACGCCCGGCTCTATTTACAAAATGGAAACTGGGAAGGAAAACAGATCATACCTGCAGACTGGATACGCAGCAGCACAACGCCCAAGTCGGTTTACAATGAACAATACGGACTTTCTTATGGACTACTTTGGTATGTGTTGGTCGATAAAGGAGATTCGGAAAGACATTCTTTTTACCACACAGGTACAGGTGTTCATATGATGGCCGTATATCCTTCGTCCAATATGGTTTTTGTTCACCGTGTGGATACCGAACAACCGTATCAGTTTACTGGCAGAGACCTGATCGGTATGATCAATCTTGTGTTCGGAGCCCTCGAGTAAACCTAAAAAAATAGCCCTCGGTTGAGGGCTATATGATAATGCTTATACGTAAAGAAATGGGCTCGTAGGTTATCTCAATCCGTTGGGTAAGCCTTTGCATATTCTGCTTACCGCATCATGACTATGGAGGCTCTCCATGTGTATACAGGTAACCACAAAATCATGGATGCTGTTATAGCTATCAAGCTCGTCATACAACAACCGGGCTGCGTCTTCTACAAACTTCTGGTACGTACCATTAAGTTCAGCAAAAGCCTGCTCGTCTTCCCGTTTAACCATAACCTGGGTCTCCGTTTTAAGGGCATTACGGCATACCTGAACAAGGTCTTCTACAAAAAACTCATCTTTTAGTGATACCGTAACATGGGCAACACTTCGCTGACTATGAGGGATTGCTGCCACTTGTCGGGTTTCACGGGCATGTTCTGATAGCTCATACGAACATGGACATGCACTACTGTATACAAAATCCAGATGCATGAATTTTTGGTACCGCCCATAGTTATCCAGCACACCCTCAAATGCCACCTCGTAATATTGATAACCTTGCATATCAGATCGCAGACTATCCATTAACAGCGGATAGTTAAACGATATCTTGATTCGGGCTTCCTGACTTTCCAAATCGGTTCGGTATGCTTCCAGGATATCTTTTACCATGTCCAAATGAAAACACCGGTCTTTGAAGGTATAAAAGGTACGCATGATTCTACTCATGTTGATCCCCTTTTTATCCATGTCCAGGCTTACGTAGCCTTCTACAGAAGCCTCTAGTGTAATTGGGTCACCTTCCCGGGACCGAAACTTCAATGGTAACCTGAAGTTGGAGATTCCTACTTGTTGAATGGGTACGTTTGCCCCCTCGATAAGTGAGGCAGGTCCGTTTTGTAAATCGGGAAGGGTTGATTTGTATTCAGGAGTAACCTGAAACGCGGGATCGTACATCCGCTTAACCTGTGATTTGATCATAAATTCTCTCGTAAAATGAATAGTAATATGAAATTAAATACCTCGATATGGACAATACTCGGCAATGTTTCGTTCAGTTTCGAATAGCTTAACCGCGTACAGTTTAGCACCCGAAGCGCTTGCTGCTTCAACGTCGTTTTGAAGCTGTTCGAAAAAAGCCTTCACCAGATTCTCCGACGTTGGAATAATGTCTTTGAGAAACGGCACATCAAGATTGAGATTGCGATGATCACATGGATCAAGCACCTTACGCTTGATGATTGATTTGAGGGAACCCAAATCTATTACGTATCCGGTATCCGGATCCGGATGACCTGCAACCGTCACCTCCAACACATAGTTATGGCCATGCCAGTTGGGATAGTTACACTTCCCATACGTGTCCGAATTCCATTCGTCTGATTTACCTGGATTGTGGAGACGGTGTGCAGCGTTAAAATGAGCTTTTCTTGTAACGAAAATCAAAAAATGAAGATTTGGTTATTCAGGAATTGATTAACCAATACCATGCCAAAGCGGTTCCTTGAAGGATTAGCATAAAAAAAGGAGTTCCGATTCATCGGAACTCCCTTGTGAGATAGATATAAAAAACTAATCTCTGAGGTCCAGTTTCACAAAGAGTGTATCCTGCTGTGTAAGGCCGCCGCCGCCAATACCAGGAGCTATAGCTTCATCCACCCTTACCCGAAATCTGTCGCTTCCATCGAGATTTTTGTATGGATTGCTTCCGGTACCAGCTGTATTAATGAAGTGTGGGCCTGTACCTGCATGAAAGAAGTAGAAATCAAATCCTTCCCATGATGACGTAACGCTATTCCACTTATCTATACCTACACCATAAGCCCGGGAAAGGATGTCAGTAGATATAACAATGTAACCATCACCTCCATCACTTGGCGGGCAAACGATGGGATTATCATTGTCTATATATAGCACTGATCCATCACCCGTTAAGTGTGTCTCACTATATCGCTTGGTTACACATACGGGCGTGGTTGATCTGGCCTTAATTCCCTCAACATTATCTAAACTGTGTAAGGCTTGATCATCAACAGAAGTTGATGACTCGTTACAGCCTGCAAAAAATGCAAGCACAAGAATAGGGAGCAAATATGATATTGATCTCATCACCACATGAGTTTGTTAACGGTTATTATAATGAGACTTAGACTTGAGAAATGAACATTACCAAATCATAAAAAAAGGGAGTTCCGATTCATCGGAACTCCCTTGTGATCAGCACACCTCACAAGATGTGAGACGTTTGTGAGTAGGAAACTCGGTGTTATTTGATCAGCGTCATCTTCTGAGACAGAGTTACATTATTACCTGTCAACTGGTAGATATAGATACCTGAAGCAAAGGTAGACGCATCAAAAGTAATCGTATTTAATCCTGAACCTCTGCGGTCATTATCAATGAGCGTAGCAACAACCTGACCCAACATGTTGTATACCTTCAACGTTACGTTTTGAGCTTGTGGCAAGTTGAACGTAATGTTAGTAGATGGATTGAATGGGTTGGGATAGTTTTGATTCAGAGAAATCTCGGTAGGTATTCCAGTATTGTCTTCATCTTCAACTTCATTGCTGTTAAGAACCCGATCGAGGTTATCAGATAAATAACCATATTCATCAAGTGTAGTCCAGCCTTTCATCCAGTTGCTTGTTGGGCCGAATGCACCAGCATAGTTCGTAGCACGGAAGAACGAATCATCCATATCATACAAATCAATTGTAGTAACCGGACCTCCATCTCTTGGACGAGGATCAAGCATCTTACTTTCTACCGTTCGGTCGATCTGAATAAGACGTGGATCAGCGATCTGGTTGTCGTTCTCACCTAGCATCGTTTGTACGAAGTCCTGTGGAGCAAACTCTGTTAAAGCGTTACCCGCTTTGAATCCAAACCATACCGAGTTTCCAACGATCAATGAATCATTTTCTAATCGCTGACGGCTATCAAACGGCTTGTCACCAGAGTTGTCGATATCCTCAACCGTAATACCCGTTCCTGGTCCTGACGAACCAAAATCGGTGAATACTGAGTTGTAGTAGAAACCAGCGGTGTTATCACGGAACAACAATAGCTCCTCACCATCTCCGATTGGAGTAGCGTCCACACCTGCACCAATGTACGTTACGTTAGATATCATCGGAGCTGCATAGGGGGTCGTGTTTTCATTGCCACCTGCACCATCCATCTCAGCTATACGTCCGGCACGGTCTGCAGCCTGGATAGCAAACCAGAATTGGTGCTTACCACGGAATCCCTGATCCCAGTCGAACGAATCATCTTCGTTGAAGGCCGATACCAGGTAACGGGTGTTCACGGTTCCTCCAAAAAACTCAAATCCATCATCGGCAGAAGCAAATGACTCAACATATTCAATGGTCGTTCCTGATCCTAAGGCACCTACTGTCAAGCCCTGGATTTCGTTACCGGTCTCTGAACCAATATTTCTTCCGGAGTGGCGAATGCTCACGTACCGAAGAACACCAGAGTTATCCTCGTCATCATCTCCACCGTAGAATGCACGGTCGTCGCCTTCCGGAGTAATGGTACCTACTCCTTCAATTTCTTCTTCCTGTGGGTTATTGGTAGAAGCTCTACCCAGGATTACAACGCCACCCCACAGACCTCTGTTTGATTCATCCAAAGTACCATCATCGTCAACAGATGTGAATACAATAGGATTGGTAGGTGTACCTTCGGCAAAAATCTGAGCTCCTCGTGTAATAACCAGAGCTGAAGCATCCAGGTTGGTGCCATTTCCGGCTTCGATACGTGTACCTGGCTCGATGAACAGACGTCCACCTTCTTCCAGGAATACCAGACCATCTAATTCATAGATGTTGTCGGCTGTCCAGTTGTACGTCATATCACCTACCAGGCTGGCATCGGTCACTACGACTCGATTTTGCGCGCCACCAGATGATGGAAGATCAGCCAGATAACCATACTCATCAAGCGTGGTCCAGCCTTTCATCCAGTTTTCATTAGGTCCGAATGCACCGGCGTAGTTTGTAGCACGGAAATATGGGTCGTCCATATCGTTCAACGTAATACTCAATGCGGGAGAACCAGAAGCTGGACGAGGATCAAGCCCCATGTTCTCAACAGTACGATCAATACCAACCAATTGAGGATCAGCGATCTGGTTGTCGTTCTCACCTAGCATCGTTTGTACGAAGTCCTGTGGAGCAAACTCTGTTAAAGCGTTACCCGCTTTGAATCCAAACCATACCGAGTTTCCAACGATCAATGAATCATTTTCTAATCGCTGACGGCTATCAAACGGCTTGTCACCAGAGTTGTCGATATCCTCAACCGTAATACCCGTTCCTGGTCCTGACGAACCAAAATCGGTGAATACTGAGTTGTAGTAGAAACCAGCGGTGTTATCACGGAACAACAATAGCTCCTCACCATCTCCGATTGGAGTAGCGTCCACACCTGCACCAATGTACGTTACGTTAGATATCATCGGAGCTGCATAGGGGGTCGTGTTTTCATTGCCACCTGCACCATCCATCTCAGCTATACGTCCGGCACGGTCTGCAGCCTGGATAGCAAACCAGAATTGGTGCTTACCACGGAATCCCTGATCCCAGTCGAACGAATCATCTTCGTTGAAGGCCGATACCAGGTAACGGGTGTTCACGGTTCCTCCAAAAAACTCAAATCCATCATCGGCAGAAGCAAATGACTCAACATATTCAATGGTCGTTCCTGATCCTAAGGCACCTACTGTCAAGCCCTGGATTTCGTTACCGGTCTCTGAACCAATATTTCTTCCGGAGTGGCGAATGCTCACGTACCGAAGAACACCAGAGTTATCCTCGTCATCATCTCCACCGTAGAATGCACGGTCGTCGCCTTCCGGAGTAATGGTACCTACTCCTTCAATTTCTTCTTCCTGTGGGTTATTGGTAGAAGCTCTACCCAGGATTACAACGCCACCCCACAGACCTCTGTTTGATTCATCCAAAGTACCATCATCGTCAACAGATGTGAATACAATAGGATTGGTAGGTGTACCTTCGGCAAAAATCTGAGCTCCTCGTGTAATAACCAGAGCTGAAGCATCCAGGTTGGTGCCATTTCCGGCTTCGATACGTGTACCTGGCTCGATGAACAGACGTCCACCTTCTTCCAGGAATACCAGACCATCTAATTCATAGATGTTGTCGGCTGTCCAGTTGTACGTCATATTGCCCACCAGACTCGCATCGGTTACCACGACCCGATTCTGTGCATTAGCACTGGCAGAAATACCTAGTACAAGAGCAATTAACGGAATGATTTGTAATGATTTTCTCATGTTGATATTTACTTGTGTTGGTTGGTTAGGGAAAAATGATTTATAGCGAGTATTTAAAACTTGCGCTGAACGTCACGCCGCGCCTGAAGGATTGGAAAATGTATTCTTCACCTCTGAACTCGTAAGACTGTACAATGAGCGGATCCAGGATGTTGTTTGCTTTGAATCCCAGAGTAACTCCATTTTTTAATGGCTTGGACAAATTCCAATTCAACGTATTGTATGCTCTCTCAAAAACATTTGGTGTGGCGTTGCCTGTTGCAAGCGAGAGTCTGTCTCCGAAACGGTTGAATGATAAATTGGTAGATAAACCTGACTCATTTCGGTACTGTAAATCTACATTGACGATATAAGGTGACTGACCGAATAACTGTCGAGTAGAAGAAGCATTAGGATCGGCTGCTCGTATAGCAATCAGCTCAATTTCTGATATATCAACTTCAGAATTAACCAGCGTGAAATTCCCTGATAACGAAAAATTGCCGAGAGCTTCTGCAAATGACCCCAGATTTTTTCGTGCCTCTAATTCAATTCCCAGAACACGGCCTTGTGGTACATTTTGGATTGTGGTCGCGTTGTTACCCAGTCGGTTGTCAATCACACGCTCCATTGGATTTTCGAGGTCTTTATAGAAGGCTGAAAAAGCAAGAATCTCACCTGGACCTGTAAACCACTCAAATCGAAAATCATAGTTAGTTATTAGCGTTCGCTCCAGATTTGCATTACCCGAAAAGAGTAAGTCACCCGCAAAATCAAAGGTAACAAGTGGCATAAGTTCGCGAACGGTCGGTCTTGCTAACGTTCGTGTAACTGCTGCTCTCACATTCATATTATCATTCAGAGAATAGACTAAAGATGCAGAAGGCAACCAGTCATTATTGTCCAGCCTTCCGATGCCCTGAGAACCGGTACTATCAGGGGTGGGTGTGGCAACTAAAACTGAATCTCTTGAAGTGGCCGTAATATCAGTTCGCTCTAAACGGGCACCACCAATAAATCTAAGTTTGTCGGTGATGAATAGATCAAACATACCATAGAAAGCCGTTATGGTGCTCTCAGAATCGTAGGAATTCCTGATTTCAGTACCATCTTCTAAAAAAGTACCATAATCATATCCCTGACCCCTGCCTGTAACCGTAGAATCAATGATTCCCTGGGTACCAAAAAAGAGGAAGGGATCGCCTTGTGCTTCGCGAATTCCAAACGCATCACTGAAAATATCATAACGTAATTCGCTGAAGTTTCTCTCTTTATCATCGTAAAAGAGACCGGTTTTGAACTTATTGCTCTTCCCGAGTGGGACCGTAAAATCAACGATTGCAGAATTTCCGGTTTCATCCAGATCTCTGAAGAATCGCGCTGGTCTAGGTAAGTTGTTCGGATTTGAAAAAAGAGTATCGGTATCCGTGATCTGCTCCTGGCGCTGGAAGTATCTCAGATCGGGAGTTTCCATTGCATTTTGTGCTCTGGACAACTTCCAGTCAAGCTGAATGTTATTCAGGTTGCTGAACACGCTTTTACCGCTTAAAAAGAATGCATCCAACGATCTCTGCTGGTAACTCAATACATCAGAGATCTGATTTGCATTTTGTACCTCAAACCAAAAACCCTGTACTTGTCGGCCGGTATGGCTACCAGATTGAGTTCTGAAGTACGAGAAATTAACTTTATGATTACTGTGCGGCGTGTAGGCTAAGTTTATGAGTGATCCCCAGTCTACGTTATCATCCGTCCTTGAATCGGTGAAGATTCTCTCCCCAAACAGCTCATTTGTTGTTTCTACTTCTCCAACCAAGAGATAGCGGCCAATGTTGCCATTCGTATAATTAGTTATACTTCTTGAATACGTTAAGGAAGCAGAATAACCAAGTTTACCAATCCCGGTTTCTAATTGGTTTCCAAATGAGAGCCCAAACCCATGATTC
>JBCBST010000021.1:0-32870 GCA_039819115.1 Bacteroidota bacterium
GCAAGTCAAAATCAAAGGTTAAACCAAAATGGAATAAGAGCTCTCTTCCATAGGTTACGTTATTACTATCGGAGCCGGTTAAGAATTCTTCGGGTAAGGTCAATGAAAATTGGTTAAAGCCATAGGCTGCACTAACAAAAAACCGAAGGGGAAATAAATAGTACCCGTTCAGGGAGAACCTCAGCTCGGTTCCAATGCCACTTTTTAAGTCGTTTCCGATTTCCAGCCGGTCGTTTTCACCGGGTAATGGATCGTTCAGGTACCAGCCATTTCCGGTTTCAAAAAAGAACCGTGCATACAGTTTGTCAAGGGAATAGGGCCCTACCTGTTTGTTGATATTGCGATATAGCGGCAGGAAGTAAGAAAGGCTGGCAAAACCGGTAGTGGTACCACCAATGGCAAAGAACGGATAGCTTCGCATTCCCAAAAAGCCACCTACATAGTCTAAGAAAAAGAAATCACCGGGGTTATTGAAATAACTAAACCCCCGTACTCTGGCCTGGAATGCCTGATCATTTGCTAACCGGAATCCATATCGAACCTGCATTTCGGCCGAATGATTTCGCACGCTCTGGTAGATGGGAGTGAGCGCTCCATCCCGTATTTCAAATTCGTCCAGAAGCCGTGAGGGCTGATATTGGTACCTCAGGTAGCCTCTGAGACCAATGGGGGCAATATCTGCGTCTCTTGAATACATGTAGTAATCGAAGGTGTATGCAGCCGATAACGTGGTACCTATAAAATACCGGGATGAAGATCCGGCAATCAACTGGTTCAGTTCTCTTGAGAAAAAGTTTTCGGTACTTACCCTGAAGGGGGAATACCGAAGGCCGAGTTCGAGGAGGCTGCGTCGGCTGAGTTTGCTTCTTAAAAACAAATCGGCTTCCCAGATATCGAAGGCAATGTCGGTGGTCGTGGTATCAGGAAGGCATGATGTACACGGAAATTCCTCAATGGTTAAACCGTCGGCCACATTGCGGCGCAGGTTATACAATTCAACAGAAACTGTGGGAGACCAGCTTTTTTTAATAAACGGAAGGCCTCGTTGTTCAATAATGATGAATGCATCGCGATCTAAATCCAAGAGTCGGTTCGGCGCAAAAAAACCACCAATGGTTTCGGTTGGCCGGGAAGCTACTCCTAATAAGAAGCCACCGAAAATGCTTAATCGATCTGTTACATCCCGCGATGCAAAGTAAAATCCGGGTTTAACGTCACGAAGCAGGTTTTCGCCCAACAATCCGAATTGTCCGTCTCTTAACAAACGACCGTTATTGCCGTTGAGTGCTGAATAGTTATCAAAACGGAGAACAGGGAAAAATGAAAAACTGGTATAGGTATCGGTATACGATCGGAGCGTACGAGCATCGTTCACTATAGGTGACGATATGGTAAAGTCGGTGGAACCGGTATCTGCTATGGCTACCAGATCAGCTGGGATTTCAGTCAGGTCGGTATCATCATACTCCAGCAACTCAGGTGGTATGGGTGCAATATCCGACGCATGATCATGATGATCATGTCCTGTCTCAGGCACCGCCGGGTCGTAAAAACCCAGGGAAACCGGCTCACCAAGACTCATGTCGGCATATTTTATTTTGTACCCGCTGGCCTCATACTCCGAGAAGAACAGTCGGCCGGAATCATCAACATTGGGCATGAATGCTCCGCCAAGTACACTGGTAACTTTCTCCGGTGTGCTGCTTTCAAAATCCATCCGGTAGATGTTGAAAATGCCGTCGGGATCTGCTGAGTAATACAGTGCGCGCCCGTCTTTTGTGATGAATGGATCTCTGTAATCCACTCCATGTTCTGCGAGAATTGGGGTTATAGCTCCTGAGCCCAGATCGTACCGATAGATGTCTCGCGGTCCATGCATGGCCGAAGCAAAATAGATAGCGGTTCCATCGGGTGACCAGACCGGGGTATACATAGTTTCTCCATTCCCGAACGTGGTAAGCGGCGTTATTTCCTTTGTGGCGAGATCAAACAGAACCAGGTTTTGGGTTCCCTTACGGTATCGGATGGCAGCCAGCGTGGTACCTGCAGGGTTGAAAACCGGAGAATCAATCCGTTCACTTCTGGTAAGACGTGTTTGCTTTTTGGTGCCCAGGTTGTACAGAAATAAATCCCGGTACAATTCTCCGTACGAGTTCTTCCGATTGATGGAAAATGCGATTTCTTTTCCATCTGGTGCCCACGAAAACGCACTGGATAAGAAAAGGATGCTGGGCTTCATGGACATGGCGTGATGATCATGCTCGTTGAACTCCAGCTGATCAATGCCTGATACTTTTTGATCATCTACCCCATCGGTGATGTAGAGAGAAACAGCCGAAAAATCGCGCCCTTTGTTAGAAACGTAAGCCACCGATGAACCGTCCGGGGAAGGTTGAGCAAAGAAATTCAAAAACCCTTCAGGCTCCAGATAATCTGATCGGGTAAGGTTCATATTGGATGTTGCATCCTTATAAAACCGGGTTCGGTCTTCTATGAATTGATCAAACAATTCGTAACCAGGTATTCCGGTTGCTTTTTCGATAGCATCAGCAACGTTATAGGTCCCTTTTTCTGACAGCGCTGCTGAAATATCCCGAAGCACGATTTCGCCGAATCGATTAGCCATATATATGACAAAAGCATATCCCTGGTTGTATACCGTTTCACGTTCTATGCTGGTTTTAGAAGCAAATGTTCCCATTTGATCCAGGTTCAGATAGGTGTCGCTTAAAATCCGGGTACGTAAAATCATATCCCGATGAGCATCCCACGTGTCGTAGTTGAGACCGGTTCGTTGGTATTGTGCGGTACCCTCCGCTAACCAGGCTGGTACGTTAACGCCCACGAACGGATGAGTGACAATGCCGTTAGGAAATCCGTAGAGTACGTCCGGGCGGCGCACTTCTTCATAGTTTAACCATTGTACATACGACACAGGAGATGTGCGTTTTTTACGCATCGCCTTCTGAATTTGTACAATGTGGGTGAATTCATGGGCGATTACGTTTCGTAACCAGTCGTGCGTGCCACGAAGTGGGGTGTCGAGCGCAGGTAACCAGATATCAATTTTATTGTCGAAGAAGTAAGCAGCTCCATTTGCATAGTCCTCCCGGTCTTTAAGTACAATACTCACTTTTTGATCCGGTTCCAGATCGTATAAGTCCGTGATAGGTTTGTAAATCTCTTCAGCAATACGGGATACAACCTGAGCCGACCGGCTACTGCCTTCCTGGTAATGAATCAGAAAATGGTCACTTTCAATGGTATACCATTTCAGGTGATTTTGGGGATAATCGTAAAACAAAGGATTGGTCTGCGCACTAAGCATTCCGGGAATAGCGCATAAACAGACACCGCATAAAAAGAGAACAAACCGATTCACTAATGCACTACTCCAATTTTGATAAGCTTTGATTCACTTCTGCCATTTACCGTTGCTTTAACAACGGCTACGTAACTTCCGCTACCCCAATTCCGGGTTGTAACGAGATGCTCTTCCGGGAACCCACCACCACTTTGAAGGGTGGTTTCGTACACCAAACGTCCGGAAAGGGCAATAATTTTGATTTCTACTTCACCGCCGGGTTCCTGAAGCTCATACCGGATATTGGTGATCTCATCAGCCGGGTTTGGCCAGTTGTAGGTTTCATCGGTATTGAGGATCGAAAATGAAGGTCCTCCGTTAGAATCCCCACCTTCAAGTTGTACCTTTAGTTTATTATCCTCAAAAAAGGATGTACCGTATTTAGTCCCCCAAACCACTTCGCCCAGCTGGGGCAGATCCCATATTCTGATCTCACCCGTTTGTGCCACTGTAAACACTTTTCCCCGGGCTATGATAGGGTGTATCGGTTTCAATGCTTCGTCCAGGGTTGCACCGATAAGAAGTGGGAACCCGGTCAGTTCATTTCCGTTTAAGTTATATCCATACAGATTTAGATTGAGTGAATCCTGTCCCAGAATCATAAAATCCACTTGCTCGTCGTTATCGAGATCTGCAATGAGCGGGGTTCCAATAAATGATACTCCTTCCGGTGGATAGAATGGAAAGTCTGAGAGCAGTCCTCCAATGGGGTTAAACCCACTGAGCTGATTCTGTTCACGGTCAATCCAAAAAATAGATCCATCGTTACCGAAAGCAGGCCATTCTGCTTCTGTCTGACTAAAGATTTCGGTCACCGGCGTTCTTGATTCAGGATCGATGATCAGAAAGCGTTCGTCCTCAAAAACAAAGAAGAGCGTTTTACTTCCTATGGTAAGTGGGGCGGCATAGAATCGCTGATCAGTCTGTTCGGGGATGAAATCATCGACGGGGGTGGTATGCGAAAATTGAGCGGATAACGCATTAATGACCACGGATGAACCGCTAAGGGTCGATGATCTGAACTCCGGTAACGTCAGTTGTTCAACGATGGAGCCATCAGCAATACTGCGTATTTCCCTGGAAAAGTCGGCCTGAAAAGTTCCTGCGACATTCGAACTCAGAAACCCTCTGGGTTGGGTTCCATCGGTATCCCATAGTCTCCCGAATTGGTCTGTGGTGCTATTCCAGGTTTGGTGTTCAAGACGGGTATTATTTCCTTGCTGGTATCCGGTTATAAATCCGTTCTCGGTTAACAAAGGCTGAAATCCACCAGGGGTAGCGAATGAAAAGATCCCGGTTTGATTGAGATTCATTCTCCATGCAAATGAAAACGGAGTGGATGGGATAAGCAGAAAAGTATCTTCACGGGCTTCAAAATAGCTCAGTGATGACGGGTGTAGCAGGGAGGGGGCTGATTGAGGGGATACAATATCGCTTGAGGACACGATCCTGAACGACCGTTCCAGAGCGGCTAACTGGTCTTGTGCGGGCTGTACCGGGCGAATGCTGAAAGTAGCTCGTATCTGGTTGTCTGAAAAATCATACAACTCGAAATTGTTTATACTTCCTGAGTTAGAATTGGTATTCGGTCTGGTGTCTGGTCCAAAGCGATTTTCGTAAAATTGAACGGTTCCTTCCTGAGAAATAACCCGGAAGTTGTTGCCACTCCACCAATAATCGAACGCACTCCCAAAAGCAGCACTATTGTCGAGTGCACCTACAATACCAGGGCCGATATCCTGTGCGCCATCTGCTTCTTCGAGGTCAACACCCCGGCGATTTGGGTCGGCATTAACCCTTTGATCAGGAAGTTGTGCCATAATCTGAGCTTCATCAATATGCCAGATCAGGATACCGCCATTCAGTTCTCTGTCATCTTCCGTGCCTTCTTCGTCATCTTCACCAATATCAAGTCCGCCTGGTAAGGCCCAGTCATAATCGGATACCTCAATGATGGTGCCGGCTTCAAACAGGGTGTCAAAATCAGCTTCCTGGAAGATAAAATCTTCATCAGAATTGGTGAACGTTTGCAGAATCTCTGTCCCATCCTTTCGCCGTATGGTAATCGATACCCCATCGAGGGCGGGATCACGATGTCTGTTCTCAATCAAAAAGTATTCCGTGGAAGAGATGTCAATTTTAATGAGTTCATCCAGCCCCAGCTCGAAGTTTTGTGCAGAATCCGGAGAAATGGTAGTAGGTGTGATCCAACCCAGGAACAGTTTTTCCCAAGCCGAAGGCTCTGGTGGGAACAGGCCGTTATATGCAAAAAAACCGGCTCCATCCATTAAGCCAAACCGCCCGATAGCAGGAGCTCCTGTTTGGGTATCGAACAGGTCAGGTAACCCCAGGAAACTGCCTATAGAAGCACAAATCAAGCCATTGGTGGATAGAGGGAACACGACTTCGTTTTCCTGGATGTCTTCGCCGCGACGGGATTGAGTTCTTGGAAGGATAAGACTGTTTGTAACTCTGAATGCGCCACCATTGATGGGGAAGCCCTGGAAGCCCGGGTCTCTCAATAGTTGTGTTAAACCTTGCCTCGAGAGAGAAAGGGACGGAATATCGAAGGGTGTAATGTCTAAACTGGTTCCGGTGAGTTCTACATCACGTCCGATACCCGCATGAAAAATAATAAAAGCCGTTCGATCGGGGTCGAGTCCACTGGTGTTAAACCCACCGGCTTCTTCGACTTTTTGCCATGCATCTTGCGCGAGTTGGGCAACTGGCTCGTTGGTAAATGTTTCTCCAATCGGCGAATACGCCTCCATTGGGTTATCCAGACGATAGACCCTTGGTAATACGGTATAGTTTACGGTTAGCTGGTTGTCGGATACCCGTTCGTAGTAACGCTTTGCAAACTCAAGTTTTGTCTCAAAGTAGGCCTGGTTATGAGGAAGTGGATCGATGCGGGTATCTTCCTGTCTCTCCAGGTAAGGCAAACCGCCTTCGCCAAATATTCCGGTACCTGAGGTGAGACGGTTGGTATCCGGTTGGAATTCTACCATAATTGCGACAATATCCAACACACCGGTAGCATTAACCGTGGCTGGCTGATGCTGTAAGGTGGGTTCATTCAACGCATGAGATAGTTGAAGAGAGGGTGTTTCCTGAGCCCATAGCCCCATAATTGTAAACAAAAAGAGCATGCCATATATCAACATGCTCTTTGTCAAAACGGGAGAGTGCTTCATTCGGGGTTAAAAGTCTAATAACAAACTAAAACGAAGGGTATTAGCCAGGGGGTTTTCAGCCTCCAATGTCCGGATATAACTAAAATCCACTCCGATAGGTGGGTAACGTATTCCGGCACCAAATGTGATGTATTCCCGGTCACCATTGTTAGGATCTTCGTAATAGTAGCCACCTCTTAGTGCAAACTGTTTGTTATACCAGTATTCAAGCCCACCACCAATCATAAATTGTTCTAACAAGGAGAGGCTGATGGTTTGTCCGGTACCATCGAGCCGTTCATATGATCCCCAGGAATCGAAGAGGGCCTGGATCGGTCCTACTGCACTGGATTGTACCCGGGTTGTATCTCCGGAAGGAACGGTTCGAAGTTCATTACGTGCCATGATTTTGGAAATATCATTCGCGATCGTAATGGTGTTGATGCCATCCGCATCCAGATTGTACTCCAATGCCCAGCCAAATCGCAAAACGGTAGGCAGAGGGTCTTGCTGGGCGTTATCCGTATACTGGATACCAGGCCCGATATTAGAAAGGTTGAATCCGGCATTAAATCGAGCTGCATTACTCCCCAGAGTAAACGGGTCTGATTTATATAAAAACGCAAGGTCGCCACCCACACTAGTACCTGGGTTTACTTGCTGGGCAGCAACGGTCGTTCCGTTTGCCAAACTCGAATAGATGACTCTGAGGCTGGTTCCGAGTGCGAGATTTTTATTGACCTCAAATCCGTATGAAACGCCAAAGGCCAGCTCAAAACTGTTAAACCTGGATATGATATCCGGGCTGTCTTCATTGGTTTGTGCTTGTTCACCCAGGTTAAGGTAGGTTAAGTGAGCACCAACGGTACCGATACCTTCAATGTAGGTTTTACCTACGAGGTAATCGTAGAATAAATCATCTACCTGAAAGTTGGCAAGCCAGTTCGAGTGGGTAATACTTACCTGATTGCCTCTCTGAAATGCTAGTCCGGCCGGGTTCCAAAACATAGCAGCAGCATTATCAGCCAGTGCTACACCGGTGTTTCCCATCCCCGCGCCACGGGAATCAGGTTCGATCTGGAGGAAGGGTACAGCAGTAATACCCACCTGGGAAAAAAGTTGTGTTGAGTGTATCAGGATTATACCCAACACAGTGATTATTATCTTCCTTTTCATTGTGTTCTATCGGATTTTGTATAATATAGTAATTCAATCCTGTTGATAGGATTGAACTATCGGATTATTACGAGTTTTTCGATTTTTTCTGTTGTGGTTCTTCCTTTCGGGGTATTTGCTGTAACCCGAAGTACATAAACATAAGTACCGTTGCCCAGGCGATCATGATCCCTGTCACGGCCATTCCATGGAATACTGGCATAAGAACTAGTTGTAATTAGTGACTCTTTGATATGCTGTACAGGGCGCCCCGAAAGCGTAAAGATGCGTATAGACACCTCCACTTCATTTCCCTGCTGATTATGTTCGAACGTAAAGGCTGTGGCATTCGTCATCGGATTTGGGTAGTTATATACGTTATCGACAACAAGCTCATCTGAGTTTGCTACCTCGAACGCGATTTGTTGTTCCGACGGATTATTATGCACATCCCATGCACGAACACGAAGTGTATAATTACCTTCTGGAATGTTTTCCAAAGGGTACTCGATACGTCCTCCGGTAAAGTCGTTCAGATTAGCTTCATAGAAGGTATTCAAAACGAAGGTTTGTTCTGGATTGGTATCGATAGTAGCGGTTATCTCATGTCCTACTCCTGTTCCTGTAGTATTGATTCCGGTTTGATCGTTAAGTTCTACAATGAGCATTGGCGAGCTGCCAACGAGGGTGCCATTTACAAAACGGTTGTCGTTCAGGTAAATGTCCATGTTTGGACCTGCCCCATCGTTCTCTAATTCGGTGTTTATACCGTTAAATCGGATGTTTGCAAAAGATCCTCCGGCGCGTTGCTGTCCGTTTTCAGCAAAGAATACTACCCGTCCGTTGTCTGATGCAAAGGTAATGTCTCGAGGCACGATAAATGAAGCATTAAACAGCCCGTTCTGTGCCAATGCTCTGCCTCTGAAAAGAATATCGCTCTCATCCTCGTAGTTACAGTTTGCCGTAAAGCAATTATCGGCAATTACCCAGGGCCGGGGCGGAAGCTGTACTGTTCGTTTTCCATCAAAGACGGTTACAACCACTTCTCCGTTAAAGTCTGGTAACAGCTCATCATCAAAGTTTCGAACTTCGCCTGTGAGATTTATGCTATCCAGTGCCCGAAAAACAAAGGTGGTATCATCATCAAAATCCGTATTCTCGTTAAGTGATGTTATCTGGGCTCTGTACGTGGGCAATCGGAATTTTATGGCCGGGTCGCCAATCAGAATAAACTTCTGGGAATTAATTGATTTTCCAACCTGGGCACGTTTAGTCTCTCTGAATATATCACCAAGACGTTTGGGAGCATCATCCTCTCTGATGGTCATTTCGCGGGTAATCGCGATGTTAAGCCCAAAGTTAAGCGCTGTTGGTGAAGCACTGGTATATACGACGCGTGTGGTAGTTAAAGCGGCAATTCCACCACCGGTAGGCGAAAATACTAATTCTTCTGCCCCCGATTGTGCGTCAATATCGTCGTACCTCCCAAATTGACAGGTAGCTGTTACAAAAATAGTCAGACGATCTCTGTTCGTTAGTAGCGGGATGGATTCTGCAAGGAAAAGGTTTTCATCAGCTAATGTTTGTTCATTGCCATGCCCTGAGTAATTGGTAACCAGGGTACCTTCATTAATGGAATTGAGCAAATCCTGCGTGGCACCGGGTACCTGACGTCCGGAACCGGTTACTTCGCTGGGGTAATCGAACAGATAAATCTTGTTTAAACGAATGCCGGGTTCATTAACGCCAATGATGTTAGCCGTTCCATCTGCATTCAACATATGAAGATCACGATCTGAATTGCCGGGAAGGTCATCATCAGCCGAGAAGGTGAATAGATTTTGCCAGTCGCCCCCATCCTGATTAAGCTCGTAATCCTTAATTTTTTGAACGAGTGTGGCAGCCTCAGAGCGGGTTTGGGATGAAATTCTTCCGATCCCTATATCCATCGAACCTATACGTGAGGTATTAGTGAGAATGCCTTCGTTGGTATCCAGATAACCGAAAAAGTCGTCTGTTCCATAGGAGCCTGTCCTGCTAAGAGATTCAACAGACTGATGGGTAAATACATAATTGGTGTATGCACCGGGAACAATGTTTTTGTAGTCGAATGTAGCATCTCCAAATAACAGTAAGTATGCAGGTAAGCGCTGGCCATCGGCAAGGGCGACATCTCTCAGATACTTGACAAAATCACGGATAGCTGTTGGATCGGGAGAACCCCCTGAGAATTCATTGAATATTTGTTCTTGTGTGACTACCAGAGGTGTAAGATTGTCTTGGGTAGTTCTGAACGAAGCGAGGTCCTCGGCATATTCCAGGAAGATTGGGGCGGTAACAACCACGTAATCGGGATAGGTTCTGACCCCTCTCAGATTTTGAGTAAGTACCAGAGTACCCATTTCCGGTACGTCAGGCGCTTGTTGAACAATCAACTGCCTGCGTTGAGCCGAAGTGTGAATAACGGAAACGGTACCCTGTGAGAGGCTACCGGACAGGCGTACCGGGACTAACGGATCGGTTACATCCAGCACGACGGGTTCAGAGTCAAACCCTTGCAATACATATCGGCTATTCTGCAATGGATCCCCACCTTCCGGTGTAAAAAAGAAGAGTTTTCCATTTTCGGCGATTAATTCCCGTTGAATTTCTAGCCGTATCCAATCGACAAAGAGCCTCGAGCTGCTTTCAGAATGCCGGTAGCGCAAATCGATGTTTACAATATCGGAGTTCTGAGCAGTAAACGATCCTGTCATCGTACGGGCAATTCCTGAGGCGCCTTCCTCGCTGTTATATCCCCGGCTCAATCGGCTGAATGAAAGGGTGCTGAATTGTGTGCCATTATATAGACCGTCGGCAAAGGACCGTTCTTCTGAACGGGCCACTAACCTGGATTCGAATGAGATGGTACTGCCCGGGATAATGCCGGGAAGGGTGTCTGTGAAAACGGATCGTATCTGGTTATTTGCAGAAGCCGGGATGATCTGTCCCAACCAGTACCGGCCGGATTTTAATCGCTGTTCTTCTGTTTTTGTGAGTTCTTCATCCAGCCATACAAAATCTGTAAACGAGGTTATATCTCGGGCGGGATTTGAGGAGCTTGATGATTGCCATCGCAATCCAGGTTCGCTGCCTATGGTCAGGTACACATACCGGGTATTGGTGTAGGGATGGATTTCGTGAATGAATTCCTGATTATTCCTTAATACCTGGTGGGGTGATGAACCAAAGAACAGGATTTCATCGTTGGAATCGAATTGACCATCATCCTGGCCAGTCACAGAAACGGGGATCTGAACAAAATCGGGTCTTGCTTCGCTGTTTAGTTCATTAAGCTCATATCCATCCGTACCCCATAGCTGAATATTCCGGGGGTCGATTGAATTTACATCTACTCCGAGTTCATCCAGGTAGGTAGCCGTGAGACGGTATACCGATGTGTTATTAACCGGGATTTTGTACCACGTGCCGCTGGCAAGCGGTGTTTGCAACGCCGAAGGTTTCTGAGCAAGCAGCGATTTACTGACTGGTCTGGATTTAAATACCCGTATTCTCAGCTTTCTTGTGACCAGGTATACATCTTCATTTTCGCGTATAAAATGAATCGAGAGTGGGGTGCTCGGAGCCGCCTGGTATAATGATTCTGTTCCCAGTTGAATTAACGGAAGCCGCGCGTTTTCCGGCAGCCACTCCCTGATAACCGGCTCAACCCGATCTTTAGGAAGGGTCAGGCTTGATACGGCTTGCTCCAATATTTCATATCTGACCTCGCTCGCCTGTGCTTCAACATGAATATCGTACGGAGGTAATACATGCAGACTGTCGTTCTCAAACACATATTCCGTATACCGGTCGTTATCGGTAACGATCGATATCTTCTGGGCATGCAGGCTGTAAGAGCAACACACGCTAATAAATGCAAAAACTGCAATTAGTCTGAGCTTCATGTCTTATCGGTACAACAGATTACAACGTAAGAAACGTGTTCAGTTTAGTAGCGGTGTATTATAAAGGAAGAACGTTTAGATTTATTATTTGATCCGGAGATCTTTTATAGATAGTAGCTGTATATCTCGTTCTTTGAAGGGATTAGTTGAATCAATGGTTAATTATAGGAGCAATCACAGGTAATGTCAACCAGAAAGAACAAGAGTTCTTTCTGGTTATAGATGGATCAGGAGGTTTGTAACACCAGGGCAGATGCCCCACCGCCTCCATTACAAATGCCGGCGCATCCAAGACTTTTTTCTTGCTGTTTTAAGGCATGAATAAGAGTAACTACAATCCGGGCTCCCGAGCAGCCAATAGGATGACCAATACTCACAGCACCACCATTTACATTTACTTTTTCGGCATCCAGTTCCAGGATTTGGTTGTTTGCCAGGGCAACAACAGAAAATGCTTCGTTGATTTCAAAGAGATCTATATCGTCTTTGGTAACACCTGCTCTGCTTAAGGCTATGGGAATAGCATCAGCAGGGGCCGTAGTAAACCATTCGGGTGCTTTAGCTGCACTGGCATGACTCAATAACCGGGCCATTGGGGTTAGCCCAAGTTCTTCTGCTTTGGTTGCACTCATTAGTAGTACTGCTGCTGCACCATCGTTAATACTGGACGCATTGGCTGCTGTGACGGTACCTTCTTTCTTAAACACCGGACGAAGGGAAGGGATCTTTTCGAAACGAACCTTATCCAGTTCCTCATCCGAAGTAATCTCTGCTACATTTCCTTTCCTATCCGTTTGCTTAACCTTAATGAGTTCAGCGTTAAATGTACCGCCATCACGAGCAGCAATGGCCCTTTTATAGGATGAGATGGCATATTCGTCCTGGTCTTCGCGACCGATGTTACACTCGTCGGCACAAATTTCAGCGGCGTTACCCATCAGAAAGTTATTATATACGTCCCAAAGGCCATCTTTAACGATCCCGTCATGGGATTCCACATGGCCGTATTTCGAACCGAAGCGTTGGTTGGGTAGGTAGTACGGTACATTACTCATGCTTTCCATACCTCCGGCTACAATCACATCGGCCTCGCCTAGTCGAATCTGATCGGCAGCAATCATAATGGCTTTCATGCCAGAGGCACATACCTTATTTACGGTAGTACAAGGTGTCTTTTCCGACAAACCTGCTTTTAATGCAGCCTGGCGTGCGGGAGCTTGTCCAACTCCGGCCGTGAGTACATTACCCATAACAACCTCATCTACAAGATCGGGGGTTATGCCGGCATCTTTAATAACTTCAAGAATAGCCATTGCTCCCAATTCCGGAGCAGTAAAAGAAGATAAGGAGCCGCCAAAAGCTCCAATTGGTGTGCGTTTTGCAGAAACAATAACAACGTCAGTCATAAGATAAATTAATAAATGTAAGCGCTTTTTTGAGTGCCTAAAGATACTTTAGTCACAGTTCAGGTATTGTTAAAAAGCTTGATCCAGATCAGAAATCAGATCTCCGGCATCTTCAATACCCACAGAAATTCGAATGAGGGAATCTCGTAAACCTGCTTTTTCCCTCAATGCTTTGGGTATAGACCCATGCGTCATGGAAGCCGGGTTACTGATAAGGGATTCCACCCCTCCCAGGCTTTCGGCGAGGGTGAAGATGCGCACCTTTTGCATGAATGAAATGGCAGCTTCAATGGAGTTATCTATTAGCGTGAACGATAACATGGCACCGAAATCATCCATTTGTCTGGAAGCCAGATCATGCTGAGGGTGATGTTCAAGGCCCGGATAAATAACCTGTTCAGTTTTTGGATGCTGATCCAGAAAAGCGGCAATTTTCTTTGCATTCTCGGTAGATCGCTGAACCCGGATGCCTAATGTTTTAATCCCTCTAAGGGTGAGATAACAGTCCATAGGCCCTGGAACCGCTCCGGTGGTCTTGACCTGAAACCGTAAGTTTTCCAGCAGTTTTTTGTGTGAGGTGGCAACGGCTCCATGAATGACATCCGAATGCCCGCCTAAGTATTTTGTTGCAGAGTGCAAGGATGCATCTACTCCCAGTTCAATAGGTCGCTGCAAATAGGGAGAGGCAAAGGTATTGTCAACAACAGTAAGGATATCATTTGCTTTGGCAATGTCTACCAGAGAAGGAATATCCGCGATTTTTAACAGCGGATTGGTAGGCGTTTCAATCCACATGAGCCTGGTTTCCGGCTTTACCGCTGCTTTGACAGCATCCAGATCGGTCATGTCTAAAAACGTAAAGGTAATCCCGAAGGGTTGAAATACCGTGGTAAATAACCGGTATGTGCCACCATATAAATCGTCGGTAGCGATAACATGATCTCCCGGTCTGAACATTTTCAGAATAGCATCAATAGCGGCTACTCCACTTGAAAAGCAGACGGCCTCATCGGCATTTTCGATACCTGCAATCAAGCGTTCAAGAGCTGTCCGGGTAGGGTTACCTACTCGCGCATAATCATACCCCTGATGATCATTTGGTGCAGCCTGCGCATACGTCGAGGTTTGAAAAATAGGTGGCATGACCGCACCGGATGTAGGCTCCGGATGTTGACCGGCATGAATAGCCTTCGTGTTGAATTTCATAAATTAATTCGATCGATTACTTTGTAATAATTTCAGTGCGTCAACTTTTTCTTTTAGTAAATCGTTTTCAGGTTGCTCACGCTGAAGCTTTTCGTAATAGAGAATAGCAAAGTTTAAAAGCTGCATAGCTCGTTCTTCAAAGCCAGGTTTGTCTGACTCAAAGGCGACCTCGGATACACTCAGATATTTTCCTGCGGTATTGTTATAAAATACGGCCAGGCTTTCAATATAACGGGCATTGGCGGTATCCCTTGCAAATGCTCTTGTCAGATGTTGTTCCGCTTGTTCTCCAAGAGCCTCTGCTTCAAATCGAATCTGGGTCACAAGATCCTGGTTATCTTGTCTGTATGCAGCTATTAAATCGTCCAACGTTTCCATGGTAAGTCCATACAATTGGGTTCCATACACATTCAGTATCTGATCATCTTCGGGATAGTTGGCGAGAAGCTTGCTCAACCATTCGGAAGCTTCTTCTGTACGTTCGGTGTTGATGAAGGCATTGATCAGGCCAAAAGCCAGGTTTTTATTTTTGGCTACATCAATATTTGCCAGTTCATAATAGTACAACGCCCGTACTGGGGACTGAAGATCGATATACAGATATCCCAGGTTTTGATATAAACCGGCAGGAATCTCATCACACGTGGTAATTGCGGTTTCCAGGACATCAATAGCCTTGTTCGTCTCTTTATTTTCAAAGTGTGCTACCGATTGAGATTGGTAAGGCTCAATTCGGGTCGGGAGTAACTGTTTTGCATGTTCGAAATGACGGATAGAGGATGTTAACTGCTTTTCCTCATATGCTTTGGTCCCCTCCTGATACTCGTGTTGCCATAATTCATCAACCACTGTTTCTACCTTTTGCTTCATATCGTCGGACGGATCTTGCTCAGTAGATTGTGAAAAGGCATCCAAAGCTCCGTCATACAATACGGAACTGGAATCGTTATTTATACTTTTCGCCCATTCCCCTAATAGCTGGCCTTTTCTGAAGTGAAGGGATGGGGCATCGGGGGTTTTCTCAATTTCAGCATTTAGCTGTTCAAGTGCCTGATCGTAAGAATTAGCAGCAACTAACTCATCAACCGTTGGTTTAGATGAGCTACAGGCATAAAAAAACCCGATTGCAAGCAAAAGACTTGCAATTCGGGTTATTTGATTAAAACTATTCATTGCAGTGAAGTGGGTTACATTCCCGCTTTTTCCATAGCAGCTTGTGCTTTTTCATTTTCGCCAAGTGTAGTATACACACGGAACAACGTCGACCAATAGTCGGTGTTTTCAGGATCCAGCTCAGCAGCTTTTTCATAATTCGTCATTGCTTTACGAAGTTCTGCTTTTGCTTCTCCGTCCAATTTGGCGGCTTCGTCATTATCCGTAGTTGCATTTCTTTTTTCGAATAGTGCAGCTGCGTTGTTCTGGTAAATGATACCTAATGTATTATAGGTAACCGCATCATCCGGGCGCTTATTAATTACGATGGTAAGTTCGTCGATAGCGATACCCGTTAAGCGATCAATTTCAGCTTGGGTGGCGTTATTCTTTTCCTCCAAATCTGCGATTTCCTGCTCGGTTGCTGCTTTCTGGTCTCCACTCTGGCTTCTAACATCCTGGCGAAGCTGGAAGAGCTTATCGTAATTTTCGGATACTTCATCCGTCATGCTTACGGCTGACTGGTATACCTGAGTTCCGAGAACAAGATGGTACTGAACGTTTTCAGGTTCTTTTTCTATAAGTTCGCGAACGGTATCCATCGCCTTTTCAACTTCTCCAACCTGCATGTAGGAGTCGGCAATTTTTTGTACCAGGTCAACACTGTCGGGAAATTGCTCTAATCCGGCTAAAAGAACTTCGATTGCCTCATCATATTTTTCTAACTGCATGTTGTATGCAGCCAGGCGGCTATAATCAGCAGCTTCAGGCTGTTCTTTCATGCCGAGAGCTTTATCCAGTGTAGTAGCAGCGGCTTCCAGATTCTGGTCCATATAATACACCTGTGCCAAAATCTCGAACGAAAGGGTACTGTCCGGATTGATGATAGTAGCGTTCTCAAGGTGACTGATGGCTACTTTTTCAGGATCTTCAACGCTGGCACCTATACTGTCTACCGATACATATTCGATGCCTTTGTTATGCTCAAGTGCCCATGCTGAGAGCACAGCTTTCTCGATATCGCCCGCCTCACTTGGCTTACTTGCGGAAGTATCAAAGATAGCTTCTGCCGTATCGAACGACTCACGCATATCCATGTATTCCATCTTTCGCGATTCGGGATCTGGTTTAGCTGCTGCAATCTCGATCAGGGCAACACCACGATAGTAGTGAGCCACACCGTTGGCTGGGTTAGCCGTAATGGCCTGATCGGCTGCTTCAAGAGCTAGTTGATAATTTTTTTGAGAGAGATTTTTTTTGGCTTCTGCAACCAATGGATCAGTTGTCGGTCCGCAACTTACCACCACCATCACCAGTGCAAGTACAGAGCAAAGACTTAAAACAAGCTTTTTCATTTTTAGGAGATTGAAATTGGTTGATTTCGGATTGATTTATAAGTTTCAAAAGTAACCATATAAACCGCCTTGTGCAATGTGTTGAACAAGGCACAGCCAATATCATATGAAGGAAATAATCTCCACAAATCAGGCTCCGGGTGCAATCGGGCCTTACAGTCAGGCCGTCGTTCACAAGGATATGATTTTTTGTTCGGGCCAGATACCACTAAACCCCGAAACCATGGAAATCGTAGGGGAGACCGCTGCTGAGCAGGCCCAACAGGTCATGAAAAACCTTGGCGCCGTTCTGGAGGCTGCAGGTTCCGGCTTTTCCAACGTAATCAAGACGTCTATTTTCCTGGATTCGATGGATGATTTTGCCAGTGTGAACGAAGTATACGGACAGTATTTTGAATCAGAACCTCCTGCGCGGGAAACGGTAGCGGTTCAAACGTTGCCTAAACACGTGTTAGTTGAGATTAGCTGTATTGCTTATCGTTAGGCTGTTTATTTAGATATGATCAATGAGGTGGTAGTCTGGTTACCGGCAAAATCGGATATCATGATGACTACCTCGTTTTCTTTTTGAGGTGTGAAGCCTGGCCTGAAAAAAATAAGTTCATCGGTCTCAGGGTCGTATTCGGTTAATCCTTGCTGACCATTCACTTGTAGTATACCCGATTTGAAATCGACCCCGCTTAACGCATCCTCCAGTTTAACGGCCAGGTTCCAGGTGCCGGTCCGGCTTTGTTTAAGCGAACTGTCCAGGATAACGGGTGGTACGGTATCCTGCAGAATTTTGAAAACCCCAAGCTGAGAAGGATAGGCGGTTAACATGCGCCCCGTAAAAAAGGAAGGGACGAACGAAAGCTTGTCTCGTTGTTCGTCTACGTGATAGAGATGGTATCCACCCGAATCCAGCAAAGAATCTCTTACGAATAAAGACACTGCATAATCCCTTAATGGGGTTTGAGAGCCAGGAAAAATGGAAAACCCGGTGTTAGAGGTTGCATCATGCTGGACAATCGCAAGGGTCGTGGTATCCAGAAACGTATCTTCAAAAAACGTGAGATGCATATCCTGGTTTGGGTAAACAATTTCAGAACGTTGATCTGGGATAATCTCTGAATACAGCGCACTACGCACAGAATCCCACACGAATTGATGTTGGGCATCTACCGTCATCCCGAATGATTCATTGAACCTGACCGAAGAAAGTCCATCAGCTGTGGCCCAGTTTTTTCTCCAAAACCAGGTTTCGTCGGGGATACGTGTAGCAGTGGTCAACGATTCGGATTGCATGACCAATCCCCGGGTTAGCGTAACGGTTGCTGTAGAGGTATTACCATAAAAGTCCCTGGCGATGAAGGTATAAGTCTGAGTAGAATCCGGTAATAGCCCATCGCGGTTTGAGGTGATACTAAACGGGGAGGAAGCAGCCTCAGTATATAGTTTTTGATACGATCGTTTGCGTGCTCCCCGGGCCGGGATGCGTTCCTGAAACATGAACTTTCCATCTTCGAATTCAATCTCATCATGAACCAGATGGTGTAGAGTGTCTTGATTACTTAGAAGTAATAGCTCGTATACTTCGTACTTATTGTTCACTTTATCAGCCACATCATATACGGATACCGATAAGCCCACCTTATCCGTTACGGATCGCATCCCAAACGAAGTGGTATCCCCTTCTTTTTGACCGGGATACAGTAAGCTTGGGTAAAGACTGCCTTCTATATAAGCGTTGGGAGTGAGGGGCTCGATAAGCAAAGAAGTAAAAATGGGGGGGCGGGTGTCTGTAACCGAAAGATTACTTCGTAGCGGATTCAAGGCTACTTCGTTGATGTCACGAATCTCGAAATGTAAGTGGGGAGGACCTACTCCCGTGGAACCGGTATAGCCAATAACTTCTCTCTGATCAACCTTCATCCCGGTATCTCTTACATCAATACTGATTTCCGGAGTCTGTCGTGCCCATCTGACAGAGTCAATCCATTGTTCCAGCCGAGGTGCGAACCGTTGAAGATGGGCATACACGGTCGTAGTTCCATCATCATGGGTGAGGTAGAGGGCCTTACCGTACCCTGTGGGCGAAACGTGAATACGTGAAATGTGCCCGGCTTTAGAGGCAAATACCCGGTACCCTTCTTGTCCCCAGGTTTTGATGTCGATTCCGGTATGAAAATGAGCCGAGCGTGTTTCCCCAAAGGTAGAGGTTAAATAGGGGCTTGAATCTGTTGGCCAGATGAATCCCTCTAATCGGTCCTGGGCAAAGCCTGAAGCAGAAATGAGGACAAGGAGTAACGAAGCGAGCCAGCGAATCACCGAATAGAAACCGTTATGGTAGCGTTTTGATCAACCAGTTCTGCGGTAACCTGATCTCCTGGTTGTACCCTGGAAACGCCACTGGGCGTGCCAGTATAGATAAGATCGCCGGAATATAGCGTAAACCTGTGCGATAAATAAGAAACGATACCAGATACAGAAAACATCATATCGCTGGTACTTCCAAACTGACGTATGGTTCCATTCACGGATAGCCTGATGGTTAACTGATCCGGATGCTCAATGTTCCGGGCAGGAATCATGTTACCCAGAGGTGCAAAGGTATCGAAGCCCTTTGCCAGGCTCCATGGCAGACCGTTGGTTTTGGCCTGAGACTGAATATCACGTGCTGTAAAATCAATACCAATGGTGTATGCATCGATATATTCCAGCGCCTCTTGTTCCGAAACCCGATGCGCCTTTTTCCCTATGCGGGCAACCAACTCTGCTTCATGATGAACATCGTTGCTTTCTGCGGGCAAAGTAACGGCATCACCATCAAATACAACAGCATTACTGGGTTTTAAAAAAACTACCGGATGCTCAGGAATGGCATTGTTTAATTCTTTGGCGTGTTCTGCATAATTTCTTCAAATACATAACAGCGTACCAATAGGCTGGTTATTGTCGTTAAAAACAGGGCGTGTATTCATGACTAAAAGATATAAAAAAAGCCCTAACCCAAGTGGGTTAAGGCTTT
Source organism: Bacteroidota bacterium (assembly GCA_039819115.1). GTDB lineage: Bacteria > Bacteroidota > Rhodothermia > Balneolales > Balneolaceae > JBCBST01. The sequence goes on from JBCBST010000021.1 coordinate 19,766, forward strand.
AAAAGAAGGTCAAAATCCTGTTAGTTAGCAGGATCTACATTTACGAATTTTCTGCCACCTGCTTTGGTGGTAAAGTTTACATGGCCATCGGCAACCGCAAACAGCGTATCATCGCCACCACGTTTTACATTTAAGCCGGGATGGAATTTAGTGCCTCTTTGGCGGATGATAATACCGCCTGAGCGTACGAACTCACCTCCGAATTTTTTCACACCAAGTCGCTTCGATTCCGAATCGCGACCGTTTTTAGTAGAGCCTTGTCCTTTCTTATGTGCCATTTCGGATACTTATTCTTCAGTTGTAGTTTCTTCAGCAGGTTTTGCTTTTTTTGCCGCTTTCTTAGGGGCAGCAGCAGAAATCTTCTCAATTTGAATTTGAGACATAACCTGTCGGTGTCCATTCATTTTCTGGTATCCCTTTCTTCTTTTTTTCTTGAATACCAACACTTTATCTGCTTTGATATCTTCAAGAAGAGTTGCGGTTACCGTTGCTCCTGCCACTACAGGAGTACCCACTTTCACACCGCCTTTGTCGTCTTTGACTAACAATACGCGGTCGAAGGATAGTTTTTTATTATCAGCAGATTGTTTATCTACGAACAGGATATCTTTTTCAGCTACTTTATACTGGTGTCCACCAATTTCAACAATAGCGTACATGGTACTGCCTTACTTTCTTTTTCGGTTTTTTCAGAGCTTGAAAAGATAGGCGATTTTCATCAAAATAAAAACCAATTATTGATCGTAAAGCACATCTTACCTACGATTGTTCAAAATACCTGATCATGAAAAAACAACTTCCGGATCTTCACCAACAAGCATTCAAATATAAGAACACCAAACGTCTTCAGCACGACGGCGGGCGGGCATGGATTAAAGACTCCCAGCTCCATGAGGCCAGAAAAGATGCAAATGGGAAATTAGTGATCACAGAAAAAACGAAACTATGAAACAGAGCTGTATTCTGTTCCTGCTATTATGTTCGTTTCCGATTGTGTTGCATGGTCAAAGCAGTGCTCAAAAACCCTGCGAAATCAGTGAGGAATTCAGGCAATTTGATTTTTGGATTGGCGAATGGACGGTAGAAGATTCTACCGGGACTAAATTGGGGGATAGCTCTGTACAAAGCATCCTGGATGGATGTGTCGTTTTTGAGAACTGGGAAAATCCGGGTGCAGGGTACTCGGGCAAAAGCTTAAACTATTACAATGCGGCCATCGGCATGTGGGAGCAGAAATGGATTGACAACCAAGGGGCACCCATAGAATTCAAAGGAACGTATGACTCAGCCGAAAAGACGTTGAAATTCTCAGGTAGCGGGTTTCAGGGTGGTAATACCGTAAAGTACCGGCTTAACTTCCATGAAATAAAAGACGACTACGTACGGCAGCAGTTTTTTGCATTTGATCCATCAAGAGAGGTTTGGGTACTGATTTTCGACGGGCATTACCGGCGAAAAAAGTAATCTAGGCTACTTTAGAAACAGATCGTTGAAAACCGTTTCGGTTAATATGACCGATGTATTTCCCGATGATACGTACTTCTTCAAAAATACCGGGCTCAATGATGATGTCGTCATATGCCTCGTTGGCGGGTTCAAGACGGAAGCCACTTTCATCCCAAAAAACGCGTTTCAGGCTGGTTTCACCATTATAAAGAACCGCCCCGATTTCACCTTCTTTTAACTCTTCATCCATCAGCAATACAAAATCGCCATCGTGGATATCAGCATTTTTCATGCTTGCACCTCTCACCCGTAACGCAAAAAGCTGGTCCAGGTTAGGAAAAAGAGTGTCCATGGTAATACTACCCAAATCAGCTTCAACTGCTTCTTGTAAATAACCCGCTGCGATGAGCCCGCGGACCGGGATACCTTGTCCTGTTGACTCTTCGTAGAGTACCGATTTTTTATCCATGGGAAGGTCGTATTCCTCATCATTTTTCTTGATGAGGTATCCTTTTTTTAATAGAGCCTGAATATTTTGAGTAACGCTATTTGGGGATTTGTACTCAAAATGATCCGCTATCTCCCTGTAGGTGGGCCAAACATCATATTCTTTTTTATAGGCTACAATAAAATCAAAAAAGTCCTGCTGCTTCCGGGTTAAATGCGCGTTATCCATGATGGTTTTAATGTGTGAAACATGTGCAAGAAACGGAGTTTATTCATTAACATCAATAAAAAGTGTGTAAAGAATATGTGCGTCGTTGCTTTTGCTGGATATATCCCGTTCATCTTCATTTAACCGAGCTGAAGTAATCCTGGCTTTCCAGGAACTCGACCAGTTTTTGAGTGGACACCCCGATAGCCTGCTTAGCGGCTGTAGCGATGGCTCGTTGTTTGGCAAGATCGCCGTTCAAATCCTGATCCGTTTTCCTGGTTTCAACATCTTCTGTTACAATTATTGAAAAGGGAATAATGCCTGTTCTGACATCCAATAGCACCATTTCTATCGTTGAAAAAGCTTTTAGCTTCGATCCTTTTAGAAACTTGTAATTTTGGTACAAATCAGATTCCATTCTAAACACCAGCAGCAGGGGAGCGTGTAACCGGACAGAGGTTTGCCTGAGGTGCGGGACATCCCGTTTAGCGGGTTCCAGCATGGATGGAATAACCCGCACGCCTTTAATCTTATTGGAAGATGATAATACAGACGAAAGGGTGTCCATGTATGCCTGTTGTTGCTTCATATAACTCTCGTTGTACCAATACTGATTACCATACACGGTATTTAGGGAGCGGTAATCCTGATCGGGGTATCGGAATACGGCAATGTTTTGATGATCAGGAATGGCAATCTGACTATCTAAAATTCGATTAATGTCTGCCTGAGACATCAAGCCTTGATCAGCTGGAAATAATGACTCATTGAGCACCGGTTTTGGTTGTTGATGAACCATATAGCTATTGGTGCAGGCAGTAAGGAGTAGTAGCCCGGTGAAAAGGACGAAAAAAGTAGAGATACGCATGGTAGTAGCAGCTAAAGAACAATAGTTAGTGATTACTGTTGATACGTTCGGGCAAAGGCTGTGTTCCCGAACCGGGTTCTGCTACAGGTATGATCCGGCGGTGAGAACCACCGGATGCTTGTGTTTGTTTACTTTATGCGCGGAGGGAATTACTCGTCAAGTTGGCGAATCTGACGGTGGTACCGGGTTACAACATCCGGATTCGGATAGATTTCAATATCGGTATGCTCTTTTTCGGGGTAAGGAAGGGTATTTAATACATGACGGATACTTTCGTTTCTGGCTTTCTTTTTGCTGTTGGCCTTCACGATAATCCAGGGGCTGTATGAGGTGTGCGTACGATTGAACATTTCCTCTTTGTATCGGGTATACTCATCCCATAAATCCTGCGCTTTAGCATCCACTGGACTCAGTTTCCACTGTTTGAGAGGATTTTCTTTTCGACTTTCGAACCGCTTCAGTTGTTCATCTTTTGAAATAGAGAACCAAAACTTAATCAGTATTACCCCATCTTCGTACAGCATGTGTTCAAATTCGGGTACTTGCTGCATAAACTGTTGATATTGAACCTGGCTGCAAAAACCATTTACGGGTTCCACAACCGCCCGGTTATACCAGCTCCTGTCAAAGAACACCATTTCTCCGGGGTTGGGCAGACGTTGAATATACCGCTGAAAATACCATTGCCCTTTTTCAACACTGCTTGGTGCCGGCAGAGCTACAATACGTATGGAGCGAGGATTTAAATGCTGTGTAAACCGTCGGATGGTTCCACCTTTACCGGCGGCATCACGTCCTTCAAAAAGAATGGCTACTCGTTGTCCGGTTTCCCGAATCCATTGTTGCGCTTTCAAAAGCTCAATCTGAAGCTGCTCCAATTCATGTTCATATTCGATCGTTTGTATGATTCGGCTGGCATCAGCATGCTTATTCCCAATCACCTTCTCTAAATCCCGGTACGAATTGAGTTTCTTCAGATCATTCAGAGTTATGCTGATTTCTCCATTTTCGGCCATATCAACAACGTGCTGTTTTTCGTTTTTTCCCAATATTTCCTCTTTGCTCCATCTTTTTAACGTATTCGGATATCACCGGAACTTTGCAGTTAGTTGATCCCATTTGGACATTCACTTTACCAATAGTATCGCCCAGATTTCTTGCTACTTGAGTTAATTCCGGGATTTGACCACCAGCCGCTATAATGAATCCATTCATGGTGTAACTAACCCTGTTTTCATCTTCATGAACGTGAGCTGACGCGCGCTCCATAAGAGTTTTGATCTCATTGATGTCGAGTTCATCATTTGGTGTTACCATTAACCAATTGCTGAGTGTAGCCCATCCCGCAGAGGCAATGTGTTCTTTTGGAGAGTCAATCCATTCTAAGCCAAGTTCCCATCCATACGGCGAATCGGCGGCAGTCCAGGCTACTGCATATTCACTGATCATATACCAGGAAGCTTGTTCTGCCCATACCTGTAATTGTTCTTTGGTGATTTGGGATTCATCTGCAATAAGTCCGGCAAGATACATGGCATCGCTATTACCCGTTTTGTAGAGTTCGAGCGCGATGGAAAGGTTTTTCTTTAGCTTTTTCTGGATGGGTTTCAAGTCGCCAACTTTTACTCCAAAAAAAGGTTCAGGGGCACCATGTTTAAGGTAAATCGACTTGGTTTGATCACTCCCCTTTTCCTCCAAGTAGGCCATGATGTCATCTACGGTCATAAATCCTCCTCTAATCTATTTGAACAAGAAAGGGATTTGAACGGTGAAATGCTTCTGATTTTATACGTGCGGGGCTTTATTCAATTCGTTTAAGTATTGACTGGGAGAACAACCTGTAAATTTCTTGAATACACGATTGAACGTTGCTTTACTGTTAAACCCACAGTCCAGAGCGATACCAAGAATCGAAAGATGGGCATTTTGGGGTTCAAGAAGGGCATTCTTTACAGCGTCAACCCGAAACTCATTCACAAAGTCGTTGAAGTTTTTTCCAGTACCGCTGTTGATATATGATGAAACCTGGTTGGGACTCATATCAACCTGTTCAGCTAAGGAAGCTAGTGTTAACTGGGAAGAAAGGTATAACCGGTCGTTCTTCATTTTTTCAAGAATTGTATCCAGCTCGGAAGATGATGTGGGGTTGGCACTGGATGGAGTCGATTCTGAAATCGTGGGAATAATGCGAAGCTCTTTGAGATCATCTGCTCTGGAAAAATATCCTCTTATCCCGACATAAAATACGGCAAGAGCATTGGCGAAGAACCACCACCAACGTTGAGTCCAGCTTAAATCAACAAAGAAGTTTCCAATCACGTTAAAATAGATTTGGTTAAACAGAAACAACCCGATGTAAATAAACAGGAAATTTCGAAGCCAGTTTAACTCTACCGAATACGTGTTAGAGAAAAGCTGAAGAATCTCTTTTCGAAAGTTGAGGTATATGGTTATGCACATTGAATAGTAGATGAACTGGGAAACCATCCCGATTACAACGCTTATGAGACCGCTTTCCATATAAAATCGTCTATACAACACCCCATTTTGGGAGTCATAGAAACCGGGCTGTTGGGCATCGTATATCAATACGAAGAGGGCCACCGTTACCTCAACCGTAAACGGCAGGAAATGCCAAAGATGGACTTTTTTAAATGAAAAATAGGGTTGAGTGAGTGTTTTCAGATAAAAGTAAATAAGAGGCCCGATAACGAAGGCCGTATCGAGCATGAAATAGTTCACCTTTGTATTTCGAAAGGTATCATACCATCCCATAAAACCGATTACGTATGTGGTGGTGCGATAGCAGGTTAGCAGAACAATAAAAAACAGGAACAGATCAGAAAGCTTACGTTCTTGTATGTACCGTTTGAGAAGAAGTGCGGCAAAAATCAGTCCCTGAAGGATGAGTACAAGCAGTGTAGTACTGTAAAAGTTGTAATCAGGAAACATAAAGGTGTGCCAATCTTACAGGTGCTGGATAACCCAGTTACGAAATTGGGTCTGAAATTGTTCAGAATATCCGATAGCTGAAAGGTCTCCGTCAAAGCAAGAGGGAACAGGCTGGAAATTATGGTTAGTGCCGGGTATTACGTTAAGCATTAACCGGTCTGGAACGTTACCATTATAGAGCTCTTCCACTTTATCGATCACCCATTCCGGGTGAAGATGCCTGCTGTTGTCGGGCAAGAGAAATAGGGTAGGTTGTATAAGTTCTTGGAGATAGATATCGGGGTTGAAGTCCTGGATAACCCGCATTTGTCGCCATTTTTTGATCACCGGAAATGTTTTTACCCAATCCTGATGGGAGTTAGCTTTTCGGCGCGCTTTCCGGTGTGAGCGGGTACTGTCCATGCCCTCGCACTGATATTGGATAAAGTATTCGCTGATGCGTTGCTGGCGGGTATCCAGCGTGCTTCCGGCAAATGCAATGACTGATTTTACCCAGGTGGGGTTTTTTGAAGCAACGATTTGTGCGATGTAAGCACCTTCTCCATGACCAAAAACAGCAATGCGATTCGGGTCAATTTCTCTTCGTGTTCGGAGATAGGCCAGGCCTTCTGCAATATCCTCTGCACGATCTTCATAGCTGGCTCGTTGCCATTTACCTTCGGAGTAGTCAATACCCCTGGTATCGATATAGAACATGCCGTAACCCTGGGGAAGTAGCACGTCTTCCACGTTTCGCTGCAGGAAATCACGATAATCGGTTCGAAAGGACTCAAAGGCATTTTCTCCACCTGTAAATACCAGCATCGGTATAGAATCGGTATCAGAAGAAGGGAGTATAACCCGCCCCTGGAGTACATGTTCTCCACTTTTAAACACCACGTTTTCACGAATGATTTGTGCGAAAACTCCCGAAGTCATTAACAAACCGACAAGCGTGCAGATGATACTTTTCATTCGACCATTTTATTAGGGTTTGAACGTACTCCTTTTTTCTCTTATTTGGAAACCAACTCCTTTAGTTCATCCAATTGGTGCAGGTGTCGGTTGGCATGCAATACGTTAAAATAGAGCCATTCTTTTCTGGTCATAAAACCAAACACAGGGTGATTGTACCTTGTGCATAATTCATCAAGGTTTTGTTGGGCGGCGAGTTCCAGTAGTCGTTCTCTGGATTCAGTGAACTTGATCAGCAATTCTTCTTTCTCCAGGTGTTTACCGGAAGGCAGAATCGGGCCAGAAGCTTCTACTTTGGTTTCACGATCTGCACACCATCGTTCCAGATCTCCAAACTTAGCGTCGGATTCCCGGTCAGATAATGCCTCTGTAGCCCCATTAAACAGGCGGGAGGTGCCGAATTCCGCGCGATATACGTGTTCTGTTATCTGGGCAGCACTCCAGATCTGAGCGTTGGGTTGGGCATGAAACCGGGAGGCCGGAAAAGAGCGAACCGCGTCGGTGAAGACCTGAGTATTAGACTTAAATAGCGTGAAGAGTTCTTGATTATTCATTCCTTGTACAATGTATTTTCAACTAAAAATAGGCTCTCGTTCTTCCAAACGAAAGCCTACTAGATAGCTACTTATTGTCTCTTTCAGGGTTAGTTGTTCGCTAATTGTTAATAAAAGGGTTTGAGTATTTGGGATCAGAGCTTAAGCCGATATCAGTGAGCGTTTTCATAAAAAGCACCAATGCTTCTTTTTCCTGCTCGGTCAGGTTTAACTGGCGCGGCTGTCCGTTAACGCGAAGCCTGTTATCCAGATCCGGGCTGTTCTGAACACCAGAGTTATAATGTTCCACCACTTCTTCCAGGGTTGCAAACCGACCGTCGTGCATATAAGGCGCCGTATGTTCAATATTCCTCATGGAGCCTGTTTTAAACTCTCCATTGTCATTATTGTTACCGGAAACACCACCCACTCCAAAGTCGGTTAACATTGCATCTAACCCGTTGTTTCGGGCCCGGTCTCCAACAAATACATCGCCGACATGGCAATTTGAACATTGAGTTTCCGGTGAAAAGAACAATCGTTTTCCCAGATTCTCCAGTTCGGTAAAGTTTGGGAAATCATCATTCGGGCGATTTACAAGAGCCCTGCCTTCGTCATACTTCGACTGATAGGATACAATAGAACGCACAAACTGGGATAATGCCCTTGAAATACGATCGGTTGTAATCTCATCGTCTCCAAATGCCTGTGTAAACAACACCGGGTAATACGATTGATTGGAAACCCGCGCCACAAGTTCTTCCAGGGAGAGGCCCATCTCTACCGGATCTTGTATGGGTAACAACACTTGTTCTTCAAGTGACTCCGCGCGTTCATCCCAGAAGAAATGTCCGCTTTCATAATATCTGGCATTGCTAAGCCCCATGGAGTTACGCCCTGTTTCTCCTCCTTCGAATCCTACACTCAAAGTGATCTGATCAGAAAAGCCTTCGTTTTGCTTGTGGCAGGAGGCACAGGAAAGGGTGTTATTGGCCGAAAGTTGGGTATCGTAGAACAAGACCCGGCCAAGCGTTGCACCCCAATCGGTAACCGGATTTCCGGCAGGTGTATGGTCTAAATCTGCATTTATGCCTATTGTGAAATAATCGGGCAGATCAGGGTTGGAGTAGTTAAAAGGCTCTTCCGAAATATTGAGGTAATCCGATAACTGGCTTAAGGATTGATCGGCTGATTCGTCCGTAGCGTTTTGTTCAGCTTCCGAACAACTGAAGCCAAAAGCACTCAATAAGAGTAGGTATAAGTAGTTTTTCATAAGTAATCCGTTGAACCATAATTACTTACTTACACTTCTGAAATTGAATACCCCTAAATAAAGTCAGATGTTTTTTTCAGCAATGCCAATCACATCCTGCCCGATTCCTGATATGCTTTAGCCTTTTGGCGTAAACGCCTGAATGCCTGTAATTTCTCTTCCCAGGATAAGACCGTGAATATCGTAGGTGCCTTCATAGGTATTGACCGACTCCAGGTTTACCATATGATGAATAATCCTGTAATCACCCGTTATGCCATTTCCTCCGTGCATATCGCGCGAAACGCGGGCTATTTCCAGGGCTTTCCCACAGTTATTGCGTTTAGCGAGGGAAGTCATGGATGGATGGTCTCTTCCCTCATCTTTGAGTTTGCCAAGTCGCAAAGCCAGCATCTGCATGGCCGTGATATCGGTTAGCATATTGGCAAGCTTGGTTTGGATTAATTGATTGGCCGCCAGGGGGTGGCCAAACTGCTTACGATCGAGCACATACTGTCTGGCTCGCTGGTAACAAAACTCAGCTGCACCGATGGTACCCCATGCGATACCATAACGGGCACTATTCAGGCACATAAACGGACCTTTAAGTCCGCGGATATCAGGGAATACATTTTCTTCGGGAATAAAAACATCCTCAAAAACCAGTTCACCAGTTGAGGAAGCCCGAAGGGACATTTTATATTTGGTAACCGGCGCAGAAAACCCCTTCATGCCTTTTTCTACCAGGAATCCCCGGATTACGCCTTCCGCATCAGGCGTTTCTTTTGCTTTTGCCCATACCACAGCAATATCGGCAATAGGGGAATTGGTAATCCACATTTTAGCACCGTTTAACCGCCAGCCACCCTCGGTTTTTATAGCCGTTGTGACCATCCCTCCGGGATCGGAGCCATGATCGGGTTCGGTAAGTCCAAAACAACCAATGAGCTCACCGGAGGCCAGTTTAGGAAGAAAGCGTTGCTTCTGTTCTTCTGTCCCAAAAACAGAGATGGGATACATCACCAATGATGACTGTACACTCATAAACGAACGATATCCTGAATCTACCCGCTCCACTTCCCGGGCAATGAGCCCGTAGGCCGTATAACTGGCATCCGATCCACCATATTCGGTTGGGATGGTAACACCTAGCAAACCCATTTCGCCCATTTCATGGGCTATGCTTCGGTCAAAATATTCTTCCGTATTCCCCTTCAATGCCCTTGGCTCCAGCTTACTTTGAGCGTAATCGCGGGCGGTTTCCATGATCAAACGATCTTCTTCGTTTAACTCAGATTCAAAAAGAAAGGCGTCGTCAATATTGAATAGGTTTTTGGGCATGATGATATGTGCTTCGCTTACATAGGGTGGGGTATAGTACAAAAAAAGCCGTCCTGCCAAAAGAGAAGAACGGCTTTGAATGATCAATGAAAAAGGATTAAACCACGCCTTTTTTCAACTCGCGTGCTATAATCAATCGTTGGACTTCTGAAGTTCCTTCACCAATGGTCATGAGTTTGGAATCGCGTAAAAAACGTTCTACATGATACTCTTTCGTGTAGCCATACCCTCCGTGAATCTGTATAGCTTCCAATGCAGCCCGTACCGAAAGTTCAGAGGCAAAAAGCTTTGCCATCGAAGCTTCTTTCGTGAATGGACGTCCGTGATCTTTCAGCCAACCGGCGCGAAGTACTAACAAGCGGGCAGCATCAATCTCGGTGGCCATGTCTACCATTTTGCCTTCCATATACTGGAAGTTGCCGATCGCAGTACCGAACTGCTTGCGTTCCATCGAATATTTTACGGATTCTTCCAGGGCACCACGGGCAATACCAACAGAAAGACCGGCGATTCCAACACGACCGCCGTCCAGTACTTTCATGGTATCGATAAAGCCCATGCCCTCGTTGCCAAGCAGGTTTTCGGCTGGTACAATTACATTTTCGAATACCACTTCGGTCGTGTCGGAGGAATTCATGCCCAGCTTGTGCATGCCTGGTCCGGGTTGTACACCATCCCATTCCCGCTCTACGATAAAGGCACTGATGCCTTTAGTTCCTTTTGAGGGGTCTGTTTTGGCAAGAACCACGTATACGTCGCCAACAGAGCCTTGAGTAATGAAGATTTTAGCGCCATTTAATACGTAATGGTCGCCTTCTTTGATGGCCGTGGTTTTCATGCCTGAGGCATCGCTACCGGAACCTGGTTCTGTGAGACACCAGGCGGCCAATTTCTCAGCAGCACATAGTTCCGGCATGTACTTCATTTTCTGGTAATCGGTGCCAGCAAGGGCTATATGACCGGTTCCTAATGAGGTATGCGAGGCCACGGTAAGGGCAAGGGAAGCATCCCAGCGTGCAATTTCTTCTAAAGCCAGGCAAAAACTGATGGTATCTGCACCACCACCACCAAATCGCTCTTCATGATAAATACCCATCATACCCATTTCACCCAGCTGGCGCACCAAATCCATTGGAAATTGTTTGGATTGGTCACGCTCCATAACGGTAGGCGCAACATTTCGCTCTACGAATTCTTTAACGCTGTCGCGTATAATCTTTTGGTCTTCAGTGAGTTCGAACGATAATGCTTGTTCTAATACGGCATCCATAGCGAATAGTCTTGATTATGTTATTTGGAAACGCTTCCATGATAACGCATTATCGGGAGAAATTCGTGTGGAGTGGTGTTAAATTTTCGGAAGAAAAGCCGTTTAGCTTTCTGTTGCCAGGTACTCGTGCACGTATTTAATGCTCATGGCACCTTCCCCAACGGCCGATGCAACCCTGTTCATTGCTCCCGCCCGTACATCACCGGCGGCAAACACTCCGGGTTCACATGTTTCGAGTAAGTAGGGGGTTCGATCCAGTTTCCAAATGCCTTTAAACTCGTCGTATTTCTGCAAGTCCCGCCCGGTTTCAATAAAACCACGGGTGTCTTTGATCACATCATTCCGAACCCAATCGGTAAACGGTCGCGCTCCTATAAATATAAATAACCCATCGGCCTCTACCTCTCTCAGGCTCTCGTCCCGGTTGTCTCTTATCACCAGATGTTCCAGTCTCTCTCCCCCTTTTGCTTCATTAATCTCCATATATCCACACACCGAAATATTATCGGTACCATCAATCTGATCAATCAGATATTGGGACATACTGGAGGATAAATCGGGTTTACGTATCAGGATATACACTTTCTCGGCAAATTGAGATAAGTGCATAGCGGCTTGTCCGGCAGAATTACCACCTCCAACCACATACACCTGTTTTCCTTTAAACGCATGTGCTTCGGTCATCGCGGCGCCATAATAAATGCCGGCTCCACTGTAATCGGCAATACCCGGGCATTCCAACATGCGATAGTTCACACCCGTGGTGATAACAACCGCCTTTGCTGTAACCTCAGACCCGTCGGTTAATTCTATGGTTTTATAGGGATGGTTCACTTCAATCCCTTTCACCTCAGCCGGGGATAAAAACTCGGTTCCAAATCGGGTAGCCTGCGTAATCGCGCGGCGGGCTAAATCTGATCCGCTGAGGCCTTTAGGGAAACCCAGGTAATTTTCTATGCGTGAACTGGTTCCGGCTTGTCCGCCAGGTGCACGTTTTTCGATCAGTAGAGTGTTCAATCCCTCTGAGGCTCCATATACGGCGGCGGCCAGTCCTGCCGGACCAGCTCCGATAATCGCAACATCATATACTGTATTTGACACCGTAGGAGCTTTTCCGAGCTTAGAAGCAATTTGAACAGGTGTTGGATCACAGAGGTATTCATTATCCTCGAACAGCACAACCGGTAGCTGTTTATGCTGTATGTTAAAATCGTGGAGTACTTCCTGACCTTTATCCGATTGTTCGATATCCATCCACTGGTAGGGAATCAGGTTTCCCGACAAATAATCTTTAATTAAATGGGATTTACGAGAATATTGATATCCCAATACCCGGATTCCATCAAATTCGGGTCGGTAATTAGCTTGCCACTCGGCAAGCAAGTCGTCGAGTACCGGGTAGAGTTTTTCCTCAGGTGGATCCCACGGCTTGAGTAGGTAATAGTCGAGCTGTACATCGTTAATGGCCTTAATCGCTGCCGTTGTATCGGAATACGCCGTTAGCAACACCCGTTTTGCATTGGGATAAATCTCCTTAGCCTGTTCCAGAAATTCTACCCCAATCATTTCGGGCATTCTCTGGTCACTTACAAATAAAGCGACGGTTTCCCCTTTTTTCTTGAGTTCCGGAAGGGTTTCGAGGGCTTCTTTTGGAGAGGTGGTGCTCAGAATCCGGTATTCTGAACGATACTCTGAACGTAAATCTCTTGAAACGGCACGAATTACCTGCGGATCATCGTCAATAGCAAAAATAATAGGTTTCTTCATACTCTTTAAGCGAGATTAAAACGTTGAGTGCCTTAGGATAATGGAATAATTCGAGATTTTGTAAAAA
>JBCBST010000022.1:0-32605 GCA_039819115.1 Bacteroidota bacterium
CTGATACTGATTATTTCCGTGTACCAGCATCGGGAGCATTCTTTAAGGCATCCACATGGGACAGAGGTTGCTCCGCGAGATCAGGTCGTAGTGCTTTATGCTGTTCAATAACGTGATTCAGAGGTTCAATCGTGCTGGTATCCAATTCGTTAAGCAGCTCCATGTAATCTAAAATCTGGTTCATATCCCGAACAAAATCAGGTATTTCTTTTTCAGATAATTGCAGGTGCGCTAATTCTGCTACGTATCGCACGTCTTTTTTTGTTACCGACATAGTAATAGGCTATCGAAATGATGGGCTAATGTACTACTTTCCCGTGTTGTAAATCCAACTTCTTGTACACATGAGTTTGGTGAATACTACCGTTGCCATTATATTGATTCTTTAGCATTAAGCGGAAAAATGGTACGGCAAAAAGTAGTTATAAAGAATTCTTCAGGATTACATGCCAGACCTTCGGCGGCGCTTGTTAAACTTGCCAGCTCCTTCAGGTCTAATTTTTATATCCATATGTATGGGTATAAAGTAAATGGGAAGAGTATCCTTGGCGTGATGACACTTGCTGCCGATCAGGGTGCTGAGCTGGAGTTTGAATTTGAGGGAGAGGATGAGCGTGAAGCTATGAAATCGGTAGTCGAATTAGTGGAAACTAAATTCGGAATGCACGACGAATAACCCCGTATGATGTCTCAATCAGTCGTATTTTCCGCAATTACTGGGAATGATGGTGTTGCCATTGGCGTGGCTTGTGTATTGCCAACAAAAAACAGAGCTATCCCTCCATCTACCATTTCTAAGGAAGAGGTGAACCATCATGTGGATAGCTTCAGAAGAGCGCGTTCGCTCTTAAGTGAGGAGATTTCGGATATCGCCCAGGCTGTTGCAGACACCAGTACAGTGGATATTCTGGCAGCTCAGGATCAGATTTTGCAGGATCCGGAAATTGAAGAATCGGTCATTGCCTATGTAAAAGGTGCAAAGTATTCCGCCCGGTACGCCATTTATCTCACATTTTGTGAAGTTATGGAGCGAATGCGCGAGAGTGGTTCAGAGATGTTAATTCAGCGTATTGTAGACCTGGAAGATATTCGGGACCGGTTAGTCGTACTTGCCTCAGAAGAAGAACAGGAACAGCTTTCGGTTAACGGTTTTATTTTGGTAGCCCGCGAAATCAGCCCAACAGATCTGGTTACATACTACGAAGGAGGTATCAAAGGATTGGTGCTTGAGAAAGGGGGGATCACTTCGCATGCAGCCATTATTGCAAGGTCTCTTCAAATACCATGTCTTGTTGGGGTAAAGGGAGTAACTGCTTATGTGGAACAGGGTTCAACACTGGTGATGGATGGCCCGGAGGGCAAGCTTATTGCAAACCCCGGGAAAGATATACTCCGTGAATACGAGCGCCATATAGAACATCGCCGGCAAGAGAAAAAAAGACGTCGGGCCGCGATTAAGGCACCATCCCAAACCATGGACGGGGTACCCTTTAAACTATTAGCCAATTTAGAGTTTGAAGAAGAGGTTGGTGAGGTTGCATCGGTTCAGGCCGAAGGCATTGGATTGCTTCGCACCGAAGGGCTATTGTTTAAAGGAGAGAGAAATCGTAACGAGACTATACAAACCAATTTTTATCGAAGTATACTGTCATCGATTAAAGGGATTTGTGTTATCCGCCTGTTCGATATTGGAGGGGATAAACTAAGAGATAAACGATTCGAAGAAGCCAATCCGTTTTTGGGATGGCGCGGGGTGCGGCTTCTGCTTGACGAAAAAGAATTATTGCATGCCCAGTTAAGAGCGATTGTACGTGTTAGTGCCGAATTCCCGGAACGGGTGCGCCTGCTTATTCCGATGGTTACCGTACCCCAGGAGGTTGTGGCGATAAAAGATGAATTACAGGTTATCACGACTGAGTTGGCAAATGAGGGGATTCACCTGAAAGCTCCGGTTCCGGTTGGGGTTATGATAGAGGTGCCTAGTGTAGCCTTGCAAGCCTCCTTATTCGGAAAACACGCCGATTTCTTTAGCTTCGGAACAAACGATTTGACCCAATACACTCTGGCGGCAGACCGGGGTAATGAACGGGTATGTCAACTTTATCAATTACTGGATCCTTCCGTATTCAAGTTGATTCATATTGCAATTGAAGGCGCAAAACAAACACAAACTCCGCTCTGTGTGTGTGGAGAAGTTGCAGGCGATCCAATTGGGGCGGCGGTCTTAGTTGGTCTGGGTATTAACGAGTTAAGTATGGTGCCTGTATCTGTTCCAAAAGTAAAAGAAATGCTAATTTCCTACTCTCACGCACAACTTCAGCATCTGGCCCGGGAGGTATTAACCGTGGCTACAGCTGCAGAAGTGAAAACACTATTTCACTCATTGAAAAACACAAAAAATGGAACTAACTAAACAGCGTATTACAGAAATAGACTCTCAGAATATGTGGGGATTAATGAATGATTTTCCTACACACTGGGAAAGCATAATGGAGTCTACTTCAAATGTATCATTGAATATTCAATCGCATAAGATTTCGTCAATTTGTCTAGCGGGAATGGGGGGATCGGCTATTGGAGCCGATATAATCCGGGCATATACCAGCAACACATGCCCTGTTCCTGTTCAGGTTGTGCGACATTACGATATTCCGAACTGGGTAAATGAGTCTACCCTGTTTATCGCGTGCAGTTTTTCCGGAAATACAGAAGAAACCCACTCTGCTTTGGATCAGGCCATAGAGAAGGGAGCGCAGATTATAGGTGTAACTTCTGGTGGAGAGCTTCAGAACAAAGCCGAAAAGAATGGATTTGACTACATCAAGATTCCGGGAGGTATGCCACCCCGTGCTGCATTAGCTTATAGCTTTGTACCACTATTCCGAATTTTTCAATGGCTGGGCTTCATCCAGGAAGGCGATAAGCAACTGATCGATACGTTAGAGCAACTTAAAGAAGGTGTAAGTCTGTATACCGATATCTCTGATAACGACGCACTTTCTATTGCCCGGGAACTAAACGATACACTGCCTGTCATCTATTCCGATGCTCTTTCTATGGAACCCATTAACTTGCGTTGGCGCGGACAAATTGAAGAGAATGCCAAGATGTTGGCTTACGGGAATGTAATCCCGGAAATGAATCACAATGAAATTGTCGGTTGGGAATCCATCGCTCACCTAACAGGAAGACTTACGGTTGTAATGCTTCGGGATAATGAAGATAACCAGAGGGTTCAAAGACGCATGGATATTGTAAAAGAGTTAGTCATTGATCAAGTGAACTCGGTTATTGAGATACAGACCAAAGGCCATACCAAACTGGCCCGATTGTTTTCACTTATTCAGCTAGGTGATTGGGTAAGCATGTATTTAGGGCTAATTAACGAAATAGATGCAACGCCAATCGCTAAAATTGACCTTCTCAAAAGTAAACTGGCCGAAGTTTAATAATTAAGCCAAAAACTTAGGCTTAATCTGATGTTTTGTGCTGGAAGCGGTTTTTATCTGAAGAAAAGAAGTGAATATTCAATTACACCTAAAAAAATTAGATAAATACAACTTATTAACAATTTATTTACGGTAATTTCTTTTTTTTACATAAAAAACATCATAGTTTGGTAATTCACACAAAAACGACAGATTGATGCTTACTAAAACATTTACTCCAAAACGTACGGTGTGCAAAGTTACCTTTACCATTCCAGCAGAATGGGCAACGAATGAGGTGGCTATTGCTGGCGATTTCAATGGATGGGATACCTCCAGTGATAAATTACAACGTAAGAACGGTCATTGGACCGGAACCCTTCGCGTTAAACCTGATTCAGAATACCGATTCAAATACCTGATTGACGGTGAACGATGGGAAAACGATGATGCGGCAGACCAATATATAGCTAATGACTTCGGTACAGAAGACTCTGTGCTTGTTATTGGTGAATAAGTCCTCATTTTTTGTTTGATCAAACCATTTTCGAACAAAAGCTGGCTACGTCCTGGTTGGGGCGTAGCCTTTGTTATTTCGAGGAAACGACTTCTACTAATTCGGTAGCTAAAACAATTTCACTTCGCGAAGAGGGGCACGGTTCCATCGTACTGGCCGATGCCCAAAGCCAGGGCCGGGGTCAGTATAAACGAACCTGGGTAGCTGATCCTGGGGAAAACCTCACCTTTTCAATAATTTTAACTCCGGAACGAAGCCATTCTCTTATTGTACTAACGTTAGCCTGCGCTTATGCTATTCGGTCCTGTTTTGAAGAACGAACGCAGTACCATGCCACGGTTAAATGGCCCAACGATGTATTGGTTAACGATAAAAAAGTAGCGGGTTTGTTAACCGAAACGGTATTCAAGGGCAATAAGCTGGACAGAGCCATCATTGGTATCGGTATAAATGTGAATCAAGCCGATTTTGGTGAGGAGTTAAACGGATGGGCAGGCTCACTCAGGCAGCTGACAGGGCATACGAACCCAAGAGAGGAGCTACTTGCCGATTTACTGCTCCGTATTGAACATTGTTATACCAAATGGTTGCAACACGATGTCGAGTTGGTAAAACTAATCAACAGTACTTTAATTGGTTTTGGAGATTGGGTGACCATCGAAAAAGATGGAGAGAGATTAGCAGGTACGTTTAAGTTTCTGGGTATAAATCAAACCGGCGCGCTTACAGTATTGGATCAGGATATGGAACTGAATACCTTTTTGTATGAACAAATCCGAATCCATCCAATTTCTGCTGATAGTCAAAGAAAGCATTGATCGGCTTTTTGAGGAAGACCCGCTTTTTATTGTTGGTGTTAGTGGTGGTCCGGACTCCATGGCCCTGTTATACGCACTTCATCAGCTTCAGGTCAAGTGTATAGTAGTACATATTAACTATCAAACGAGGGGAGCTGATTCCGATTCGGATCAGGAACTGGTGGAACAGATAGCTTTCCAATGGGGATTTGATTGTGTTAGCGTGAGGCTGGACCAGCAAAATGAGCCAGGTAATTTTCAGAATTGGGCCAGAAAGGTTCGCTACCAGATTTTTGAGGATATGAAGAATGAATACCAGGCTTCAGCTATTATGACTGCCCACCACCAGGATGATGTGGTGGAAACCGTGCTTCAGAAACTGTTGCGAAAGAGTTCACCTGAAACCTGGAAGGGCATATCAGAGTTTGAGCATGGCCGGTTTCGACCGTTGGTACAGGTGACAAAACAGGACATCTTCAACTTTTGTATGGAGCATGCTGTTCCTTTCAGAGAGGATCAATCCAATTTAAAACCCGTTTATCAACGAAATCAGTTAAGGCATTCAATCTTTCCTCAACTCGATTCCATGTTTCCAGGGTGGCGTGAACATGTTCTTAACTTGAAAACAGTCTCACATATAGTTGACGACCTGGAACAATTTACTCTTAACCAGATTTCGGATTCCTCGCACACAATCGGGATTGACGCACTTCTTGGATTCAGGGGGAATACACAACGTTCTGTTATACGCAGGTTTTTACGGGTTAATATTCCGGGGATAGAAGTTACCTCAGGGGTATTAGAGGAATGCCAGAGCTTGTTAACTACCCAAACCGGTAAACGTGTGCTGCTGGATGGAAAACACGAACTGTTCAGAAATCGTGATACTCTTGTTTTGATAAAAAGAGAGGCCGATACGGAGGATGAAGTCATTCCTCTTTTTTCCGATCGTTTTTACGTTTCGGATAAAGGTGTACGTTTTGAGAGGGTCAGCAGGAATGAAGCTAAGAATTTATATATGGACATCGAACGATTGAAGTGGCCCCTTATCCTCAGGCAGTGGCAGGCAGGCGATCGATTTATACCATTTGGGATGACGGGCACTCAGAAAGTGTCCGACCACCTTACCAATCGTAAAGTTGGGGCTCACTTGAAAGAAAACACATTGGTTTTGTCCGATTCAGGTGGTACTATCTATGCTATTATTTTTCCTGAACCACTACCAACCGGGGAACTGGGCACGATTTCAAATGAAGTTAGATGTACCGATGTTACTCAGTTGTGTCTTGAACTGAACCGATCCTTATGAGTTTCTTCTTACCTGAATCTGTGCAATGTAATGGCGAACAATTTGATGTTTTTATAAGCAAAGAGCAGATTGATGAACGATTAATTCAGCTTGGCGATGAGTTGAATCGTGATTTTGCTGATAAGCGGCCGATTTTTATTGGAGTCTTAAATGGTGCATTCATTTTTTTGGCAGATTTGATGCGCCATGTTTCTATTCCGTGTGAAATGGATTTTATGAAGCTCAGTAGCTACGGCGATGAAAAGGTATCAACAGGACAGGTTACCGAGTTAAAGGAAATTGACGCTAAAATTGAAGGGCGTCACGTGATCATCGTTGAGGATATTATTGATACAGGTTTATCGATGAAATTTATGGTGGAACGGATGAAAGCTCAGAACCCAGCTTCCGTTTCGGTAATGACCCTGCTTCACAAAAAAGAAGCAACACAACACAATGTTCAGATCGATTATGTAGGGTTCGAGATCCCCGTGAGGTTTGTGTTGGGCTATGGATTGGATTATGCTCAGGAGGGAAGGAATCTGGCTCAGATTTACGCTATTAATACCGAAGATTAAAGTTCGAAGTATTGATTGAAGACAATCCGCGCAGTATATTTGATGTTCTCGTTTGGAGAGGTGGCTGAGTGGCTGAAAGCGCTCCCCTGCTAAGGGAGTTTGTGTGGAAACATGCAACGAGGGTTCGAATCCCTCCCTCTCCGCTTGTAGAGCCTTGTTACATGTAGTAGCAGGGCTTTTTTTTTGCCAGCAGTCTATATACATATGTTTTTATGACCTCCCCGGGTATTCCTTTTCCTCCACCGACTCTATACCTGGTTCTTGGGTGTGTCTTTTACGGACTGGATAAAGTAGTTTCAGTTTCTATACCTATTTCTTTACCCCCTCACATCCGTATTCTGGTTATCATTCTAAGCCTGGTTGTTTTGAGCTTGGTTGTACTTTACACCGAGTGGATGTTTAAAACCCACAACACAAGTATTCTTCCCTGGACCAGTGATTCACGTTTAATAACAACGGGGCCTTTTGCATACTCACGAAACCCTGTTTACCTCGTATCCATACTATTATCTGTGGCAATGGCGGCTTACCTGGAAAGTGCCTGGGTTTTACTCTCCGGTTTAGTCACGATGTGGATCATAGACCGGATGATCATTCCCAAAGAAGAGCGTTACCTGGAGCAGGAATTTGGTGAAGCGTATTTGAGGTATAAGAAAAAAGTGCGTCGCTGGATCTGAAAATCTCAAAATCCATGGTTGTATAGATAGTCGATCAACTCTTTCCAAAACGACTGATAAATGGGTTTAAACTCCCGTGTAACCCTCATGTTTATTTGATTCATGTGTGAGAGGGAGACGTTTCCTAAGAATGTTCCCCACTCCGCACTTTTTGCCGAAACGAAGGAGTCATTCACACCCTCCTTTCCATAAATCTGTGCATTCTGAAAAAGAAAAATCGGATTCAGAGAGAACGAAGTCCCTTTACCTACAGCAGCACCATAGGAGAAATAGGGGATATCGGGATGATTAGGGGTGGAAGGATTGAATTCTTCCTGAACATATTCCAGGGTAAGCTGCTCTACCGAACTCAGTACCTCGCTCTTGCCGGATGGATGCACGCTTTCTCCAAACCAATCAAGTACTTCGCTTAGTTTTTCCGTAATCAAATCCGGACCCTTTAATACCAGGTTAGCCAAAAAAGTACCATGATGGGGGGTGGCAATAGTGGTGAGTGAAGCCACTTCTTCATGCAAGCCGAGGTGGGTGATCGCATACCTTATATCCAGGCCGCCCATGCTATGCCCTATAATGTTGAATTTGTCAAAGCCGTATTCCTCTTTGAGCATAAAAATGAGTTTCCGCCAGTATTCTGCTCTTGTTGCTATCCTGGCATAGGGTATTACGTTTGGAGCAAAGGCCATAATACCATATTCGCGCATCAGCATACAAGCATCATGTAAAGCAGAAGGTTTTAACAGCGAACCGATTCCTCCAAACCCATGGCACAGTACGATTGGATACTTTAATCGGACGATTTCAGGTTGAGGAAAATCCTTCAGCTCTAATCGTTTCATGAGTGCATGCTGTGGAGATGCCATATGCAAAAGGATAAAGGGTTGTTCGTAAAAAAGGAGTCAGCTCTCCTGTCGTTTTATCTGTATAGATCGGATTACGGTCGGTTCAACGTACAAAAAAATTGTGGTTTCGTTTTCCGGAAAACGGATTTTGGCCTGAGTGGA
Organism: Bacteroidota bacterium; assembly: GCA_039819115.1. Classification (GTDB taxonomy): domain Bacteria; phylum Bacteroidota; class Rhodothermia; order Balneolales; family Balneolaceae; genus JBCBST01. Next base: position 8,287 of record JBCBST010000022.1, read on the forward strand.
TACGGGATAAGGCTTCAATTTTTCACGCAGGATGAGATGGAACGAAGTAGAATGAAAATCCTGGGGCACCTTAACGCGGAACACGCTTCTGGAGAATGTTGAGTCCACCTGAACAACATATTCGCTAATAGAAGACGGAGCGATATCTGCTAAGTACAGGCTCCGTACGATTAATGAGTCCAGCTGAGTGTGGGAAATGGCTTTTTTATGGGTGACTTGTGTGGGTAGTACTAAAAGCACGGAGCAAATCAGACACGCGATAAGCAGCAGGATAGCGATTAATGCCGGCTTATTTGCCATTCTGATCACCTGAAATTATTCTGGGAAAATGTGAGTAAGAACCTGGCGGGCTACTTCCTTTTTTGTCCCTTTATACTGCAGACTCTCTGTAGAGGATAGTACCGTTACTGCATTTGTGTCTCCCTGAAAGCCTGCCCCTTGTTCGGTTAACGAGTTGGCGATAATCCAATCCAGGTTTTTAGTCTCCAGTTTCGTTTTGGCATTTTTAATCAAATCCTCAGTCTCCATGGCAAACCCGATGAGTGTCTGATGCTCTGGTTTATGTTCTCCCAGCCACTTCAGGATATCCTGAGTGTGGGTGAGTTGGAGGGAAGGGTCAGCCTGACCTTTTTTGATTTTTTGGTTCTTTGGGGTAGAGGGGGTAAAGTCGGAGACAGCGGCAGCCATGATAATGATATCCGCATCCCTGTGCGTTTTCATAGCGTCGAAAAGATCGGAGGAAGAAGTAATGCCTTCGGTTGTGATACCAATCGGGGCGTCAATATGTACAGGTCCGTGAACAAGATGCACGGAAGCTCCAAGGTTTCGGGCAGCCTCAGCCATTGCAAAACCCATTTTACCGGAACTTGGATTTGATATAAAACGGACCGGATCGATAAACTCCTGGGTAGGGCCGGCAGTAACTACTACCTTTTTTCCGGTTAAGGACCCCTGAGGTGATAGAATAGAGGATGCCCGCGATATTATTTCTGAAAGTTCGGGTAATCTTCCTTTGCCTTCTAATCCGCTGGCTAAGAACCCATCTTCAGGTTCTAATACATGGTACCCAAAAGATTGAACCAGTTTAAGGTTTTGCTCCACAGAAGGTGATTCATACATCACTCCGTCCATCGTCGGGCAAATCAGGATGGGGCACCGAGCGGCAAGCACGGTACTGGTGAGCATATTATCGGATAATCCGTGTGCAATCTTGGACAGCGTATTAGCTGTACAAGGTGCAATCACAAACAAGTCGGCCCATTCTCCCCATTTGATGTGCCGTGTCCAGTCTGTTGATTCTCCTTCTTTTGGAAAGATATGTACTGCAGCCGGTTCCCCAGATAAGGAAGAAAAGGTCTCAACACCGACGAACCGGGTGGCAGAAGGGGTAAGAGTGACTCTTACTTCAGCCTGCAATTTTTGAAATTCTCTGAGCAGGTAGACCGCTTTATAAGCGGCAATTCCTCCGGTTACGCCAAGAATAATGCGTTTACCGGAGAGCATAACTAATCCTCGGTGGGATGTTTGTAATAGATCGTGTCTTCTTCCATCTCGTCGATGGCACGCTGAGTAGCATGAGGTAGCTTCTCGAATACTTTGGAAATTTGCTCTTGTTCTTCGTTGAATGAGAACTCATCCTCGTCTTCAAATCCTTCAAAGTATTGTAGCTTCTCGTCCAGTTCCAGCTTTTCGTTAGCAGCTATTTGGCGGGAACGCTTAGAAAGTATAACGAGCAGTTCGTATTTGTTTCCGGTTTTTTCTTTCAGCTTTTCTACATCGATGGTTCGGATGGGCATGGCTAATCCTGGTTTAAAAAATCGTGAACAGCCGTTTTCAGTTCTGCGTAGGCTTGTTCTAAATGGTTATTTACAATAATGTGATCAAAGTGATCGGCGTACGTAAGTTCCTTTTCCGCTCGTTCAAGTCGTAACGACAGGCTTTCTTCAGACTCTGTACTACGATCCACCAAGCGTTGCTTCAGAACATCGAGTGAAGGTGGCATGATAAAAAAAGAACGTACTTGTTCGCGAAACATACGCTGAACGTTCAATGCTCCTTTTACTTCAATGTCAAGCAGAATAAAATAGCCTTCTTTTATCTTATTTTCAATTTCGCTTTTCAGTGTTCCATACCGGTTGCCCCCGTAAAACTCTTCCCACTCAATAAACTCATCCTGTTCTATTCGTCCTATAAACTCAGGCAGGGAAAGGAAATAGTAATCCTTTCCATGTTGCTCGCCTTCCCTGGGAGCACGTGTTGTGGCCGAAACAGAGAATCTGAGCGTTGGAAAATCATCAAACAGCCGGCGGGCTAAGGTGGTTTTACCAGCCCCGCTAGGAGCAACCAGAACTATTATCTTTCCCGTAGTCATAAGCTCTACATGCAGGAGTTGTCATTCAACGTTTTGAACCTGCTCCCGAATTTGTTCCAGGGATTCTTTACAGCGTACAACATGATGGGCGATTTCAGAATCATTCGCCTTAGAGCCAATGGTGTTTAGCTCTCGATTAATTTCCTGGGTGAGGAAGTTAAGCCGGCGACCGGCTGGTTCATTAGATGCAATGGCTTCGAGAAAAAACTTAAGATGAGCACGCAGACGAACAATTTCTTCCGTGATATCCATTTTATCCGCTAATACAGCTACTTCAAGCTCAAGGCGCTCGGGATCCAGGTTTTCATCTTCAATGAGAAGCTTTATACGCTCCATTAAACGGTCTCGTATCTCAGGAATACGATTTGTGGTGGCGGTCTCAATAAGCGCCAAGGTATCCTGAATGAATTGAATGCGTTCTTCTAAGTCGTGTTTGAGCTGCTCTCCTTCCTGCTTTCGCATCTGCATTAGATTTGCCACTGCCAAATGGCAAGCCTCGATAACCAGCTTCCACTTCGCATCGCTCGATCCTTCTTCCTCATCCGGTTTAGTGAAAATGTCTCCGAAATTCAGAACATCCCTCAATTGAACCGCTTCTTTAATGCCCGATATCTCAGCAATTCGCATCAGGCTTCTGACATTCTCCTGGATTTTCTCTTCATCGATTACAATAGAACGCTCGTCTTCCTGATCATCAGTAAGATGAACATTCACGTTAAGCTTGCCTCTGTTTATTTCTTTTTGAAGCGCGTCTTTCATAACCAGTTCTTTATCCTGGAATAACTGGGGCAGACGAATAGACACATCAAGGTATCGGCTGTTAAGAGATTTTATTTCTACTGTGGCAGTAGTGCCGTTATCAGCGGCTTCTCCGCGACCGAATCCCGTCATAGAGATGATCATGGTATCCTTTGAATTTTGATGAAGTTGAAAATAAGAAACCCCACATCCTTTAAAAATGAGAATCTTATTCTTCAGGAAATCCTATTTTAGGAGTTTACATCGTCTATGAACATACTTGGGTTTTCCGCTTTTTATCACGATTCAGCTGCTTGCATCCTGCAGGATGGGAAAATTATAGCCGCAGCCCAGGAGGAACGGTTTACCAGGAAAAAGCACGATCCCGGATTTCCCGCTCATTCGATTACCTTTTGTCTGGAAGAGGCCGGCCTTGTGCTTTCAGAGCTGGATGCTATTGTCTTTTATGATAAACCTCTGTTAAAGTTTGAGCGGCTCCTGGAAACGTACTTGTCATTTGCACCTCGCGGGTTGTCTTCATTTATCACAGCCATGCCTGTATGGCTTAAAGAGAAGATGTTTTTGAAAAAACTGATCTACGACGAGCTTAAAAAGATTGGTGATTACGATAAAAAGGATTTACGCCTGCTCTTTCCGGAGCATCATCTCAGTCACGCGGCCAGTGCGTTTTACCCTTCACCTTTTGAAGAAGCCGCAATTCTTACCATTGATGGAGTGGGCGAATGGGCTACAGCTTCTATAAGCCATGGGAAGGGAAAAGAAATTAAGCTGCTCCGGGAATTGAAGTTTCCTCATTCGCTAGGATTACTCTATTCCGCCTTCACTTATTTTCTTGGCTTTAAGGTCAATTCAGGAGAGTATAAGCTGATGGGACTGGCACCTTATGGTAACCCGGAATCAGAACTTGTAGAACAGTATGTAGAAAAAATAAAAACAGAACTGGTTGATATTCGGGATGATGGTTCTATCTGGCTGAACCAGGATTACTTTGATTATGCCACTGGTCTTAAAATGATCAGAGAGCGTAAATGGGAACAGCTGTTTGGGTTTTCGAGAAGGGAAGATGAGACCGAGCTTCAACAACATGAAGCAGATCTGGCACTAGCCATTCAGAAAGTGACCGAAGAGGTGGTTGTGCTCATGGCAAAACAGGCAAAGGAGTTAACCGGTGCGAAGCATGTATGTCTTGCTGGCGGTGTGGCGTTAAACTGTGTGGCGAATGGTAAAATACAGAACGAAAACATCTTTGATCAACTCTACATCCAGCCGGCAGCGGGTGATGCAGGTGGTGCTGTTGGTGCGGCATTAGCTGCATACCATTTATATTTTGAAAAGGAGCGGGTACCCCAGCAACCAGATGCTATGAATGGGGCATATCTGGGGCCTGAATACGAAGCCATTGATATCCAGAGAGCAGTAAAGCGATTCAAACCTGTTTTCCAGGATTTTGAAGAAGCTGATTTGTATCCCCGGGTGGCTGAATATCTGGATCATGGTATGGTAGTCGGTTGGTTTCAGGGGAATATGGAGTTTGGGCCACGGGCTCTGGGCGCACGCAGTATACTTGGCGACCCCCGTAAACCGGATATGCAAAAGAAATTGAATCTGAAGATCAAGTACAGGGAGGGATTCAGGCCCTTTGCACCGTCTGTACTTGCGGAAGATGCAGCTCATTACTTTGAGCTTAACACACCCTCTCCCTACATGTTACTTGTTCAACCGGTACGTGAAGAACACCGAAATCCGCTGCCCGAACAGTATCATGAATTACCACTTCGAGAGAAATTGGCTATTTCCAGGTCTTCTCTTCCTGCCATTACTCACATTGATTTTTCTGCCCGAATTCAAACCGTGCATAAAGAAACCAATCCCAGATACTGGAATCTGATTCATGCGTTTAAAGAACGCACGGGATGTGGCATGGTTGTAAACACGAGTTTTAATGTCAGGGGAGAACCGATTGTATGCACCCCGGAAGATGCCTATCGTTGTTTTATGAATACAGAGATGGATGTTTTGGTGATGGGTTCCTATGTTTTTCTGAAATCGGAACAACCCGTGTTCAACGAGAAGCTTAACTTCGAAAAAGACTGATCTGATATGGATATCCTGAAAGACCTATGGCAATTTATGAAGCAACGGAAAAAATTCTGGTTAGCTCCCGTTATTGTAATTTTGCTTCTATTGGGCTTTTTAATTGTAATCGGAGGTGGTTCTTCCATTGCTCCGTTTATCTACACCTTGTTCTAACCGTACGTAATGCTTCCCAAACGCACCTATTCGTACATAAAAACAGATCCTGAAACCCCGAAAACTCAGTTAGTGATTGTGACGGGGTTTTTAGTGATTGCAGCCATCTTTCAGGTAGAGTGGCCAGCCTATGTAGCGTTGGCTATCGGTGCTTTATCCGTTATTGTAAAACCGGCAGGTGATGGTATTGTCTGGGTATGGTTTAAGTTCGCTGAGTTATGGGGAGGTGTGGTCAATCGTGTACTTTTAGGATTGATTTATTACCTGTTTATCACCCCAATTGCCTTGTTATTCCGTTTGTTTGGTAACGACCCACTCCAACTCGACAAATCCAAAGGAAGTGTATTTGAATGGAGAGAACATCAATACAAGAAAGAGGATTTAGAAAATCCCTGGTGATCTCAATCGTGGTTTTCGACGTCCAGCGGACGGGCAACCATAATCCCGGTATTCTTTGATTCCGGTTTGAGGAACGAAGAAATAGGTTCCTTGGAGATTTCTACTTTTTGATTGGACTGAGAAGCATGCATCAGGTGCATGCGTCCATTAACTTCTACGATAACGCCTACATGGGCAACGTCTAATCCCTTTATGCTGGTTGTAAGTCCGATGATATCCCCCTCTTGCAGGTCGGCCTCATAGGTAGCGATGGATTCTTTTGGGATGTACCAATAGGAACTGGAATTGATTTCCGATTCCTGCTCTTTAATTGTACCGACAAATTCTGAATTATCTGAAAGATGCCGGTAGCTGTCAGGATGGGTGCTCATAAAGTTAACCACATTTGGGAATGGCTGCCCAAAGGAGTCAGCGGGTGTGGATACCAATTGTTGATCGCGGTTTGAGTAAATCCAATCGCTGAAATAATGGAGCCGGCTCGGATATTGATTTAGTATTCCGTTTCGGTATCGGATAGATGTTAACTCTTTGGCAAATTGCTCGAAGGTGTGTTGCTCTGATTTCAGCGTTCTGGCCAGGGCAAACAGGTTTTCAGCATAGGTGGTGCAATCCATTTCTCTGAGATTCAGAATTAACTGCTCCTTATCACTTACTTCAAGCGTGTGAGAAACATAGGTATCTCCCAAAAAGTAGCGACCTATTTCAGGGATCAGTACACCCACCGGCTGTTCTGATTGTGAGCTGAATCTGGCAATGATATCCTCAAAAATATCGGCATCAGCCTGAGTGTATAAAGCACTGTCCAATACAGACTGGGCCTGTACAGATGCGGATAGGATAAGGACAATGATGAGGGTAAAAGTGCGCACTATACTGCCGGTTCTGATTCGCTTACTTTCTTTAAACTTAATGCATTGATACAATATCGCAAACCGGTAGGTTCTGGGCCATCGGGAAATATATGACCCAAATGAGCGTCGCATGTATTGCATAGTACTTCAACGCGTATCATGCCGTATGAGGTATCTTTTTCGTAGGCTACAGCATTTTCTTTTACGGGCTGGGTAAAGGATGGCCATCCGGTACCACTTTCAAACTTCTGATTAGCATCGAACAGGAGGGTGCCGCAACAGGTGCAGGCATAGATTCCGGGATCAAACCGACTGCACATCTCATTAGAAAACGGTCGCTCAGTTCCTTTCAGGCGCGTTACCTGGAACTCATCCTCGGTAAGGTAGGCCTTCCACTCTTCTTTTGTTTTTTCTACTCTTCGGTCAGGTTTGGGATTTCCGTTCCTGGTAAACTCGATAATACGTTGCCAGTTAAGCATGTAAATGGGATTGAATTCTTAAATCTAAGAAATCAAATCCCAGGAATAATCATTCTTTTTCAGGCCTCTTTCTTTCGGTTGGCAAGCCACCAAATTAGGGCAATGATACCAATAAGCAGCAGGGCAAGACCAAATCCACCTAAAAAAGCATACAGCAGGTAAGGTATGATAACCCCAATAACCGCAGCTGAAATGGCTTTAACTGGATTTCCGGATAACAGGAGTGCGCGCAATGCGCGAATGATACGGCCGATCATAGTATAAGATCTTAATTAGCTAATGCGGGCACCTACGCGAACAACAGGAAAAAAGATTCAAAGAGAAAGTAGAAGGTGCTATATGATTTGTTAAACCACGGCGTAAAACTCTTTCTCGGAGAAGTTGAGTAGAATCTCAAGGATAGGATCCATCTCGGTATGCTTCATAAGTTCTAACCGAAGTTTTTTCCCGTTACGGATTCCCTTGAGGTATTGGCCATAATGCTTTTTCATGATGATAACGCCATATCGTTCGCCCTGATGCTGTACCGATAACCGAAGCTGATGAGCACAAATCTCTAAGCGTTCGGCAAGAGTGGGTTCGGGCAGAGTTTCACCTGTTTCGAGATACTGACGGCATTGCTCAAAAATCCAGGGATTACCAATAGCCCCTCTTCCAATCATGACGCCGTCCACACCAGTTTCTTCGAACATCTGTTTGGCTAACTGTGGGCTGGTAACATCTCCGTTACCAATAATCGGTATTTCAAGTCCGGGTGTATCCTTTAGTTTCTTAAGCCAGTCCCACCGGGCATCGCCTTTGTACTTTTGCTGCCGGGTTCGGGCATGAACGGTTAGTGCTTTCACTCCTACACGTTGCAACATCAGGGCCACTTCCTGTATACGAATGGTGGAATCGTCCCAACCTAACCGTGTTTTAACGGTTACTGGTTTTGTAGTTACGGCGTCTACAACGGTGCCCGCCATGCGTTCCATCATGTCCATATCTTTCAGGCAGGCAGCACCGGCGCCTTTATTCACGACTTTGTAAACCGGGCATCCGAAATTGATATCGACCAAATCGGGGTTATTATTTTCGGCAACCTTTGCTGCACCTTCCATGGCCTCTTCGCGCCCTCCAAATATTTGGATACCAAATGGACGTTCCATTTCTTTAAACACCATCTTATGCAAGGATATTTCCGAATCCCGGATAATGGCTTCTGAACTGATAAACTCGGTGAATACAATGTCTGCCCCTTTCTCCCGACAAATCTGCCGAAAAGGTGAGTCGGTAACGTCCTCCATGGGTGCAAGAAAGAGGGGCCGGGACGGTAGTTGGATGTCTGCGATGTTCATATTATTAAGATACGACTTTTTTGGATTCTCGAATTTGGATTCCCGAAGCGTGCGCCAAATAGAGGTCCATATTGTATTGAAAGGGGTTTTTCAGGATGTTAACAATAGTGAGACCGGTAGTCTTTAGATGGGGAGAATCCTATCTTAGGTCATCTTAAAAATAATCCTATAAAAAGAGGTTAACATGTCGCTTGGTACACAAAGTATTGAGGAACTTCTTGGTGATGAGGCTTCCTATCTGTTAGATCACGAATGTAAAACGATCGATAAATCTCGATTGCATTTACCAACCCCGTCTTATGTGGATGATGTCTGGTATCATTCCGATAGAAATAACCGGGTGTTAGCAAATCTTCAACGTATGTACGATAATGGTAGATTGGGTGGAACCGGGTTTCTTTCCATTTTACCGGTGGATCAGGGTATTGAGCACTCTGCAGGTGCATCGTTTGCAAAAAACCCGGATTACTTCGATCCTGAACATATTGTAAAGCTGGCTGTTGAATCGGGATGTAACGCAGTAGCTTCTACCTTCGGTGTATTGGCTGCAATGTCTCGCAAATACGCACACAGAATACCATTCGTGGTTAAAATCAATCACAATGAGTTGCTTACTTATCCTAATACATTCGACCAGATTATGTTTGGATCGATTGAGCAAGCCTACAACATGGGTGCCGCTGCAGTGGGTGCTACCATCTATTTTGGTTCGGATGAGTCGAATCGCCAGATTGTGGAAGTAGCCGAAGCATTTGATTATGCTCATGAATTGGGAATGGCTACCATCCTGTGGTGCTATACACGGAATAACGCGTTCAAAGTGGATGGTGTCGATTACCATACCTCCGCCGATCTTACCGGACAGGCCAATCATATTGGAGCTACTGTTGGCGCAGATATTGTGAAGCAAAAACAACCTACAAACAATGGCGGGTACAAAGCCTTGAACACCGGCAGTTCCAGTTATGGTAAGCTGGATGAGCGTATTTACACGGAGCTAACCAGCGATCATCCTATTGATCTTACCCGATACCAGGTTGCAAACTGCTACATGGGTCGTGCCGGTTTAATCAACTCTGGTGGGGCTTCTGGCTCTAACGACTTTGCTGATGCCGTTAAAACAGCCGTTATTAACAAAAGAGCGGGTGGTATGGGCTTGATTAGTGGTCGTAAAGCATTCCAGCGTCCACTGGACGAAGGAGTGAAACTGCTTCAGATGATTCAGGATGTATATCTTAACGAAGATGTTACTGTAGCCTGATTCTGGCTTTTTAAGCAAAATCAGCCTCGTACAGACTTTATGTGCGAGGCTTTTTTTGTATTATTACGCCCACACTGATCTTCATTGAGTTCCCCAGACGTCCATATCAATAGTCCATCCCCGGAAAACATCTTTTCGCGAAAGTATTTCCTTATTTCGTTGGCTCTGAGCGTATTAACGATGGGGGGAGTCATCTACTATACCTATACACCGGGTGTGCTCGATCACCTTGCCTTTAAGCGATTACCAGGGCTGGGTATCGCTCTTGTGGTTTCTTTTTTAAGAGTATGGTTTACCGCAGCAAAATTTCGATTCCTTTCAAACGGTGCGTTATCCTGGCTGGCCAGCTTCAGAATTGTGTTGGTATGGGATTTTACATCGGCCGTTACTCCGTCTACGATTGGAGGGGCCCCAATGGCAACGTATGCCATGACAAAAGAAGGCACAAGTTTAGGAGAATCCACGGCGATGATGTTGTATAGCGTACTGCTGGATCAAATCTGGTTTGCTATAGCTATTCCCATTCTGCTGATATCAGGAGTATTTTATGAAGTCGTGCCACCAGAAATTGGATTTGTTGGCGAAGCGTCCATGTTAACCCTTTATATCGTTCTGTTAAGTTATGCTTCGCTGTTGGCTTATGCCGTGTTAGTGAATCCCGCAGTAATCAAAAAAGTGGTTAACCTGTTGTTCAGCCTGCCTGTACTTAACCGGTATCAGGAAAAAATGAATGCTGAGGCAGTCAACCTGGAGCAGTATGCGAATGAGTTACGCAAAAAACCGTTTAGCTTTTTATTGAAAGCGTTGTTTTTTGCCATTATGACGTGGCTGGCCAGAATTGCTTTGCCCACTATCGTCATATTGAGTTTGTTGCCGGCTCCTGAAATCTTATCCACCCTGCGTAGCCTTGCCATGAATTTGGCTTTCCTGGTTGTGCCGACCCCTGGAGGAAGCGGGGGTGTGGAAGGTTTATTTGTATTGTTTCAGGGCCCCTTATTTTTTGTTTCGGAAACCGCAGTTTCAATGCCTGTTCGGGAGTCCTTCATTGGAGTGGCGTTATTCTTGTGGAGAATGATCAGCTATTACATCAGTATAGCCATTGGCATGGGAGTCACGAGTTGGTACCTGAACAAAGCCGTTGCCAAGCAGTTAAATACAGACTAAGTGGCTAAAGTTCAGATCCAGTTTGAATGTGTGGAGTGCGGGCATCAATCTCCAAAGTGGTTAGGTAGCTGCCCAAGTTGTGGGAAATGGAATACCTTTATTGAAATTGAAAAAGAGCAAAAGAGAGCAGAAAAAGCCCATAAAGCACGTATTGACGGGCTATCAGGTACAAGTGAACCGGTATCATTAGATGCTATCAGAATCGATGAACAACAGCGGATTACAACCGGAATCAAAGAACTGGATCGTGTTTTGGGTGGAGGGTTGCTTAGTGGTGCTTACATCCTTTTGGGTGGAGACCCTGGTGTAGGGAAAAGTACACTTACCCTTCAAATAGCTAAGTCTAATCCCGAATTATCCATCTTGTATTGCTCGGGCGAAGAATCGGCCGGTCAAATCAAACAAAGAGCGGAACGGTTAGGTATTCAATCGTCGGGGCTGCTTGTTTTTAATGAGACTCAAGCCGAGGTTATTCTGAAAAAGGCTCAGGAGCTTAACCCCGATTTGCTGATTATCGACTCCATCCAAACCGTGTATCGGACAGAATTACAAAGTATGCCCGGAAGTGTTCAGCAGGTAAAAGAATGCGCTGCACTATTCCAGCAGCTGGCCAAGAAAAAACATATCCCAACATTAGTGATCGGGCATGTTACCAAAGACGGTGACCTGGCGGGACCTCGGGTTTTAGAGCATATGGTGGACACGGTTTTACAGTTTGAAGGCGATAAGCATTACACCTATCGCTTATTACGATCATTAAAAAACCGGTTCGGTGCTGCTCAGGAAGTAGGTGTATTTGAGATGCAGGAACAGGGATTAGCGGAAGTGCCAAACCCATCGGAATTATTTCTTTCAGGACAAGATCAGGGAGTGAGTGGAAATGCAGTAGTATGCACCCTGGAAGGTTCCCGACCTATTCTACTGGAAGTACAGGCCCTCGTTACACCGGCATCGTATGGTACTCCGCAACGTACGGCCAACGGGTTTGATCGGAATAGACTGACGCTATTACTGGCTGTATTGGAGAAAAGAGCGGGTTATGGATTTTCCAATCAGGATGTATATCTGAATGTAGCCGGAGGTATTCGGTTAAGTGATCCCGCGGGTGATTTAGGTGTCATATGTGCGTTAGTTTCCAGCCTGCTCGATAAGCCGGTATCACCCAAAACCATGCTTGTTGGCGAGGTCGGCCTGGGTGGTGAAGTTCGTCCTGTGCCACAGGTTCAAAAAAGAGTGACGGAAGCATCAAAAATGGGGTACACCACCATTATTCAACCAGCAAAAGAAGGAAATAAAGGATGTACTTCCATACTGGAAGCCATAAAAAAATCCCTTACGGACAAGCCCTAAGGGATTCAAAATGTGATTGATTCAACGAGTCGTTTTAGAAATCGTCTCGTTGACGGCGACGCTGCTCTCGTACGGCCTTTTTCATGGCCTCACGACGCTGTACAGAAGGTTTGATGAACTGCTGACGATCCTTGTACTCGTTAAGTACGCGGGATCTGGTCACCATCTTCTTAAAGCGGTTAATAGCGCGCTCAATACTTTCGTTGTCTTTTACATCAACGCCTAGCATTAAGAATCACTTCCTTTCTTTTTGAATTAGTCCCGATTATTCGGGCTTGCAAATATACAAAAAAAGCCGGTTTATTCGACCATTAAAGAATTTGGAGTACTACATGGCGGATCAGACAGAACAGCACAATGAAGAAACAGCCCCCGAGCAACACAAGGAAAGAGGGCTTATCGAGGATTTTCTAGGGGATATCCTGAATTTAGATCGTGGATTACCAGGCACGATCTGGTTAATGCTTAAATCCCCACATGAGGTGGTTAACAGCTTTTTTGCGGTACCTAAGAAATATGTAAACCCATTCAGGTATACCATTATACTCACGACCATTACGACCTTTATCTCGGTTCAGTTTATTGACTATGAGGAGATGATGAAGAGTGCAATGGATGCGGGTGGGGATTCGGCGGATGTCATAGCGGGCTTACAGGAACAAATACCCACGTTTGACTGGCAGCTATACTTTGATAACCTGCTTTTTATATCCACGGTACTGATAGAAAAATATGCAGCAATCAATTATATCGTTCTTTTTGCGCCGATGCTGGCTTTATCTACCTTTTTGTTATTCAGAAAGCATATGCCCAAGTACAAGCAGCATTTTGTGATGAACTTATACGGAATCTCAACGCTTTCCTTATTTGGAATTATCTGGGCACTTTTGGTTCCGTTATTAGAGCAGTCTTCCGTATTTGAAGGATTATTGTATACCATTATCCCAACAACATTGTATTGCTGTTGGGTCATCTTCAGCTCCCTCGGTTTCAAAACCATTAAAGGCTTTCTGGGGGCTCTGGCAGGTTTTTTTCTGGGTTACATGTTTTATTCGATTATCCTCACGATAGTGATGTATTTCGGTGCATTTGTCATGACGATGGCTGGTTGACGATAAATTCAGGAGGAATTTTTTGTCCCAGAACACCCACGCCGAATAAAGCGAAGTCATACTTTACCGGGTCTTCCGGGTCCATGATTCGGAGCCGCCCGGTCAATTCTACAACAGATTTCCAGTCATTTTGATGACGGGATAACAACCCTAGTATCCGGGCCTGGCGAGCCACGTGCACATCAAGCGGGACGTTTAAAGCAGAAGGTGGGAGAAAATTCCAGATGCCTGTATCTACGGTGCTTTTACGAATGCACCATCTTAAAAACATATACAGTCGTTTAGCCGAACTGTTCTTTTCCGGGTTAGAAAGATGTTTACGGGTACGTTGCGGGGTTTCTGGGTGCAGCTCAAAGAATCGTTCATGAAAAACTGCAATAAGCTCGCGCTTTTGGGAACCAGCCTGGTTGTTACAGTCGTCCCAGAAGGATTCAAAGGTGTTGTGTTGTTGAAGAATGGCAGCAAGTCCTTTTATGAGCCAGTACATATCTTCCGGTTTAAATGTACGGTGCTTGAATCCTTCCAAATGACGGGCATCCAGGTCACTGAAATTCCCGATAAACTCGGAGGGTTTATAGTTCATCCGGGTCAGTAAATCTTCCACTTTCGCATTCACGATATCCCGGCGACCCCATGCCATAATTGCGGCGAAAAAACCAGCCAACTCCTGGTCGGCTACCTCAGGAAAGGCATGCATGAATTGGACAGGGTCATCATCGATATACCCAGGTTGCTCAATCTGGCTTACCAGATCGTCTAGGAAAGGTTTGAGTTTGAGGAGCCTGGGTTTGGAAAGTGTTTTGAGTTTTTTGGACATGAAAAAGATATTCGCCCGGTCGGGGTGTGCCGGTTTTACATGGAAAGCGAGACGTTTGAATTATTCCTTCACCATACCAAGATATGGCACGTCTTTTACCTTCTTATACCTTAATGCAGCGACGATACATGTCCGGACAGCTTCAACCGGAATCTCTGTATCACGATGAAACCAGATTGCTCTGTTCTTTTCACAAGTAAACAATCCTCCATACACTTCTTTGAATGTGGAAACCAGGATGGTACTACAGCTGAAAAATAGGGCATACTGATCAGGAAATCGGGGTTTCCAATCCATGCGCACCGTACTACCCACGTTGGATATATAGCTGGGCTCACCCCATTTCAGCGTTTCTTCAAGGGAGGTAACTTCGTTGAGTTCATCAGCCGTTTCAAGGATGAGGGTGCGAAGTGCTTCAAGCCTGGGTTTGATATCCGGAGGGTAGCCATTGAAAACCGCGGCTACATCAGGATGCGAGGTAAGTGCCAGTGAGTTCATATCTGAAAATGAGGATTATTCACTAATCCTCAAAAGATGAGCCTAACGAAATAAATCGTTTTGCCCCTTTCCCATCAATCGCTCGGTAAGCTGCTTATTCGCTTTAGGGAATGGATATTCTTCTAAATCATCAATAGATACCCAACGAATCTCCTGGCTCGACTGAGGTTTTGGATCACCGGATAGTAACCGGCACATCCACGCGTGTAGTGTGATAGAAAAATGGGAATACACGTGCTTCAGCCGCATGAATTCTTCATATGGTTCAACCTCCACTCCAAGTTCTTCTCTCAGTTCCCGCCGTACTGTTTCGGAAATGCTTTCTCCTTCTTCCTGTTTCCCGCCGGGAAACTCCCAAAGTCCACCCAGCATGGCATCTTCAGGCCGTAATGAGATGAGTACATCTTCATTCTCTCTTTGAATAATGCCAACTCCGATATGTTTATGTGGCTTTTGCTTCGCAGGTGATTTATAGGGGATTGTGTTCGTTTTGGCCATCTTAAATGCTACGCATTCTGTTTGTAGGGGGCAGACGGTGCATTCGGGTTGTTTGGGCTTACACACTTGTGAGCCCATCTCCATCATGGCCTGATTGAAATCAGCCGGGTGTTCAGCATCGATCAGTTCGTTTACAATATCCTGTACCCGATTCTTGGTTTTCGTGCTCCTTACATCGTCTTCAATACCGGTAAACCGGGTAATCAATCGAATCACATTTCCATCCACAACAGCATTAGGTGCATTAAACGCGATGCTGGTTATGGCGGCGGCGGTGTACGGGCCTATCCCTTTTAGTTTGATGATCTCATCATACGACTGAGGAAGGTTTCCCTCGTATTCAAAAGCGATTGTTTTAGCTGCGGCATGAAGATTTCTTGCCCGGCTGTAGTATCCCAATCCTTCCCAGGCTTTAAGTACACGTTGCTGACTAGCCTCAGCTAAATCGAACACACTTGGAAATTCTTTCATGAATCGCTCAAAGTAGGGCCAGGCCTGATCTACACGCGTTTGCTGGAGCATGATTTCGGAAATCCATATTTTATATGGGTCCTGTTCTCCCCTCCATGGCATATCCCGTTTGTGTTCTCTGTACCAGTTGATAATAGAGGCCGTGAAACCCGAAGAAGTGTATGATTCCAACCGCTAATTACTCCCGTTTCTTGTAATGTTGAGTACGGTCATTGAGATATCAATAGAAGCAGCAGCACCAAACTGATCGGTGGCAAGTACTCTGAACCGATGCTCTCCAACCTGTGCTTCGGTTGGGTTCCATACAAACAGACCGGTTTGTTCATCAATCTGAGCACCATCAGGAACATCAACACCAAGGTAACGAACCGGGGCAGAGGAAGTCTGGTCGGGGTCAGTAGCCTTAAACGGGAAAGTATAACGTTCTCCATAGGGTATGGATACGTTCCGGACCGGGCTGAACCGCGGGGGTGCGTTAAATGACGTGAGTTCTACTATGAAGCGAGTACTGTCTACTTGTCCGGTGGTACTGGTAGCTATAACCTGAAACCAGTTTACCCCAATTTCTTGTACACCCGGACTCCAGATCATACCCTGACCCTGAACGACTACATTTGAAACATTGGATCTTACTGTGAATGTAACTTCATCCAGTGGGAACGGGTTCTCCAATTCAAACCCATAAATAAATGGTTTAGGAAATGGGTGTATCTGCTTAGGAACGGTAGCTAGTTTAAGATCTCCTGTTGCCAATCGCTGGCTCTCTTCAACCTGGCTAGAATCCACACCAACCTTGGCAATACGTCCGTTTTCATGAACCCACATAGAAGAGGGTGAGGTCGTAAATGCATAGTTTGCCTCCGCATCCTCCTTCCAGATTGTAGTTCCGTTCGTATCCGTTACCCATAGTTTACCGGTGACATCCAGTGTCCAGATGCGATCTTCCCATACTTCAAGATGTTGTATTGCAGCACCAATTCGGTCGGTGATCTCTGATAACCCGGTTGAGTTGATGGCATACAGCTCGCCGTTTGCGGTAGCCCCGAATAGCTGTTCTTCATCCAAAAACAATCGGTTTATGGATTGTGATAACGATATCGTTGAAGAGAGAGAAAGGGTGTTGTTCTCGGAAGTAAAAAGTAGAAGCTTCTGATTGTCCAGCAGTACAAATAGTTGTTGGTTTAATGAATTTGTGGTCACATCGAGTACGGAGGCAGATTCCATCAGGGCAGATTGAACAATTTTGGGTTCCTGATCTACTGTTTCCGGTGATTCCAACGAAAGGCTGCCCAGTCCGGCATTGCCCAGTGCAATGTATAACTGGTTTTCTGCCCGGGCTACTCCCAGGGGTTTGGCCGGAAGCAGAGTGGATGAATACACTCCAAGTACAGAAGTTGGTTCTAGTACGGTAAGGCGTCGCGAATCTCCGTATAGATATGCGAAGCGAACATCCGCGCGTATCGTCGTACCTCTGCGCTGCATTCCTGCTGACGTATACAGCCACTGTAAGGAATCGGGATACGATCTGAAAACGGCCATGCCTTCGGATTCAGAAAGTACATACATATGGGAAGGGGATGTAGCCATGGCAACCACGCCCGGAAATTCCATAGCTCCTGCTGCTTGTTGACGGAAAGATGGCTGGGCCTGTACGGTATCTGCCAGAAAAACGAAGCAAAACAACCATGTACCAATCAGATAACGAACCTTCACAAAATGGGGGGTTAGCATAGAGGGATTCATAAAAGGTATAAAAAGAAACATACTCGCGCTTTTAATAACCAAACCGGAGTTGCTAAAATTGTAAGATAGTTTCTTAATCCCGAATTGTTCCGGATTTGTTTTTTTAGGTTAATCGTAAGTTATAGATTTCGCTACAAAACATTGGGCGCGAATAAGTTGCAGACTCATTTTTGTTAAAAAACGGGTAATGCCATACCCCCATCTGCCGATAAGGACACCATAAAGTAAACCAATCGGGATGTAGATGGAACTAACGATAGAATCAAAAAACGGGGTGCACAAAAGTAAAAAGCACGCCCGACCAACACCAAATACTCAGGAAAGTCCTTTTTTATTTGAAGAGGTGTTTTTTTCCGTAACCAATCCAAAATCAACGATCACGTATGCTAACGAGGTATTTATAAGGGTAAGCAAATACGAGAAAGAGGAGATTATCGGTCAACCGCATAACTGTATCCGGCATCCGGATATGCCACGTTGTGTATTTGAAATCTTTTGGGATTTCCTGAAGGCAGGTAAACCGGTAGCGGCGTATGTAAAAAATCTTGCTAAAGACGGATCGTATTATTGGGTAATGGCATTGGCATTCCCCTGTAAAAGTGGATACTTGTCGATAAGGATAAAACCAGGCAGTCCGGTATTCAAAGGTATTCAGCAACTTTATGCTGATCTCGTAGCTATGGAAAAAAGACTGGAGCCTGAAGAAGGTAAAAAGGGGGCGATGCATTCAGCTCGTAAATGCCTGCTGGATTACCTCGCCCAGGAAGGTTATTCCACGTATGATGAGTTTATGTGGTCGTCTCTTCAGAAAGAAATCCATTACCGGGATAATGAACTGGTAAAAAGGGGATTAGGCAACCGTCGGTTTGAGTCAGAAGGGGTGCCTTCTTATTTAACCAGCCTTAAGCCTGTGCTTACACACATGTTTTCTTCTCTTACTGAGCTGAAAGAGATCAATAAAACCATTTCCGAGCATTACGATTACATTATAAACCTGTCCAGAACGATAAAGCTGTTGGCATTAAATGCCCTGGTAGGATCATCTAAGCTTAGTTCTGAAGATCAATCCATTTCGGTAGTTGCAGAAAATATGGGACTGCAATCAAATGCGGGCGAAGTTCAGTTGTTGGAAATGAAGAATCAGATCGAAGACCTCACCGATTTGCTTAATGAGTTAAGCTTTGGAATTATCTCTTCCAATTTGCAGGTGGAAACGGCCATCGATTTTCTCACAGAACAGGATGTATCCGATCGTGTATCGGGTGAAAAAGAGAAGGAAGAAGTCATACAGATTCTACACGATTCGTATACCCCAAGCCTGGTTTCCATCGCCAATCAAATCGAAGAAGTCCCCCGGTATCTTCAAAAACTGACAAAAGGCGTACGTGACGTCGAGCAGTTTTTATTGACACTGCGTGTAATTTATGTAGCGGGCAAGGTTGAGATTGCCAGAATGGATAACGCTGAACATTCATTTTCCAAAACCTTTGAAGACCTGGTTCAAGAACTGGTACGGGCAGAAAGCAACCTGGAGGAGTTTACGCGTATTATAGATACGAATCGAAATATCGGTAACCGGTATAGTTCCTATAAGTTCAAGCTGGATGGATTGATTAAAGAAATCGGACGCTGATCTATTTCTTCGGTTTCAGCTGGTAAGGTAGCTTTCATTCTGACGGTGTACTTCATTTCTGCTCAAGGAGTTGAAGAATCTCTTTTGCAACGCCATATGCAGACGCGGGATTTTGACCCGTAATCAAGCGACCATCCACGACCACGTTCTTAGCCCAGTTCTCCCCTCCGATAAACTCAGCTCCCTTCTTCATGAGCTCAGTCTCGAGCATAAAAGGCACAACCTGATCTTGTTTAGAAGCTCTCTCTTCATCATTGGTGAAAGAAGTGAGGTTCTTTCCATCCACCAGGTAGCGCCCGTTGCTTAACTTGATGTTGACCAGGCCAGAAGGCCCGTGGCATATTGCTGATACGATTCCATCATTCTCATAGATGGTTTTTGTAATGCCGGCAATAGCGTCATTTTCAGGTAAATCCCACATCGTGCCATGACCACCCACATAATATATTGCCGCATATTTAGAGGCATCAATTTCGTAGGGTGTCATTGCGTGGGTCAGTTTATAGTAAGCCGTTGGATTCTGAATCATCCATAAGCTAAGTGAGTCGTTCATGTTTGCTCCGTAAAAGCTGGTGTTTCCACCTTCCGGGCTCACGAAGTCGATTTCATATCCAGCATCGTGTATGGGTTTATACGCATGGCTGACTTCTCCAAAGTGAAAGCCGGTTTTCTTGCCCGTATTACCCATTTGCTCGTGACTTGTTAGCACAAACAGGACTCTCTGTGTGTTCATCACGGTTCTTGAAAAGCTTTTCACGGCAATTTGCCATCTGCCATTAAGCTTTAAGAGATTGATGTAGTCGGCAAACTTTACGGTTGGGTACTCCATCTCAATTTTTGCTTGCGCAGCATCTCCATCAATATCCAGCCATACAATGCGAACGATGCAATTTTGTTTTCGCCCCGGTTTAATGCCATCGATATAATCTTGTGAAGCCCATATGCGTAAGGTATCGTTACGTACATACCGCAAATCCGAATTGATATGGAAAGCCCGCTTTAGCTGTTCCAGGTTGCCTTCATTCCGACCATTGATATAATCCCACAGTACGGTGTGTATTTGGCTCTCGTCAGTTGCTTGTTGTGAAAATGCAGGCCGAGCTACAAAAGAAGAAGTCAGCAATAAAAAAAGGATACGAATCATAACATTTGGTTTTAGTGAGTACCCAAACTGCTACGATTCAACTCATTCTGCTACCTGATTCATGATTCAGGTACACTATCAGATAGGTTTTTCAGATCGGTATGCCTTAGCCGTAATTCCGATTTGTTTTTTAAAATGATGATTAAACGCAGATACACTATTGAATCCACTTTCGTAAGCAATAGCTGCTATTTTCAGATGCTGATGTGCTTTTGAGCGAAGCAAATACTTTGCTTCTTCCACCCTGAGATGGGCAATGTATTGCGAGAAATTTTGGCTCAGGGATTGGTTGATGACCTGCGAAAGAGTTTTGCTGTTCAAGCCTAATTGCACACTTAATGTTGATAAGGTAAGATCAGGATCTAAATACGGTTTCCTGTCAGACATGAAGGAGGTTAAGTGTTCAAAGCTTTTTCGAATATCTTCTTCAGTAAGATTAGAGTTACTGTACTTTTCAGATGTATGCTGCTTAATACTCATGTCTTTTTTAAGAAAAAACCACAGCATAACGGCAGTATAAAATAAGAAAGAGAACGAAACAGCTCCCACGATATACGAAGTGTAGGAAGACGTCTCATAAGCCAACCAAACCACACAGGTACCGAAGAATATGTTCAGGAGCCAGAACTCATGATCGGCCAACTTTTTCTTTGAAATAATTTTTCCAAAAACGGGTCGTATCCAGTAAGCGGTTAGCAGGATATATATCCCCCATTGTTTGTAGATAACATATTCTATGAACCTTCCCCATATTGCTCTATGACTGAAATAAGGATAGAAATAGCTTAGATATATCACGATGAGGATGTAGGGTATGAGGTGTACATACATGTGGATCCTGTTCACCGGTTTTTGATCAATCATGGCCCGGGCATACAAAAACAGGAAGGGCCCTATTAAAAAGCAGGCG
This sequence comes from Bacteroidota bacterium, assembly GCA_039819115.1. GTDB lineage: Bacteria > Bacteroidota > Rhodothermia > Balneolales > Balneolaceae > JBCBST01. The sequence goes on from JBCBST010000022.1 coordinate 29,334, forward strand.
CCAAGTCCGAATTGCACAAAAAACTCAAAAAGATTCGGATTGAAGAAGAGAAATACAGATTTAATTACCCGGATACTCAACATCAGCAGTAAAGCACCCAGGAAATAGTCGGAGGGTTGTTTTTCTTTTCGGATCAGAAGGAAATAACTGCTAAGTAAAAGACCATTCAGTCCTCCGATGGCACTAAATAAAAAAAGTAGCTGCTTACCCAGTTCCATAAAATGAGCAGGTGTTGATCAAAATTACAGCCAGTTATACTGCTTATACCAATGAATTGTTCTGGAGATACCTTCCTGCAGGCTTACACCAGGGTTATAATTCAGTTTACGTTGTGCTTTTTCATTAGAGCACATCCACTCCATGACCATTTCATTTGTTTTTTCTTTATTTACAACCGGATACTTTCCAAACAAGGATGCTGTACCCTCAACGAGGGCGCCCACCTTTTTAACCAGCGTTGGTTTTAATTTTATGCGTAAAGCCCGTTTTCCCATCACAATTTTGGTCACACCAGTAATCTGGTTCCAGTTGTATTGTTCCATCCCTCCCATAAAATAGGTTTCCACTCCGGCATCGGTTTGTAATGATGCCTGATAGATGCCTTCCACTAAATCAGAAACGTATACCATGGATAATCTGGGATGATTTCCATCGCCCACAATCGGGCAAAACCCTTTAGCATAGGTTTGAAAGAATTGATAAATCTGGTCTTCCCGTGGGCCATAAACCGCGGGAGGTCGGATGATTTTAATTGAATCCATTTCTCCGGCAATTTCTCTGATACGTATCTCCATTTCCTTTTTCGACTGTCCGTACAGACTAATAGGGTACATGTCTTCATCTTCGGAGAGAGGAGTGCCGTTGCTTGGACCGGCTGCAGCGAGAGAAGATAGTATAACCTGGTTAACCACCCCTTTTCGTTGAGCAAGACGGATGAGATGCTCGGTTGCATCTACATTGGCAATTCTGAATTCCTTTTCGGTTGGAGCTTTTACGATGGCTGCCAGATGGAATAAGGTATCAGCACCGTCCAACCCTTTTGCCAGGGCAACAGGATCGTTTAAATCGCCTTTAATACGTACAAAGTCCATTCCTTCCAGCCACTTATCGGTGGTACGTACAAGACACCGGACTTCTGAATATTGACCTGAAGCAAGTAAGTGTTCTACAAGGTGGCTTCCAATAAAACCTGTGCCACCAGTCACAAAGGCGATCATAAATGTGTATATTGTTTAATTATGCTGCATGCGAGCTACCATGCCTCATCAATCTGAAGATACAAATACGATCAGCGCTTTTAAACTATATGAGCCAAATACGCCTGGCCCTTTTTACGGGAAATTATAACCACATAAAAGATGGTGTTTCTCTTACACTGAACCGATGGGTTCAGTTCTTAGAAGAGCATGGAGTTGAAGTACTGGTATTTGCACCATCTATAGACGAACCGGTTTTGAAGCACGCAGGTAATCTGGTTGTTTCCCCTTCTATCCCGATGCCTGTTCAGGGAAGAGGGGAGTATCGATTCACAACAGGCCTCCCACCCCGAATTCAGAATATCTTAGAAGAGTATAATCCTAATCTTTTGCATCTTGCCACGCCAGATCGGCTTGGTTTTAAAGCACTGAAGTGGGCGCTTACCAACCGGGTTCAAACCGTAGCTTCTTATCACACTCATTTTTTCAGTTACCTGAAGTATTACGGTCTGGATTTCATCGGTTTTTTTGGGATGCGTTACCTTGCCTGGTTTTATGGCAAGTGCTGCCATACGTATGTTCCCTCTCAGTCCATGATTGAAGAACTGCAACGTTTCGGTATACAAGCCGATTTTCGGATTTGGACCAGAGGCGTGAATAATACCTTGTTTTCTCCTGAAAAAAGGAGCGAAGAATGGCGTTCCTCCATCGGGTTCAAGGAAGACGATATTGTGGTAACCTTCGTATCCCGCCTGGTATGGGAAAAGGAATTAGAGACGTATATCGAAAGTGTAAAGCGGGTTGCTGCGATAAATCCAAGAGTAAAGGCATTAGTAGTGGGAGAGGGACCTGCTATGGAAGAACTTAAACAACGGTTGCCTGATGCGCATTATGCCGGTTTTTTAGTTGGTGAAGAGCTAGCGAGGGCGTACGCCTCGAGCGACGTGTTTCTGTTTCCTTCTCATACCGAAACGTTTGGTAACGTGACACTGGAAGCCATGGCGTCGGGGTTGCCATGCCTGGTTGCTGATGCCATAGGGTCGAAGTCTCTCGTGCAAGACGGAGTAAATGGAAAACTCGGAACCATTCAAGACATTGATCATTTTACGAAGCAACTTGAGTTTCTGGTACATGACGATGAGCGGCGAACGGAAATGAGCAGGAAATCAAGAGAAATCGCGCTCACGTATAATTGGGAAACCATCAACGAGGGGCTGCTTACAAATTATAAAGAAGCGATAGCATCTCCACTACCGCAACCACGGTTTTGACCCGATGAAGATTCTGTATATTTCGCATCTTCATCCACCTAAAAACGCTCCTCTGAAAAGCATTGGCGGTATGCAAAGGGTAAGCATACAATTGGTTTCAGAGCTTCAAAAAAAAGACGACATAGAGATAAAAACGTTGATACAACATGCTCCATGGAAAGGCATTGAGTGGCGTACAGCGCTCTTTTTGTTCAAACTAAATACCACATTGCCCGGTATTGTGCGCCGTTTTGAGCCAGATGTTATCTTGTATTCTTCTATGGTTACTGCCAGCCTTGCAGCTATGACCCGTAAACGTATATCGGTACCGATGGTAACCATCAACCACGGGCAGGATGTGAAACTGCCGGTTCCGGTGTATCAGAAATTTGTACCAAAGGTATTTAAGGCTCTGGACGGAGTGATATCCGTTTCTGAAGCAACGCGACAGGAATGTATTAAACGGGGTATGGACCCGGAAAAGGGAGTGGCTTTACCGAATGGTTTTGACCTGAACGGGATGCAGAAGAAGTATTCAAAACAAGAAGCCATATCGGCTCTTGAAAAACAATTCGGAATCAATCTTGAAGGTAAATCACTGCTGCTGACGGTTGGGCGTCAGGTCAAACGAAAGGGGCATGCGTGGTTTTTGAAGGAGGTGCTCCCAAAGATTCAGGCAAATGTTATTTATCTGGCTATTGGAGAAGGACCGGAACATGAGTCTCTGCAACAATTGGTTCGTGAACAGGGGCTTGAGGGTAACGTACTGCTTGTTGGCAAACAACCCGATTTGACCCTGCAACAAGCTTACACAGCTGCTGATATC
>JBCBST010000023.1:0-32247 GCA_039819115.1 Bacteroidota bacterium
ACTAAACGGGCGAATCCGAAATCTTTGCCTGTGTTTAAAATTAACTCAGTGTTTTCAACAGAAATTGTAATACTATTGGCATTCCCTCCTCTATAGTGCTGTGCCCCTCTTACAATTAATACATCTTTCGTATTACTATCGATATCCCAGATATAAGCTTGTTGTTTCAAGTCTTCACCTAACTCTTGGTCATAATACTTATCTGGTGGGCTCGTTAGACTTGGTGTAGCTAATACAGTACTTCTTGATATTCCAAATATAGGTTTAATAAACGCCACACTTGTATTCACCCAGCCATAAAATGTGTTTCCAAATTCCGTAGAACCAAAAACATTTAACCTTTTTATCGATTGTGTATCTCTAAATTTCTCTTCAATCGTATCGGAATAATAGGTGTCATTATCATTAGAATGATACATTAGTGTACCTTCTACCACATCAGGAAATAGTGCTAAATGCTGTTCACTTACCCCATCAATATCCATCCATATGGCTTTATTGATTGTAGTTTCAAGGTTTGTAGGTAAGTCATTAGAGTTTCCATGATATGTAGTATAGAATAAAGCTAACCCATTATGTGGAGTATTTGCGGAGTTAATATCGATGATGTATGGGTAATTCCGATCTTTAACCAGTAATACATGCCTTCTATACTCTGCCCAATGCCCCCGGGAACCATTGGCATTAGTAGAAATCAAATCAATTTCACCATGAATAATACTCAGGTTCGAAGCTGCATTTTCATACGTTAATTCATTTACACTCTGATGATCAGATACTGCCCTGGTTCCTTCTCTTTCCGGATGGTCGATTCCACCCAAAAAATTTGGATGGGGATCTGGAAATACATTATCTCTATCTTGCCACCGTGAATATACCTGGGTTACATTATGGTCTTTATAATTATTCCATGTAGACCTTGTAAAGTCATCCCCTGTAATGTAGTCCCATATTCCTCCTCCGGTTTTGGGGCCATCATACCCAGAATCCATCAAATATGACTCACCATCAATGTAATATAAGAGCTGTAATTGGTCGGGTTGTTCATGCCCCTCTCCCCGGGATATGGAATTTCCATTTTCACCATTTAGCAACAGGTAATGCAACCTACCGGAAGCATCTGTAAATCTTGTAATAAATTGCTGGTCATCCGTTCCATGAACATCATAGTCAATGACCATGCTACTGGTTGCGGTGGGAATGCTTAGTTCCAACAGCCATGTATTAGACCCAAAACTATATGTACTACTACCTGTTGTTTGGAAATAATTATTAGTTGTGTTAAAAATAGTGTTGAACTTTTTACCAACCGTTCCGCCCTGACTGTTATTGCTGTAACCAGTACTCCATCTTAGCAATGGCGCGGCCGATATGCGGTGCTTGTTACCATCGTCCAGTGGTGGGGTCAACCCGTCAGGGGTGGATATGTCCGCCATCCATTCTACCGGGTTTAAAAACCAGGAACTGATAAAGGGATCACTAACTCCATTCAGCATATTATTTGCCCGGATAGCGTGCCAAAACGGGATCACATCAAGAAGGGCGTAATTGAGATAGTACGGTCCTTCGGCCCAAGTCCTTTTACCATTATCCGATTGGTACATCCATTTTTTCATCCGGTCTGAGCTGGTTGGCGAACTCCCACGGATTCTTGCCAGCCCGGGATATCCATCTACTAGGTCCCATTCCGAGTGTCCCTGTTCCTTTTGCCCTGCAAGTGCGCCATAACCCATAGCCATATAGCCTTTGAGGGGGCGATTGCCAGGCTCAACTTCATCTTCGTTCACCCCAAATGCAATATTACTTTGAATTTTTTGCTGCAAGCTGTAGACATTCATTAAAAAGCGCCGGTTCAGGTCTTCTTTCTCATATTCAGCTAGCAATAGGGTAGAATTGAGGTTATTCCATTCCGCAAGGTCAAAATGTTTATAGGCATTTTCGAGAGCCAAATACAAGTCTATAGCCCGGGCTATGTTCCCATACACATCGGTATGTTTCACATAATCATTGAACGGTACAGCCAGGCTCCCAGTGCCATTGTTCCTGTAAATCAGGGCCATGATATCGGTGGTAAAACTCTGCAATACCGTTTGGTGATCTCTTATTGGAATGCCGTAGGTTTGATTTGAAATGGCCGGAGTGATACCGTTCTTGAATAGTATGTAACTGCACAAGGCCTCGAAGGCGCGGTATTGGAGGATGTTGCTATTATCCGCATAGTCATCTTCGCTTTGTGGATTAGGATTTATATCATTATCAATTGAAAAGTCGATGATATTTTTAAACAATTCTTTTTGCGTATTGCTCCCGGTTACATATACCTGGTTCAGGATTTGTTTCAAACCATACCCTTTACTATGGTTTCCTGCGTTGTCAAAACCGATCACCGACAAGCCCGGCCGTTTCATAGAAGTATAAATTTCGTCTAAAAAGCGATCGTTTCCGGTTGTAGGCGGCACGTTTGTAATTACTTGCGCTTGGGTAACGTCCAACGTAGCCAGGATCAATGCCATAAAAGTAAAAATTGTTCTTTTCATTTTGGGTCCCCACGATTTGTTATGAGTTTAACTACCAAATAAAATTGTTTTAGTTAGCGGTTGTATCTATTACTGTTACAGTAAAAGTTGTGGATACCGTATAGCCATCACATCCGTCCTTGGCAGAAACCCGTATTTCAGTACTTCCCTCTTTTCTTGCTCCTACATGCAGGATATATCTTTTACTATCTTCATTAATACGTGTCCCGGCAAGTACTATATCATTATCTAAGGCTATGACTTCTATAGATGTTATTTCTTTTTCTGTATGGCTAAAAATTACCGGTGGTTCAGAGATATCCCTCGAAAAAGCTTCGACGCCTACATACAGAGTTACATCAGGAATTTCATTTTCCACGAAAATTTGCCCGGTACAATCTTCCCGTTCGTTTCCGATTTCTATGCATGATCCGACTATCACCACTATTCCAAGAAGGAGAACTCCATTTAGCCATTGTCGCTTCATATCATTACCTCATTTTATTTGCCCTAACCTTATCTCCCTACCCGGAAGAATCGGCGATTTGAGTAAGGTATTTATGTTATCACCATTACCTTTGAGTATAGCATAAAAAAGGCGACACGGGTTATAACAAACCCGCCAAAAAAATTAGGTCATTTCCGACACACTATAACAAAACCGACATTTCTACCACCCTACCCGTTCGTGCTAAGGTTATCCCCCTCTTTCTAAATCATATTGATCTCGTTCCCAAGCTCCAGCATAAGTAACGCATTGCAGGAAGCTGGAGCCTGTCTGCAATCAGGCAGGCTTCAGGAATGCATTCCCAACGAGGACGTTGGGAACGAGATGAATGTTTTTTGGCCATGGGTATGCTGGAACCCATCCATTTTTGTGTTATCAAATCCTCTTAATGACAATGCAGGCCGGGGGATATTGAACGCATCACTCGTAAATCGGGTGTTTTTTCTGTTAGAGGGCAAGTTCCATGTCTGAGCATACGTGAGATGCCAAAAAAACAGTGCGATTATACATAGAGATATTGTTCTTCTCATTTTTTCTTCTCTTGGTTTTAATTGCGTATGTATATACTAAATCTCTTTGCAGCGGGGATTCTATTTTGATCCCCATTATCTGCGTAAACAGTTTTACGGTAAATCACAACTGCACTAGTATCAGCTGAAGTCCTTATGGCTTTCCATTGTACAACGGAACTATCAATTTTTCCATTTACAGGGATAGGGTTAGCAAAGCCCCAATTAAACTTGAATCTAGTATCTAGGCTATCCCTGATCATGCAGGTTAAGGTAACGGTATCGCCTACGGCTACCGTGTCGGGTACCTGGCGGACTTCCAGGATTTCTGTTTGGGGATTAAACTCAATATCCGGATCAGGCCCTTCGCACGTGCCCGCCGTTGCTATGAGAAACAGGACCGTGCCGTATAGAAAGACAATACGTGTTTCTTTTTTCATCCCATTGTTTTATTTAGATTTAGACTATATCTTCGATCAGTACCGGCAAGCAGCGTAACTAAACAAAGAAATAAACACCTTAGAACATTGGATATGGAACTTGTCAGAAATAGAGACCTCATATCACCTCCCGCTTTTCATGAGCTCTTCTGTTATCACCATTACCTTTGAGTATAGCACAAAAAAGGCGACACCAGTTATAACAAACCCGCCAAAAAAACTAGTCCATTTCCGACACGCTATAACAAAACCGACATTTCAGCTAGCATCTCTCCGGTGAGTGTTTTCAAACTACACGATCCTTCTCCGCAGAATGCGGAGAAGTAAGATCAAGCGTATATAAAGCAAACCGCTTAGTTGTAAGCTGACATGCTTATCGTATCGCATCAGAAAACGAGGGGAAAGGAGACGTAACAAATGCTTAGTCAGAAACAACAAATCCATTACTCCCCTTGTCGTTTAACAATAATGGTAAATGATTTTGTTGCTTTCAAAGAATCTATGGAGCCATTATCTACTGCCACGATTGCTATACGTTCTCGTGCTTCGTCGTTATCAGGTATATCAGAAGCCACCCATCGTATTATACTCCCATCAGTTCTACCATTTACGGGTACAATTCTAGCTTCATTTAGCCCCCATTGAAAGACAAACCTTGTATCCAGACTGTCTTTTATGATACATTCGATCAGTAAAGTATCATTGACCGCTACCGTATCCGGGGTCATGCGTATTTCCAGGATTTCGGTCTGGTAAACAGGAATGGGATCATCTCCCCCTCCGCTATCTCCTATCAAATCCAGTTCGCAGCTATTCAGACATAGCAACGTCACTAAACAAAGAAATAAACACCTTAGAACATTGAATATGGAACTTATCAGAAATACAGACCTCATATCACCTCCCGCTTTTCATGAGCTCTTCTGTTATCACCATCACCTTTGAGTATAGCACAAAAAAGGCGACACGGGTTATAACAAACCCGCCAAAAAAACTAGTCCATTTCCGACACACTATAACAAAACCGACATTTCTACCCCTCTACCCACTCATTCCCAAGCTTATCCCCTCTCTCCAACTCATATTCAAAAAAAATCCCGCCGGTATAACCAACGGGATTCCGTTATCCATCGCTAAGCGAAATAATAAGGTTTTTAATCAATGAGCTCCCGCAGCGTTTAATAAATCTACCACCTGGGTATGATTGTGAGCCGCCGCCTGATCTTTTGCCGACCAGCCCCGGTCATCATGTACGTCTACATCACTTTTTTTGTCAATCAGGAATTGCACCATTTCTGCAAATCCATAGGTACTGGCCCAATACAAGGCGGAGGTACCCCTATTATCGTGTCGATCCACATCAGCACCGTGTTCAGCTAAATGTTTTACAATATCAAAATGCCCGTGCTTTGCCGCTTTGTATAATGCCGTTCGATCGTGCTCGTCTTTCGTATTCACGTCTATTCCCCGGGCTACCATTTCGGCTACCGTATCTAAATCTCCGCGCTCGGCAGCATCTAAGAATATTTCTTCATTCATAGTCATCCTCCTTTAGGATTGTTTTTAGGTGAGCACTCGCATTGTACTTTTGGGGGATACCAAAGTCAAATTAGAAAGCCGGTTTTTTGTCCATTTCATCCGTGCTATGTGCTTACAACGGAACTACTTCCGGGTTTCCAGCTTTAACGGTTAGGTACGTGCAGAATGCCTGAGATCAGCATAGTTTTAAAAAGTTAATTTTTGATGAAGACTTTGTTGAAAAATGCATTTATGGTACATTATATCATCATCTACAGGAACTAGTAATGCACATTGTGAAACTGATTTTATCCGGATTATCTAGAGCATCCGTACCGGGCGTGCTTTGTGCCATCGTTGTCTCCCTTTTTCTACCGCTATCCACCCACGCTCAAAATACCCTGGAGCGTATCTCAAAAGTTGAACGAAGAGATGGAAAAGGGGTGGTTGTCCGGTATCATTTTTCAGAAAAAGTTGATTCGTTCACTGTGATACAGCCCAGTTCGGACCTTATACAAATGACTATTTTTGATGAGGACTTCGACACAACCGGTGTCCGGTTACCGGAAGATGGTTCCAAAATTAAAGAAGTGCGTTTGTACCTGCTCGACGGCTCGCTTGGAGTAGATATTTATCTCGGTGAAGACGCGTTCTACGAACCCGCCGTATATCCCGATAAAAATAAACGACATCTTTTACTGGGGTTATCCAAGTCGGATGAAGAAACCGTTGAAGCAAGGACACGGAATGTTACGGCCATCAACTGGTATGAACGGATTAACCCGGCTGATGCCCTGGAGGTAACGGGAATCCCATTACGGGGTTCGTACACCAATACCCAGTCTAAACTCAAGTTTGATAAAATAGTGATCGATCCCGGGCACGGAGGCAAAGATCCCGGAGCTGTTGGGTATAAAGGAGCGCAGGAGAAGAAAGTGGCCCTGGCTATTGCCTTAAAACTGGGAGATTACATACAGAAAAATTTACCCGATGTTGAAGTGGTGTACACCCGGACGGGTGATACCTATCCTGGTTTGGAAGAGCGAGGCGATATAGCCAATGAAGCCGAAGGCGATTTGTTTATTTCTATCCATGCCGATGCCTGGAAAACACGATCGGTGCGGGGTGCCTCGGTTTATTTTCTTGGATTGCATAAAACAGAAGAAGCCTTTGAAGTCATGAAAAGGGAAAACTATACCCTGAAAGAGGATAAGTCCTATTTCGAGCTTTCTGAAGATGATCTGCTTCTGTACGAACTGTCGCATTCCGGATTTATTTCCACCAGCGAAAAGATTGCTGCCATGGTTGAGGAGCAATTCAGAACCCGCGCCCGCCGTAAATCCCGCGGGGTGAAGCAAGCCGGATTCCAGGTGCTATACGAAGCCTCTATGCCGGCCATTCTCGTCGAAACTGGTTTTATAACCAATCCTTCGGAACAGCGTTTTCTCACCAGTGACTATGGCCAGAGCATCATCGCGTCGGCTATTTACCGGGCCATACGGGACTATAAAGTAGAATACGAACGGAATTCAACCACCAGTAGCAGCCAGTAATCATGTGGAATCCACTTATCATAGGGGTGGCAGGTGGCAGTGGATCGGGTAAAACCACAGTCGTCAACCATATCTGTAACACGTTCGGTGAAAAATCCATCCTCAGGCTGGAACACGATTCCTACTACCGGGACCTGGCTCATATGCCGCTGGAAGAACGGGTAACCCTCAACTTCGATCATCCTTCTTCGCTGGAAACCGAGTTGCTCATCCGGCACATCAAAGCGTTGATTCAGCGCTATCCGGTGGAGGTACCTATTTACGATTTTGCCCAGCACACCCGGAAAACAGAAACCCGCACGGTTACTCCTACTGATGTTATTCTGATTGATGGCATTCTCATTTTTAGCGAACCAGAGTTATTGGAACTCATGGATGTTAAGATTTTCGTGGATACCGATGACGATATCCGGTTGCTCCGCCGATTAAAACGCGATATCACAAAGCGGGGTCGTACGGTGGAAAGTGTGTTTGAACAGTACGAGAAGTTTGTGCGGCCCATGCATCTTGAGTTTGTTGAACCAAGCAAGCGCTATGCTGATATTATCATCCCCCGGGGAGGGAAAAATAAAGTAGCCCTCGAAATGGTCACCGCCCTGATTGAGGGCAAAATGAATCAGCCCTGAACCAGGTACCGAGTATAAAAAGCGTTCAACCCCTCAAAAATGAGGGTGTGCTCAACCACTCCTTTGTTGATTAAAGCCTGTACAAAGGATGCATCCCCACCGGTAATAAACAGCTCAGATTCTTCTCCCTGTTCCGAAAAACGCTTCAAGGCTCCTTCAATTCCGTCTTTGAGAAAACCTGCTTTCCCCCACTGCAAAGACGTGTTAGTGGATTTGCCGGGCCATACATTTGGCAATTCCATCTTCACCTGAGGCAAGGCCGGTGCACGTTCTTCCAGGGTATGTTTTAACTCTGCAACTCCCGGCATAATCACCCCTCCCATAAATCTTCCTTCCCCATCCATTCGGTCTATGGTAATGGCCGTACCCGCATCTATCACAATAACAGATCGGTTTGTGGTACAAAAAGCACCATAACAGCCAAAGAACCGATCCATACCTAAGGTATCGGGTGTATCATAATCAAGTAACGATGCCGGGAGATGATGGTGATTAAGAGATAGGACTTCCGTCGAGGGAAGTGCATGTTCAATAAAAGAGGGGGAATGATGAGTTACTGAGCAACAAACCACCTTAGAAACGGAGATGTTGTTCAGAACGAGCCATTGCGAGAGTTCCTCTGGTTCATTGTAAGCAAATGAAGGACTTACCAACCATTCGGATCTGTTACAGACAGCAGTCTTGACGGTTGTGTTTCCGGCATCGAGGAATAACACAGAGTGGCTTGGAATGATCACATCCATTTACGAGATTCATAATTAGATCCAAAAAATATACAAATTAAGAGACAACCATGAACCTGGAGTCAAAAGTAGCCATTGTTACCGGAGCAAGTAGCGGAATCGGAGCACAATTCTGCAAAGATTTAGTTCAAAAAGGGGCTTTGGTGTATGGGCTTGCCCGAAGTGAAGACAAATTGGAGGTTCTCCAGAACGAACTGGGTGAGCAATTACGGCCAGTACCCATGGATATTACCCAACCCGCTGACCTGGAACAATGGGTTGAAACCACCTTTAACGAAACCCATCAGCCCGATGTATTAATCAATAATGCAGGTCTGGGCTACTTTGGAAATATCGAAAATCTTAAGCTGAAAGAGTGGGGATCGATGATGAACGTGAATCTTTCCGGAGTGTTCTATCTCACCCGTTTAATTGTACCCCTCATGAAGGCTAATGAAAGCGTATGCCATATCATTAACATCGCGTCGGTAGCAGGTTTAATGGGTAATCCTCAAATCGCTGCTTACAACGCGACCAAATACGGACTTCGGGGATTTAGTGACGCCTTATTCAAAGAACTCCGGTATGACGGCATCAAGGTTTCCTGCTTTTTCCCGGGATCTATAGCCACCAGCTTTTTTGATCATATTGATGCCGTGAATCTCCATCCGAATATGATGACTCCGAAAGACATCTCGGATACGGTCGTTTTTGTTCTCCAGACCAACGATAATTATCTGATTAATGAAATCACGATGCGTCCGCTGGATCCACGTGCACCAGAAAACTAAGCTTCAGGTGACCTAAGAGAATTATTTCAATCGTTTTCCCTGCATAGGACTCACAAAACGGGTGACTTCTGTGCTCCTTTTTTGACGGTGTTTGGTATTTCGCCCCGATACCCGCTCTCTCCACATCTTGAAACTAGAGGAGGTCATTTCTTTTCGCATAAGTGCGATGGTTTCTTTTTCTGCCAGCCCGAATTGCATCTGAATCGCTTCGAATGGGGTACGATCTTCCCATGCCATTTCGATAATGCGGCTGATATCACTTGTGGTGAGTGTTTGTTTCATGGTAAAAAAACCACTTGAGATGAACGCTTCGTTTCAGAAAATCCCTTGAAGACCAAAAATCGGAGTTCTTTATGTGTCGCCTTACGTTCTTTTTACTGTTTCTGGTCATAGGTATCGAATGTATCCATGCCCAGGTGTATGTCGAGAAAAAAACACGGCACCGGTTTGCACAACTGACTGTTGGGCTCGATATCCAGCGCTCCATAGGCGGAACCTCCCGATTCGCACGAGTAGATAATACGTTACGGGATGTATCGCTGGATGCCATTTACCGACCTCGTTTCGTGATCGGAGGCACTCATTTCTGGGGACATGCCGATTTTTATATTGCGATTGAGTTAGGCAATCAGACCTCGGTTAATGGTGACTTTGAAACGCAATTTACATCCGGAGTGGAAACCGTCTTCAAAGCGTACCCCTGGCGCATTGAACAGAAAAAAATCAGGCCATACGCCGGCTTGGCTTACGTGTCCTATTTCTACGAACAAAGCCAGACCAATGCCACACCCGATCCTGAGTTTGGAAACCGGTTTAATGGCCCGGAGTTAAATCGCATTGCCCTCCCCCTTGTGGGTGGAATTACCTACCAGTATAAAAACAGACTCATTGATCTGGGCTTCTTATGGGACTACCGCAATGAGCAGTCTTATTTTGTGACACCCAATCTGCAGGCCACTTCCATCATGCCACCCCTCTATGTGCATGTATCCTATCGCTGGCTGTTCGACACCACCCTCTCAGCCGAACGTAACTGGGAAAACGGTACCGCACAGCAACGGACAAAACAATTATTAAAGGAGGGCAGGCTAAACCGGTTCTTTGTTGGAGCCGGTCTATCATCGGTGTTCTGGCTTACTGAAAGCCCGGTAAATCCCGACTATGTAGGGGGTTATAGCCCGTCCATATTACCCGACCTTTCGGCGGGTTATTACATGGCTGGCATGGATGCCAATGTGGCGCTTTCGTACCGCCCGTATCAAACCTCCACCACTTCTTTTGATATAAGCCAAACCCTGAGACGGCGTTCATTCGGGGGTGAAATCACAAAATTCCTGTTCGATTATAATGGGTTTGCACCGTTTATTGGTCCTGCCCTCACCTACGATTGGCTGGAAGCCGATGATTCCCGTTTCACTTCTACCGTGTCGGAACAGCGCTTTGTGGGTGGCGTTACGTTTGGGTGGGATATTCGACCGAACCGTCTTCAGGGATTTGTATTGCGCACCAATCTTAGGTGGTTTCCAAGAGCACGATTAGATGCTCCCAACGGCAGCGATTACGCATTTGATGCCTTGGAGTTTAATTTTATTCAGGCTGTCTGGTTTTTTGGTAGATAACTCATGATAGCCGGGTAGCGCGTGTTACCAGCGCATCTCATCATGTAATGTCCTTATGGCACGGTAAAACTCACTGACTCTTAAATCCAGGTATTTTGGTTCTGGGATACCCCTCATTTTTCTGAATTTATACTCACCCCAATAAAATACTCCAATAGGATCAAGTCCTTCCGAACCAAACAGATATTCATGTTCATCTATATTAAACAGCTTTCTGAATCCATCACCTTCCGGCCAGGAAATCCCGAAGTATTCCTCTGCTTGTATTAATAGGCCAATAGCATCCTCTCCCATAATGTGTAAATCCTGTTCGATCCATGTTTCAGGTCTAACAGGGTGTTTTCGCGTACGTTCTCTTGAAAACTTTGCTATAAATTCTGCCACATCTTCATAATGTATGGGTTCCATGGTCACGGGATATTAATAGCTATCAGTTTTTTTGATTTGTACAACAAGGCGCATAAACGCGCCTTATCTCTGATGAAAACCAGGATTAACGTCGGTCTCCCAGAATGCGCAGTAACAGCAAAAACAGGTTGATAAAATCGAGGTACAGACGTAATGCGCCGAGGATAGCACCCTTACGTCCTTCCTCGCTATTCGCATCCAGACCAAGGCTCATTTCCTTAATCTTTTGGGTATCGTAGGCCGTCAATCCCACAAAAACGATCACTCCCAGGTACGTCAGTATCCAGTAGAACCCGGAGTTTTGCCAGAACATGTTTACGATACTGCCAATAATGATTCCGATTAACGCCATAAACAGCAGATTGCCCCAACTGGTTAAATCGCGTTTGGTCACGTATCCATACACGCTCATTACGCCAAACGTAAGTGCGGTAACGAAAAAAGTAGTTGCAATCGATGCCCCGGTATACACCAGGAATATGAAAGAAAGCGTGAGTCCATTAAGAGCCGAATACAGCAAAAAGAGCCCTATCGCGGTGTTCGAGCTAATACGATTAATAGCGGCACTCATCCAGATAACCAGTCCCAGCTCTGCAAAAATAAGCCCGTACAATAGAACGGGGTTACCGAAAATAAGCTGTGTCATCGCCTCAGAACTGGCTGTTCGTGCTGCAACAAAGCCGGTTAATACCAATGCCAGACTCATCCAGCCATATACTTTATTAATAAAACTGGCCTGTACAGTTTTTGCCTGCTCGGCCGAAAGATGTTGAGTATTCATGTACACACGTTTTGGTTGTCGAAAAGATAATGAATCACATCCTGATAACGATATCAAGCAATGTAAAGGTTGTATCAAAAAGTATGCCTGTTTAATCCGTGTTGCATTCTTTTGCCTTGTCCCTTTTTATGAAAAAGCGTAGTTACCAACACATGGAAACAACTTTCTTTGCACACGAAACCGCCGTAATTGATGCCGGGTCCGTTATTGGAAAAGGAACCCGGATCTGGCATTTCTCTCATATCATGCCCGATTGCGTTATTGGTGATCATTGTAATATTGGTCAAAATGTCGTGGTGTCACCAGGCGTGAAGCTGGGTAAAAATGTTAAGGTTCAAAATAACGTATCGATTTATACCGGCGTGATGTGTGAGGATGATGTCTTCCTTGGTCCTTCTATGGTGTTTACCAATATCATCAACCCGCGTAGTGCCGTGGTCCGAAAAGAACAATACGTAACCACCAACGTCCGAAAAGGAGCCAGTATCGGCGCTAACGCAACCGTTATCTGTGGAAACGAAATTGGCGCCTATGCGTTAATCGGTGCCGGTGCCGTAATCACTAAACCCGTCGCCCCCTATGCATTGGTTGTGGGCAACCCGGCCAAACAAATAGGTTGGGTGAGTGAATTTGGCCATCGTCTTTTGTTTGACGATAACAGCCATGCGACCTGTCCGGAGAGTGGACAGGTATACCAGTTAATTGACCAGAATGTATCCCGTATTTCCTAATCTTATGTACTTATGAATCGTCTACTCCTTTTTATACTCCCCGTTTTGTTGATCAGTTGTTCTTCATCTACAGAAGAAACCGAAGAAGCACCGGTTGATACCGGACCATTTTCCGATTTGGTATGGAGCGATGAATTTGATGATACCCGGTTAGATCGTACAAAGTGGATTACCGAAACCGGTGCCCACGGCTGGGGAAATAACGAATGGCAGGATTATACTGAAGTTGCCAACGTTGAGCTGAATGACGGTATCTTAAACATCATCGCTAAAAAAGTGGGTAACGGCCAACGTGCCGGTGATTATACTTCTGCCCGCCTCAACAGCCGGTTCGAATTCACGTACGGCCGTTTAGAAGTACGTGCAAAAGTGCCCACTCATCGGGGTAACGGGCTTTGGCCTGCTATCTGGATGTTAGGAGATCCCGAAATGAGATGGCCGCTTCGAGGTGAAATCGACGTTCTGGAGTGGGTTAGTTTTGATCCGAATAATGTCCATTTTACCATTCATAGTGAGGCCAATAACCATATCGATGGCACACAGGCCGGTTCAGGGGCTGTTTTTCACCCAACCGTGGATAATGAGTTTCACACGTACGGCCTGTTGTGGGAAGAAGACCGTCTCCGGTTCTACATCGACGATAGCACCAACGTACAATTTACTTTTGACCGACCTGAAAACCCTACACAGGAGAATTGGCCCTTTGACAAACCGTTCTACGTGCTCTTAAATATGGCTGTGGGTGGTTCATGGGGAGGTTCGAGAGGAGTAAACGATAATATATTCCCGGCTACCTTCGAAATTGACTATGTGCGGGTTTACCAATAGCCGCTATTTCTTAAGTTCAACCAGAGTTGCTCCCCAGCTGCTCTGATCGTCTGCAAGGCGATAAGAAACAACCTGCGGATTTCGATCCAGTAAGGCGTGCACCGTTCTTCGGAGTACGCCTTTTCCTTTACCATGAATAATCCGTACTGACACAATATCCTTTTCCAGGCATGCCTCGATATAGTCAGGTATCAGAGTCTTTATTTCCTTTGGTTGAAAAAGGTGCAGATCCAGAATCCCATCAATCGGAAGTTCTATGGGGTCTTCGCTCATACTTACATTTCGTAGTCTACCACCCGACGCTCTTCGGCAACGCTTACAATAAAATCCACCACTTTCAGATGAATCTTATGCTTCCGGTATACTTCCAGATCTTCGTAGGTATCCATGGTTGCCGTAAGTACGACATCGCTAAAAGCACCTCCCGACTCCTCCAAAAAAGAAATACCGACTTCAGCAGAATGCAACTCGTCTAATTGGTCGACTAAACCTTCCAGTCGCTCTTTCATCAACAATGCATTTTCTGCTTTTGATTTACCATTTGCCCTTTCCTTAAGCTTCCACATAACGATGTGCTTAATCATGATCTTCTCTTACTTCTGATTTAATATAATACCCTTTGTAACCCTTTTCGATCATTATCAATTCATTGTTGGAACCCTTACCTTTAGAGTCGAGTTTTTCAGGACATTTTTTAAACTCAGACCATGAAAGAAACCGATAAATTGGTGAACCAACTTGATTTTGATCCGGTCGAAGCCGAACACATGGGCGACGACCACCTGGGCTCTGCCGAATTGACTCCTTTACGGGATGATGCCTTTACATTATCCGATGATGAAAAAATAGAGGTCATTAAAGACCATTTCGCTCAGATTATGCATACGCTGGGACTCGATTTAACCGACGACAGCCTGAAGGGCACTCCCCATCGTGTGGCCAAGATGTACGTTAAAGAAATCTTTCACGGATTAAATCCGGCAAACCGTCCAGACGCCAGAACGTTTAGTAATCATTACGATTACACCGACATGGTGATCGAAAAAAATATTCAGGTTACTTCGTTTTGTGAGCATCATTTCCTTCCTTTTATTGGGAAAGCTCATGTTGCATACATCTCAAAAGGCAACGTAATTGGGTTGTCTAAGATTAATCGTCTGGTCGATTACTATTCACGCAGACCACAAGTGCAGGAACGATTAACCCTTCAAATTGCAGATGCGCTTTCTTCTGCTATGAAAACGGAAGATGTAGCGGTATTTATTGATAGCAAGCATCTTTGTGTATCCACACGTGGTATTAAAGATATGAGCAGCAGCACCATCACCTCTGAGTTTCGTGGCGCTTTCCGTGAAAAAAAGACTCAACAGAAGTTTATCGATTTCATCCGAACAGAAACTGAATTATAGCACGAGTTTTGGCCGATTCTATTACCTCGAATCTCCATGTTTATAATACGCTCAGCCGATCAAAAGAGCGATTCGAACCTTTACACTCCCCCTTTGTTGGCATGTATGTGTGCGGACCTACCGTATACGGCGATGCCCATTTAGGTCATGCAAAAAGCTATGTTTCTTTTGACCTTATTCTGCGTTACCTCCGTTTCTTAGGATATAAAGTGCGATATGTCCAGAACATCACAGATGTCGGGCATTTGGTTGGCGACGGTGATGAAGGAGAGGATAAACTAAGTAAGCAAGCACGGATTGAACACGTTGAACCCATGGAAATTGCGGAGAAGTATACCTATACGTTCTTCCGCGATATGGATAAACTTAATGTGCTGCGGCCCGATATTTCGCCCAGAGCCAGTGGCCATATCCCCGAGCAAATTGCGATGATCAAGACGTTGATAGAAAAGGATCATGCCTACGAAAGCAAAGGCAACGTTTATTTTGATGTAGCTTCCGACGCTGAGTATGGAAAATTAAGTGGCCGCAGTACCGATGAAGCAGAAACAGGCACCAGAGTGGAAACAGCCTCGGATAAGCGCAATGCTGCCGATTTTGCGCTTTGGAAGAAGGCCGACGACAATCATCTCATGAAATGGGATTCTCCCTGGGGTGTTGGATACCCGGGATGGCACATCGAATGCTCTGCCATGAGCACAAAATACCTCGGTGAAAGCTTCGACATTCACGGTGGGGGATTAGAAAATCAGTTTCCACACCATGAATGTGAAATTGCTCAGTCGGAATGCGCCCATGACAATACCTTTGTGAAGTACTGGCTCCATAATAATATGGTTACTCTGGAAGGGCAGAAAATGGGTAAATCACTGGGAAATGCTATAAACCTGAACCAGTTTTTTACCGGAGATCATGCCCTGCTTACCCGGGCGTGGAGTCCGGAAGTGATCCGGTTTTTCTTACTTCAAAGTCATTACCGAAGTACCACCGACTTTAGTGAGGAGGCTCTGGGGGCATCCGAAGCAGGATTAAAGAACCTGCATGCCATGATTTCTATGATTATGAAATCGAAACCCGGCAATGGCGAACATGTAGACTATACTGCCTTTGAACAGAGTGTGAATGCCGTAATGGACGATGATTTTAACTCTGCCCAGGCCATAGCAGTAAGCTTCGACTTTTTAAAAACAGTGCGTAAAGTCATTCAGGAAGATCGCTCCCCAGCTAATCTGGAAGAGATTAAAGAAGGAATCAAGACCTACCTGGACGGAGTTCTTGGAATATGGCCTGAAAACAGCCCCGTTTCGGCGGGTGAAGACAAAGCCGAAGATCTGGTTAAAGTCCTGATCGACATTCGCAGGCAGGCACGTGCCGATAAAAACTTTGCCCTCTCGGATAAAATCCGGGATGATCTGAAAGACCTGGGCATACAGCTGATGGACAGTAAGGAAGGAACCACGTTTAGCTTTGACTAATGCGCCTGATCAACCTCATAGCAAAAGGACTTGTGGTAGGACTTGTTCGGTTTTACCAACTGGCTATTTCGCCCTGGATGGGACCATCCTGTCGTCATCAGCCCACCTGTTCGCATTACATGCTCCAGGCTATAGAAGAATGGGGTATCTGGACCGGCTTTTGGTTGGGCATAAAACGCATCGGACGCTGCCACCCCTGGGGGACAGAAGGATACGACCCGGTACCCCCTAATCCCGATAAGAATACCTTAAACATAAAATCAGAAGAATAGGAAACACATTGGATATCACGTTTAAGAACCGCATTACGGTAGAACAAGTGGAAGAGGGCACGGATTTAGCCCCAAAATTTGACGATCACGGTCTTATCCCTGTAGTTACCACCGATTACTCCTCAGGAGAGTTATTAATGCACGGCTACATGAACGAAGAAGCTTTTAAAAAAACCATCGAATTAGGTGAGGCCGTGTACTACAGTCGCAGCAGGGAAACCTTGTGGCATAAAGGTGCAACCTCCGGGTTAACACAACTGGTGCAGGAAATGCGCATCGATGATGATCAGGACTGCGTGTGGTTACGTGTTCATGTGCAAGGTAATGGCGCCAGTTGCCATGTTGGATACCGCTCCTGTTTCTACCGAAGCGTACCTACCAAAGATGCATTTGCACATACCCAGGGTACATTACACTTTGAGGAAACCGAAAAAGTGTTTGACCCAAAAGAAGTATATGGAGACGCTCCTAATCCCACGAAACTCTAATCGTTTCCAAATCATATTGTTTGGTCTGAGACCAGCTAAAAAGCACCTTGTAGGGTGCTTTTTTGTTTTCCACACTGCCTGACCATCGCTCGCCTATACAACCCATAGACGATAACAATCAGTAATTCCATGTTTTAGCGATGGATATTCTGATAATTCTGGTATCATTGAACTATTCAATGTTACAACATCAAATATTATGAAATCATTACTAACCACATTATTGCTACTCACTGCTTTTGCGACTGGCGCAATGGCACAAACAACCGTCGAAACCAAACACTTTAATCTTGAAAAAGGGATTACAGCTCTCGAAGGATACGACCCGGTCAGTTATCACCAGGGCAAGGAGCCGGTAAAAGGTTCAAAAAATCTGACCACCACGTTTAACGGTGTAACCTATCAGTTTGCGAATCAGGCCAACCTGGACACGTTTAATGCAAACCCTGAACAGTACGAACCGGCCTATGGTGGTTGGTGTGCTTTCGCGATGGGAAGCTACGGCAAAAAAACCAAAGTGAATCCCAAGACGTTTAAAATTGTGGACGGCAAGCTGAATCTGTTCTATAACGGTGTATTTGGGAACACCCTTCCTAAATGGAATGATGATGAAGCTAAACTGAAACCCGTAGCTAAGAAAAACTGGGCCACTATTATTTCTGAATAGAGCGTTTCATTTTCAATAACCCAGAACGGCATAAACCATGAGTGGTATATGCCGTTTTTTATTTTCGGCTATCAGAGCTTAATCCTTCCGTCTTCTTTTTCCTTTGTCTTTTTTCCGCTTTGGAGATGATTTAAAGGCCGGCTTTTTGTCTGCACGTTCGATACGTATTTCACGGTCATCAAACATGGCTCCGTTCAGGGTCTTAAACAAGGAATCCTGGAATCCTTTTTCCACTTCAAAGAAACTGAAATTGGTTTGTATATCAATCTTTCCAAAATCCGGTTTATCACCGCGTAGCACTTCGTTTATAGCCCCCATTAAACGAACCGGGTTTAAACCATCTCTTTTCCCTACCGATATGAAATAGCGGTCAAAATCGGATGATCCCCGTCGTTCTTTTCTGCCTGCATTTCGTTCTCCCCGATCGCGGTCACGGTCTCTATCGCGCTTACGGTCTGCTCCTTTTGCTGATACATTCAGATCGGCGGCATCTTTGTAGTATTCCAGGAAGTGATTAAACTCAATGGATACAAACCGCTTAATAAGTTCTTCCCTGGGCAACTCGGCGAGGGCCTCTTCGGCGTGGGGTAAAAACTTTTGAATTTGTTCCTCGTTTACCTCAATGTTTTGAACGGTTTTGATCATATCAACCATACGAACCCCGCAAATTTCCTCGCCCGTTGGTACCATTTTGCGATCAAATGTCTTGTTCGCCATTTTTTCTAATGACCGAATCCGCCGTTGTTCCCGGGTATGGATGATGGAAATGGAGATCCCTTTCCTTCCTGCCCGACCAGTACGCCCGCTTCGATGAATATATACCTCAAGGTCGTCGGGTAAATTGTAATTGATTACATGAGTAAGGTGATCTACATCCAGCCCCCGTGCAGCAACGTCGGTTGCCACGAGCAACTGTAGCTCCCTGCTGCGGAATTTTTGCATAACAGCATCTCGCTGTGCCTGACTCAAATCGCCATTTAACAAATCAATATTGTATCCGTCCCGGGTAAGCTTTTGGGCAATTTCGGCCGTTTCATGTCGGGTTCGGCAAAAAATGATGCCGTAAATATCGGGGTTCAGATCGGTAATGCGTTTCAGAGCTTCATAACGATCTCTGGCGTGAACCACGTAATATTGGTGTTCTACATCTTTTGAGCCGGAATTCCGTTGCCCTACTTCTATGGTCTCTGGCTCTCTCATGTACTTTTGAGCCATCTTGGCAATGGGCTTGGGCATAGTAGCCGAAAACAACAAGGTTTGCTTCTCTTCGGGGGTATTTTCCAGAATAGCATCCAGCTCTTCCTGAAACCCCATATTCAGCATTTCATCAGCCTCATCAAGTACCAAGGTATGGATATCGGTTACATCGAGAACTCTACGCTTTATTAAATCAAGCATCCGTCCGGGTGTTCCAACCACGACCTGGCATCCATTTTTGAGTGCTTTAATCTGCGTTGAGATATTTGCCCCCCCATAAACAGCTACCGTTTTAACGCCACGTACCTGCTTGGCAAACGCTTTTATATCTTTTGCAATTTGAATAGCCAACTCGCGGGTTGGTGAAAGCACTAATACCTGTACATTATGAGAAGCGGGGTCCACTTTTTGAAGTGACGGTAACCCAAAAGCTCCTGTTTTACCTGTTCCCGTTTGGGCCAGTGCGATCAGATCCCGTTCGTTTTGTAATATAAATGGGATCGCTTGTTGTTGAATTTCAGTAGGGGTTTCAAAACCCAGCAGAGCAATAGACTCCAGTATTTCTGGGTCTAAGCCAAGTTGATTGAACGACATAATTCTCCGTTAAGGTGAAATCTCGTTCAAAAAACAATCGACGTGTTAGAATCCCTTTCTTTCTGCCCGAGATAAAAGCTAAAGATAGGCATTAATTCTTCTAATACCTTCTAAACAGGAAATTATCTAATGGAGGCTCCTTTTTAACCGAAGTAAAGTCCGGTATCCCAAACACGATGGCTTAAAAAACCATGGACAAATTCTGCCCGAACAGAAAAAAAGAAATCACAAAACCTACGAACAAGGCTAAAGCAGTTACCAGGAGCATGCCGATTATCAGGGTTCCATTTCCTTATCTGGGAACTCACGCTCTTTGCAGCTCCGGTGAGTTCCCCGGTCAGTCCTGTTCCTCGTAAAAGAATTCAATCAGGTTTCCATCCGGATCAGAGATAAACAGAAACCTCCCTCTTTTGCGATTGGCAGGTCCGCTTAGAATAGTGACCTCACGATCCCGGAAATACGATGCCAGATCATTCACTTTTTCAGGAGATTCAACATAAAACCCGAAATGATCGACCCTGAAATCTCGGGAAGTTGGATCATAACTTGTTTCAGCCTCCACGATGACGAGAGTGTCTTCCTTGCCGATTCTATACACAGCCATGCTCTGCCCCATGGTTCGTATTAATTCGAACCCAAGTACATCTCCATAAAATGTTTTTGAGGCATCGATTCTGTTAACGCGAATGGTTATGTGATTAAGACCCGTAGGCTTAAAATTCATATAGGTTAGTCTAAGTGATATTGTTCGAACGCTCTAATATCAAATTCCTGTCTGGTAGTTCCAAGCTAAGCGATCATTTAGCCTCTTTCATGGCTTTATTCATTAGCTTTTGGGTAAAGGTTTGATGATTTTTGAGCCCTTCAACTTCAATGTGCACTGTGTCGACTCTTTTTATCGTAGCAACACCCATTGGTAACCTGGACGATTTTTCTCCCCGGGCGGTTTCTGTGTTGAATGCCGCAGACTATATTGCATGTGAAGACACCCGAACCTCCTCACGGTTGTTGAAACATTACGGAATACACACCCCTACGTTTTCGTTTCATCAACACAATGAGCACAAAAAAGTGCATTATGTACTGCAATTGCTGGAGGGCAATCAATCAGTAGCATTGATCAGTGATGCTGGAATGCCGGGCATCTCCGACCCTGGTTTTCTCGCCATTCGTGAAGCACGGAAAAAAGGATATCCCGTTGAAGTAATTCCCGGGGCCGATGCTGTGACCACTGCCCTCGTTTCCAGTGGCTTACCAACCGAACGATATATCTTTGAAGGCTTTTTACCCCATAAAAAAGGACGCCAAAAGCGTATACAGGCGCTTATTGATGAACAACGAACCGTTGTGTTTTACGAAAGCCCGCATCGTATCCTGAAGCTCCTGGGGGAAATTGAAGAACACCTCGGCGCTGATCGTATGGTAGCTGTATGCCGGGAACTCACAAAAAAGTTTGAAGAAGTTCAGCGTGGGCTTGCAAAAGATGTGCGATTGGTATTCGCGAAACGGGAGAGCATTAAAGGAGAAATCGTAGTGGTTATAGCTGGAAAAGGATATACCGAATGAGTTCAATTTGGAACCAGAAATGGACGTTAACCATGCTTGCAGGCCTGCTGCTTGGCCTCAGTTTTCCACCGGTAAACTGGTCATGGCTTAGCATTCCAGCTTTTATCTGTTTATTCCGTGTTGGTGAGTTGTGTACTACGTACAAGGAAGTGGCATGGGTATCTTATATCGGTTTTGTTACCTGGAACGTGATTACCACCTATTGGCTAATGATGGCGTCTGTATTTGCCGGAATCGCAGCCATTCTTGCAAACAGTGCAATTATGACTATTCCTATTTGTGTGGGTATTTATGTTAGCAGAACACGTTCTTCTCCTTACCTGGTAAGCCTGCTACAGGCTGCGGCATGGGTCAGTTATGAGTACCTGCACCATCACTGGGATCTGGCATGGCCATGGCTGGCTATTGGAAATGGATGGGCCAATCATATTTCCCTTATACAGTACATCTCCATAACCGGTCATTTGGGGGTAAGCTTCTGGGTTGTACTGGTAGCTGCGTTGACGGTTCAACTGATCAAATCGCCTTCCACCGCACGTTCCCTTGCCGTTGTGGGTATGCTGATCTTTTTCCCTTTGATTTCTATGGTTATGTGGAGTACAAAAGAAGTGGCATCAAATGGCGGATATACCTCTGCAACAGTGATTCAACCCAACCATGATTCTTACCAGGATTTAAGTGGTTTTGAGAGCCTTACGGCCCAAATAAGCAGTTTATATTCCATCACCGATTCGATACGTACCGATTCTACCCAGCTTATTGTATGGCCGGAAAATGCAATAGACCGGGCCATTTCACCGAATACGGTTCGTACACGGCGTTTCATCGATTCTGCACAAAGCTGGCAGGCCGGTTTTATCATGGGTTCTGGGTTTATTCAAAACTACACCCCGGAAAACCAACCCACTGTGGTTCGCGGTGAAAACCGACGAGGCCCCTTCAATGTGTTTAATGTTGCCTTATATGTCACGGATACTGGTGAATTCAGCACGTACAAAAAAGCAAAACTGGTACCCATTGTAGAACGTTTTCCATTCTTACCCATGCTCACCAGGCTGGACGTATATGGTTGGATAGATTGGGGATCTTTTGCGGGTTTTGGCAGGGGTAATGACTCTAACAATATGGAAATGGATACTTTTATTACACCGGGGCTGGTATGTTACGATTCGGTATATCCCTCGTGGGTCCGCGAATTTGTGAGTAAAGAGGCTGATTTCATTACCATTATCACAAACGATGGTTGGTGGGGCAATACCAGTGGACATCATCAGCACTTTGCCTACGCACGACTGCGAGCCATTGAGTTTGATCGCTGGATTGTACGTTCTGCAAATAACGGAATTTCCGGTGTCATCGATTCCAAAGGTAACATTCATAAAAAAACGGACTATTGGGTACGCACGGGGTTTAACTTTAACGTTCCCCATTCCGATTCGGTAACCTTCTATGCACAGTTCGGAGATTGGTTTTCCTATCTGTGCTTAGTTCTTACCGCGATGACTTGGCCTGGAATGTATGTACGCGATCGTTTTTTTAGCGGGAGCGTATCGCAATCTGAATATTAAACCGGATATCCTGGTTGGTACGGGCCAGGGTACGGGTTCCTCGTGGTGTTACCTGATTGTAGGTATACTCAAAATTTGAGGTGATGGTGGATGAGAATTTGTATCCAATGATAATTGATGCATCCACCCTTTGCTGTCCCGTAATGAATGGATCCGGGCTGGCCAGATCTACCGTACGTTCTGCCGGATCGAGCGCATTTTCCAGGGCTTCGGAGAGGTCGGTAACCAACAAATACCGAGAATCGGTATCATCAGAAATTCCACCGGTAAGCCGAATATCGATGTTGTTCTTAATCTTTGGAAAGATCGGGATTCTGACTTTACGGAATGTGTAAGCGATCGAAAATTTAAACCGGTTGGTAACCCGCTCATTTACATTTCTACTGGATAAATCGAGGGAAGAAATCCGGGACCGGTCCATCCCTATTTCCGTTTTCAGGTTCGATTTCCAGGTAATATTTAATGAAGCAAGGGGTGCAAATTTCTGTTCCACATTAATCGTCCGGGCTTCAAAACGATCCCTTGAATCCACAACAGAATAGGCTCCGATAGATTGAGGTGCCTGTTGACTGGTTATCTGGTTTAACGTCCAGTCTAGCCGATACTGACCATTATATGCATGGTTCAGCGTAGCACGATTCATGAATTGACCCAGAAAAGGAATCAATTTCTCAAACTCGTTCCATGTAACCCTCCATGCCGGACGGGGAATGGGAGTAAATCCATTACTGCCAATACCGCTGGTTCCATCACCTAAATAGGCTTCCCGGAAATCGTCTTCCAGGGTGCGCCGGTTTAATACCGTACGTCCATCCTGGTTCCCTGCTGCATCCTCAATCGTATTGCCATCGGCGATATCATCAAATGCAGTTTGGAGCTGACGTTCCAGGAAATCCTCATACCCCTTACCAAAAGACCACGAAGAGGTACTCACTCTCCCCGAAGAGGAAAAAATATTGTTTACCTGTCCTTCATTATTTATGGTAAAAGACGTGTTGTTACGCTCATTCCAGGAACCCGACCAGTCGAGATCAATAGTCACATTTTCGAACACTTTTAAACGCGTACCCAGCGTAATAACATCCTGCTCCGTTTCCCGGCTCTGGAACGTGATATTCTCTAAGTTTCGAATAAGCTGATCGGTGGGTAATGCCCCGGAAAAACCCAAACGGAATGATAAGGGCGGTGCAAAGTTATCGCTTCGGGAATCGTTAAATGCATAATAGAACTGCGATTCTCCCCCATACCCGGCAATGCTTGTTGTAGTGTTGTTCTTGTAGGTAAACGAGACATCTTCCGGACTAAACGGGATAAGCGCTACTTTTCGGGCAATAAATCCCACGTCTGCAAAAATATCGGGAACTGCTTTTGTGGTGTCCTGCCCGCTTGCCCGACCTTTCTTTGCACGTTCCCGCTCCGTGGTTTCTTTTTTGTCGGCATCACGCAGTTTATCTACAAATCCGATTTTATCGATGAGGGATTTTGTATTGAATTTAAAGGTATGATCGAGCCGGAACGAGTTGGATACCGTTGCACCCAGGTCTGACCCGGCCGGGCTATTTTGCCAGTTAAAGCCCCCACCGTATGACAGTGAGTACGTGATCCAGTTAAGAGGTTTAATTTTATTGAATCTGGGGCGCCAGCTTGCAGAGTATGCCTCTGAATAGGATGTTCTGCGGGCACGTAACGTATCTGAAATCAGTCCCCGAACAACCTCTGGTGTGGATCGAAGGGTAAACAATGTGCTGTCGGTCGGGTTGATGATACGCCCGGCATTGGTTAAATCGAAGTTCGTACTGCTTTGATAGCTGATCGGTATATTAGGGGTCAGGTTGTACCTAAGGTTAAATGAAGTACGCGAGTTGAACGTCTCGTTTTGCCGAAGGGGCTGGGCAGCTAACGTATCTACAAGCTGCCGGTCACGACTTTCGGAATAATTCCGGTTTAAGTTGGCATTCCCGGCAATAGACGAAGGCATATACCCCAGTTGAAGTCCTGCTAATGCCTTGGCTATAGGGATGTTCTTTGTGAAGTTGAACGGCCGAAACAGTCGTACATTTCTAAAGGTGAGATTGTAACTGGCCGAGGTGCTGTAATTCCAGCTATCGTTAAATAACGTTCTGGGATTCCGGGAATGGCTCTGGGTATAGTTATAGCTTAACCGGGTTTTATCGATGGTATATTCGGCAAGTTTACTTTTCGAATTGGTTTTCGAAATATTGGAAAAGTTGATAGAATACTGATCCGTAACCGTTTGAGAAGCAAAAATGGTGCTGTCAATCAGGGTTTGACGTTGGGCTGGTGTTAAATCCTGGTTCGCGTTCGTAGCCTGTTCAAAATCCCGAAGTCTGGTATCCCCCTGATTGGGAAGAAATTCCGGTGTGCTTGAGCTTCTCCGTGTTGAGATACTCATCGGGAAATTCCATCCATACCGATCAGGGATGAGTTTGTGCAGGTTAATCGTCGAACTCACAGTGTATCCCAGGTCATCGGAGCGCCTGCGCTGGCCTAATCTGGACTCCAGTCCCCCAAAACCGGTAGTTTGCCGGTTTAAGGTCGTATTTAAGGTGGCAAAATCGGCTAATTTAAAGTTAGCACGTGCGTTGGCCGACCAACCTCTGATGTTATCAAAACCGGATAACCGGAGTTCGTTCAGCCACATTTGAGCATTTAATAAATCAGAGCCCGGAGAGTTTGGATCCCCGGGTACAAATGGATTTTTAATCCCAACCCCGACCTGCGAGATCCGGTCCAGTGAAGGATTTCCTTTCATTGCTATTCGGGCACCAGGGGGTGATTCGGCAAGGAGCTGCGCATTTTCTGCATCAGATAATTCAAAAAGCTGTTCTAACGGAATAGCTTCTGGTCTTTGATCCCGAATCTGTTTGAGCTGGTTCAAAGCCGACAGCACAATGTTCATGCTGTTTTCATCGTACAACCATACCTGTTCTGCCTCGGCATCGAGACGGTCTCCTTCATCAGGATTAAATCCACCAAAAGGAAACGTAGGATCAGTTGGGGTAACGGGTTGCCTGTATTCATAAAAATCGTTTTCTAGGTCATTACCCAGTCGAATAACCAATTCAGCGTCTTCCCTGTTTTGGTATCCCTCTCCATGCACAAACATGCGCATGTTTGAGTAATTCAAAAGGTTTAACCCACCCGGGTATACCCGTTTTACCATCTGAATTTCACCCGCAGCCAGGTTCTCTACCTCAAGGGTGATAGACTGCTCATTAGCCAATACCTGGGCCTGAGCGTTAGCTGTGATATCCCGAATGGCTCCAAAAGGCTGGCGATAAGGCACCGGTGAGCGATCTCCGTTTTCTTCGATGTTTACGGTGGCTACCTGCAGCTCAGAAAGGGTATTCTGAATCTCGGAGATTTCATTCACTTTTCTCCATTGGCTTCCAATGAATTCAAAGGTTGCAAAACGAATCGTAAAGGGTTGGCGATATCCGCTTAACCAGATACGCACGTAGGAGATATTCTGAAAATCTTCAATGCTCCCTATTTTTCGTTTGAATTCATTTATAGGAATACGAATCTGGTACCAGGTTTGATCCTGGCGGGCAGAACCCCCGCTGGAAAGCCCCTCAAAGGATTTATCAACGATGAACGTATTGGGCGAACCAATCTCCAGATTGTCTAAATCTGCAGGGTTAAAATCGACTTCGTACTGAAAATAATCATTCGATTCCTGGATAGCCGTTGTAGAAATCAGCGCTTCTGTATCGGGCCGGAGGGTGATAGCCTGCCGGTTATTCGTGGTTCCCGAAACGGGAGTATTCCCTTCATGATAGCCAAACATACGCTTGAAACGGTCCTGAAAGGGTAGATTGACGGATGCATCCTCATTAAAATACCGGTAGTCATCGTTCGATGGATCCTGGGCTATCGCCTGAAAAGCTTCACTCTCTTCTCCATATTGATCCCGCATAGCGTTTACAAAATCTTCGAAGAGCCGGACTTCCTCCAGAGGCAGGCCGTTTTGCTCAAATCCGTCCCGGCTTGGAATTCCGTCGAATCCCACATCTTCGAGCTCCCGTTCACTGGCCGAGAATTGCCCCTGGGGTGGAATCTGGTTCAATGGGGTATATGAACGTTCGGTACCGTCTAACCGAAGTGAGTTTAAGGTAACCCCCAAACCATCTTCAGTATTTAACGTCCCGTTTGGAACCACGTCTTCCGAAATCAAACCCAGATCAATGTAGATTTTACCATCGTAATCCATTAAATCAGCTCCGGTGGGTTCTCTTGCGCCGGGGAGTATGGTCTGCACCCAAAACTCCAGGAATTCGATGTTATTCTGAGTGAGATCTTCCTGACCGGACGGGAGTACGGCCATCATCCCCCCCCAGGTATTCTCCGGGGTATCGTCCAGCAGGCTTCGTAGCTGCATATTATAATTATAAGGACCACGTTGCGTGGGATCGTAAAACACATCGAGGGTATTGATGAAATTTTCCCCCTGGTTCAATACCTGACGACCCGGAAACACATCGGTGATTTGTACGATATCGGTTTCCCGGGTACGGCCTGGGAAATTCCGGATAATGTTATCGGTTCGGGGAAGGATATACCACGAAAACTGACTGCGTAAATCATTTCGATTCAGTCGGTCTGCAATCGTGTTGGTTATAGGTATATCATCATTGGGATCGGTATTCTGAAAGCTCAATATATCGGATGGGTAACCGGGCACAGCCGCCGGGGCCGAGGCTAAATTCCACCTGTTTGGGGTAAGAAAAGAGAGGGAGAACTCAGCACCTTCAAAATCATCCACAAATACCAGTCCGTTTTCTTCATCGCTGAATAATTCCCCGCGGCTGATAGCATCCCGTACAGCATTCGTTTGAGCCACACCCGGCCTGAGCTGCGCAAACTCTCCGCTAAACGACATATTCGACGGTTCTTTGGTTTGCAGCAAGGGTACTTTATCGATAAACCGGGTAAGCCAGGGAGTATCGAACTGGGCATCCGCATCCAGCCCCAGAATGGTGTTGTTAATTGGCTCGTTTCCAATTCGTATCTTTTGGGTGAGCGGTTGCTCATTCAGCCGGAAGTACGTTCCCCCAAGCGATATATTTTCATTCACGCTGTATTCTGCCCGCACACCGGTAAAGTTTTTCTGCCCTACAATAGACAGCTGATTGTTTTCATACTCCACCCGGATATCCTGCCCCGGAGCCAGGTACGTGTTGTTCAGAATGGTAATGGTACCGAATGAATAATCCACATCGTAGTCTACACCTTCGTTTAGCTGTACCCCATTGGCAAATACTTTAACCGAACCTTCAACCAGGGCAAAACCCAGGAGATAGGTACCCGATATTCCTCCTTTGGTCAGTCCGGAAATTCTATAAAACCCATTTTTTGCATCTTCATCTGCAATGTTTTTCCTCGTGGTGTATAGCTCCCTAAAGGATAATGTACCCCGAACGGTATCCGTTTCTGCTTCCAGCAGGTCATATATCCGATCTCCAAAGGGTTCCAGGTAAGGAAATATGATTCTCCCGTTCGCATAATCAATGATGAGACCCGAGTTATCAATGAGGTTATCCGGGATAGCGGCACCTTCCGTGTTTAGTCGATCTAATCCAAGATCCTGAAGTAAGGTTGGTGTACGTCCTGTTAACTGTTCCTGCTCTACGTTACCACGCGTAAAGAAAATCCCTAATTCCAGGGATCCGGGTTCTATATTTCCAACGCCCAGAGAATAGATGTTTCGCATAGTGAGGGGCCACGCCGTGCTTTCTGTGGTAATGTTCTGAGGTCGAATCAGCTTCAGGTAAATCCGCTCAGAACCTGTTCCTTCCTGCTCCCCAACTTCTATATCAATCGGACCGCCTTCGCTGGGTATGGAATAGTTATACGATACGGCAAGCGCATCTTTTGTATCCAGCCCCACGCGTAACGATATGTATCCCAAGGGGCTAACCGTATAATCCACTCCCAGCTGAAGGGGTTCAAAAAAGCCTTTCACAAAATCCTGGCCATCTACCCCAAAATTGTCGGCTGTAAAGTCGTTCTGATTTAAATCGCGGAAGAGATCGAGCTGTTCATCGGAGTAGGCATCGGTAATGTTGTTTGGTAATCCGTAAGGATTAGATTCGCTCCCGTTCGGGTCTACACCAAATTGGGTTAATGCAATGGCAGGAATCAGCCCCTCTTCCTGTGCGGTTACTCCGGCCCGCAACACATACAGCCGCACGTTTTCGTCAACCAGGAAATAAGGAAAGATAGGAGTTTGGGGATTTGCCACATTGGCTTCGTACTGCTGACGGTCAAAGAAATCGAGGAAAAAGTGTCTGTTGTCATCATAATCGGCGGGAGTGAGCGCAATAGCAGTCTCCTGGGAACCACTTGTAATCTCCTGAACCTGGCTTTCCCCCTGCTGTTGTGAAATGACTGAGGTAACACGAAGAGGTCCTAGTTCTGCTATGGATTTAATACCAAACAGAGTATTTCCACCTTGAATCAACGAATTGCCTGTTTCCATATTCACGTTTCCCATCTCAACCCGTTTTATAATCTCGTCTTCATACCCCTCATAGACGATACTCAACCGGTTCTGGTAGTCAAACTGTCGCTCGGTATCCCAGTCTGTGGAAATGGTAAGCTTGTCTCCGATGGTCCCGGAGATGTTTAACTGTAGATTTTGATTGAACGTGGGATCCACTCTGCGCCGGAGTTCTTCAGGTACGGAAGGATCGTCAAGATTCTGAATAGAAGCCCCCACATTCATATTGGCTCGACCGTTAACCCTGAGATTCACCTCCGGTTTTCCAAATATGGTGGTAAACGCCGATTTCTCTCCACCGGGCACATTGATCTTGAAGTCAAGAAGACCTTTACCGGCTTGATCCTGCGCTTTACTCTGCTCGATTAACTGGAATCGGATTTCCCGGTTTTGAATATCCTTTTGAGCTTCTTTGTACTCATCAAAGGTAAGCACACTGGGCAGCAGTATGGGGATATTCTTGTATTGACGCTGAACGGTAAACGTTGAGACCGAATCCCAAGTCACCACTACTTTTTCTTGTGCGTTTCGGATACGATATAATCTTGGTATAGGTATATCGTTCAACCTGGAGTCTGCCGATTTAGGAAGACGATAATAAAATCGAACCCCCACCAGGGAAGAATCCGGTAACTGCACCTCTACAGAGTCGCTTTGCTGCTGGGCTTGCGCTTGCGCATGTATCCCAAACACCATCAACCAAAAAAGTGGAAACCAGTAAGCGTACTTAAAAATTGAATGCACCGGCAAAAACAACGAAGTCGGTTTGTTCTATAATTCTGTAGCGTTGGTTTATAGGCGTATTCTTAATTTTGGGGCGCAGATGAAAGAAGCCCGGATTATAGCATATATTTAACTATGTTAAAAGCAGAACTCATTCAAAAGAAGGCACTTTTGTACACGACTTATTACGGTCACCTGTTGTAAAAAGTATTAACAAAACATACGGTATTGAAAATCTACCCCAATAAATTGCAGCTGAATATTTTACTCCGGCATGTAGGCCCCTTTCTGTTCTGCTTTCTTACCGTGATGTTTTTGTTGTTAATGCAATTTCTGATTCTTCAAATCGACAGACTGATCGGCAAGGATATCCCCTTTCCTGTAATTGTAGAGCTCATTCTTACTAATTTAGCCTACATGGTGGTTTTGGCCGCCCCAATGGCCATGCTGGTATCTACGTTAATGGCCTTTGGAAAATTCTCTGAATTGAATGAGCTAACCGCATTACGGGCATCAGGAGTCAATCCGTTCTTTGCCATGGCGCCGGTATTAATAGCAAGCCTGCTTTTGAGCATTTTTTTAGGATGGTTCTCCAACAGTGTGTTACCCGAAGCCAATCACAAAGCACGTTCTCTCTTCATCGATATTCGGATTAAGAAGCCGGGCTTTGAGCTAAAACCTGACATATTCTATAATGGCATTGAAGGGTACACGTTTCTGGTCGAATACATTGATGGTAAAACGGACACCTTATATAATATCACACTGTTTCAGGAACCCAACTCCAGCCGAGATCGGGCCTACATCAAAGCAGAGAAGGGGTTTTTATCCAGCACCTCGCAAAGCGCGCTGTTACTCACCCTGTTTGATGGTAACATCACCCGCTATATCCCAACGTATGGCAATGATACCGAGACCATTGAACGAAACGAATTCGGTCGACATCAGATGAATATGGATATTTCTGATTTATCGTTTTCCCGTTCCGACCCGAGCAAACGAAACCGAAGTGATCGCACGATGAGCGCACAGGCTATGCTTGCCGTCGTCGATTCACTGGAGTTGGAAATCGAAGATCAGTACCGCCAGCTTAATGGCGACCCGCTTATCCTCCCGGCCATACTGGCTCAAAATCCGGAGGAAATTTTGAACTTCCAGTCCTTTGATCTCGCTCCGGACACGAACGATGCTCTTCTCACAACCATGGTAACGTTAAATGCACTCTCATCCCGTAATAAACAACTTGATGCGATTAATGAAGCCAAACGAGAGCTGAAGAACTACGAATCCAGAATGGAAAACACCGTTTCTTCTATCAACTGGCGGGTGAAACGGATCAGCAAATACTGGGTTGAAGTGCATAAGAAATTCTCTATTCCAATTGCTGCTTTTATTTTCGCACTTATGGGAGCACCCCTGGGTATGATGACCAAAAAGGGTAATTTTGGTTATGCTGCTATTATTAGCACGGTCATTCTCACGGTGTACTGGGTGGCTATCATTCAGGGAGAAAAGCTGGCCGACCGGCTGTTTATCACTCCCTTTACCGGTATGTGGTTTATCAACATCCTGTACTTCGTTATCGGACTGATGCTTACCCTTCAGCTAACGACTAATCTTAATATGGTACGCTTGTTCCGGAAAAAATAGCGCTATGATGAGTATGTTTGACCGGTATATCATTCGCAGGTTATTCACGACTACCGTCTTCGTGCTGGGCGTATTGATTTTTATTTTCATCGTTCTCGATTTTTCCGAGAATAGTGATGATTTCACCGATCAGGGAGCCACTTTCCAGGCCATATGGAATGAGTACTATTTGAACTATATCCCCGAGATGATCCGACTGGTTATGCCTATGGCCATATTTACGGCCTGTCTCTTTTTAACAGGACAGTTATCGGAACGATTGGAAATCACCGCCCTAAAGGCTGCCGGAATAAGCTTGTATCGTCTTTTTGCGCCTTATTTAGCATTCGCAATCACGATGGCTGTTGTGGTGAGTGCGCTCGATTCGTATATCATACCCAAGTCAAACCAAAAAAGGATTGCTTTTGAAGATCAATACATCAAAAAGAAAAATGAGAAAATTGACCGAAGCGAGATTTACCGCCAACCCACACCTAATTCCATATTGAGGATCAATTTTTTTGATGGTCGTAAGAATATCGGGTACCAGATACGCATGATTGAATTTGAGGGAAAAGAAGTATCC
>JBCBST010000024.1:0-32028 GCA_039819115.1 Bacteroidota bacterium
CCTATTAATAACGCCTTTTCGAATACCGCAGGTTTTGAAGTGGAACAAAACATGGTTTCAAGTTTAGATACGGGAGGGCGTGTGTTTATTTACGCTCTCCCTTTTTAATGGTTAATTATTTTAGATTTATGAACGAATTCTCTCGAAGCTTATACTCCACCATAGCTTTCGTTCTATTGTTTTCGGCATCTTTATTGGCCCAAAGTAAGGGCAAAATAGACGGGAAAGTGACGGATGAATCAGGTGAACCCTTACCTGGTGTTCAGGTTTTTATTGATGGTACCACAAGAGGTACGTTATCAGAAGGCGATGGATATTATAGTATAATCAATGTGACTCCCGGTGAGTATACATTGGTTTTTAAGTACCTGGGATTCTCCGATGTCCGGGTGCAAAATGTGGAGGTGATCATTGACCGGACCACAGAAATTAACATGGTTATGAAAGAGGCAGTGATAGAGGGAGAAGAAGTGGTCGTGATTTCGGAACGCCCGGTTGTACAACCCGATCGAACCACCACTACCTCATTCGTGAGTTCAAAGGAGATTGAAGACTTACCCGTACAGTCGGTTGCCGATGTGGTAAACCTTCAGGCCGGGGTCGTCGAAGGGCACTTTCGTGGAGGTAGAACCAACGAAGTAGCTTACGTGGTAAATGGAGTTCCTATTAATAACGCCTTTTCGAATACCGCAGGTTTTGAAGTGGAACAAAACATGGTTTCAAGTTTAGAGGTGATTAGTGGAGTATTTAATGCAGAATATGGTCAGGCTCTTTCAGGAGTAGTTAATATCGTCACAAAAGATGTGCCCAGAGAGTGGTCGTTTAACTCTCAGAGTTTTGTCCGTAGTGTAGTGAGTGGCCGGGAATTCCTATTTCTGGATCGTAATAGCGGGCCGGGTTCTAATTTATCGGTTGATGATTTCCAGACCAACGCGGTTACCATGTCTCAGGCCGCAAGCTTCCCGAACCAGGTCGATGTTCAGTTTAGCGGTGGAGGACCGATTATTGAAGACAAGCTGGGTATCCAGTTTACGGGCCGTTTTAACAACGATCGGGGTTCTACCTGGGGGAGAGATTTGTTCCAACCCAGTGATTCTTCCTCCTTTTTATTGTCAGCGCCCAGGGGTGGATATACCGACCCGAATAACCCACAAAACGATTGGATTATTGAATCCACGGGTGATGGTGATTTTGTGGACATGACAGAGTTTACACGCTACTCTATCAATGCCTCTCTTACCTATAACATGACGAGTAGTACTAAACTGGATTATAATCTATTTGCCCAGACTCAGGAGGCTTTTAGTTTTGACGGTGGCTTCAATGAAACCCGCAGGTATAATCCGGATAGTCGCAATGTAAATAGCTCTCTTAATCAGACCCATATTGTAGGTTTAAGGCATTCGTTCTCTTCCAAGACTTTTGGTAATCTGTCGTATAGCTACCTGAGAAGTTCGTTTAACAGCCAGTTATATGATGATCCGCTTGATCCCCGTTTGGTACAGCCCCTGCTATCCCAGCAAACCGGGCCTAATGCTTTTCCTATAGGTGGTAATGACTTGTCATACACCGATAACCTGACCCAGACTCATACCATTGTAGGTAGTGTTACCAGCCAGGTTGATCGCTACAATCAGGTTAAGGCGGGTTTTAATATTCGACTGCACGACATTAATAGTCAGAGCCGGAGTATATTAGCTGTCCCTGGTCAGGATCCTATTTTCAGTCCTACACGTAATCCGGGTCTTGGTTTTCGCGATCTGCAGGTAAACCCCTATGAGTTTGCTGCATACATACAGGATAAAATTGAGCTGGATAATATGATTATCAACGCCGGTTTACGGTTTGATATGTTCGATCCGGCCTTTGACGTTCCTAGATTCTGGTATCTGGCTGATCAGGAAACGATCATTAATCCGGATAACCCTACTGATCCCACAGATTTAATTTCGAACAGGAGAGCAGCCAGCATTAAAACTCAGGTAAGCCCTCGTATTGGTGTGGCCTTTCCGGTTTCTGCAACCGGGGTTATCCGATTCTCTTATGGCATGTTTTTCCAGACTCCGGCTCTGAGCGGTATTTACAACAATAACGAGTACTTCATTGATGAGGGGGCCACATCTGCATCTTTTGGTAACCCGGATATTGATCCTCAACAAACTTCATCATTCGAGATTGGCCTTCAGCAGGGATTAACCGACGATTTGGGACTTGAAGTCACGTTATTTACCCGTGATATCAGAAATCTTGGTGCAACCGTAATCGAAGATAGTCCGATTGGGGTTGTGGTAAGCCGTACAGAAAATTTAGACTATGGTACCGTTCGCGGATTTACGCTATCGCTGTTCCAGCGACCAAGAGGGAGAGTACAGTGGAACCTGGATTACACCTTCCAGTTCGTGGATGGGAGTGCGTTTATCTCAGGGGATAGCCAGATCAGAAACCGGGCAGGGTTGGACGATGTAGTGGTGCTGGCCCGTTTACCCTGGGACAGACGTCATGTATTGAACAATGTGATCACGGTTCAACCTATTCGACCATTAAGTATAACGCTGGTTAACCGCCTGAATTCTGGTCGGCCGTACACTACAGAACGCTTCAGAATACGATCTTTTCTTCCTAACAATGAAGATCGGCCAACGACCGTACTCACTGACTTAAGAGCTTTTTACAACCTTCCTCTTAAGGGAACACAGCTTATATTCCAGGTACAGAATTTGTTTGATGTACTTGCCCCGCAGTTTGTATTTGACGACTCCGGAAGAGCAGACTACACACTTGATGAGTTCGATGCCCAGAACCAGGCACTAATTGGCGTAAACACGCTGGATGATTGGTTTGAGCGTCAAAGCTTTTATTCAGCTCCGAGAAGAGTTGCTCTCGGTTTAAGTATACGTTTTTAAGATTTTATCGCACTATATATGTTACGGCTAACAGTCATTTTCACACTTATCTTATCGAGCACCTTATGTGCGCAAACATCGATACCGGATCCGGATTACAGGGGCACCCCTGATTTTGGAGCGCGCGGTATTATGGATGGAAACCTCATTGAAACCAATTATCGTAATCATGGAGAGCTGTCCCGGTTTGGAGATTCTCCATTTGGGATCTGGCCACGCGGTATTGGTGGCCGGCATATTGACGGCATAGGTTTGATGGTTGTTGGACGGGTCTTAGGTGAACGCGAGAAATGGGGAGGACTTTTCCCTACGGACCAGGACCTTAAAATACCGATGGTCTCTCTCAACTACCGGGATTCTGGTCGACGTACCAGCGCAAACGATGTGAACTGGAACAATCAGCCCCTAAATGGTTTTTTAGAGCTGAACAGGTTTGATGTACGAACTTCAAGGTTTGAGCGAATCCCGGCAATCAGTGATGATAACAGCAGCTGGCCTGATTTTTGGCCAGATAGACTGGATAATGTTGACGATCCCGGTTGGCCCGGACAATGGAATGGGCTATTTGGAAGAGGGGTATTCAATGCCGATTTAGAGTCGTTCTACGTCATTGACGACATGCGTAACCAGGGTAACCATATCGATCCCGAAACGGGTCGCATTTTTGAACGACGACAGGAAATGCTGATTGACCGTGCTATTTTTTACCCTGATGGTACTGATTCAACCAAAGGTGGTATGGCGCTACAAATGGAAGTTCGCTTGTTGCAATGGGCGAACATTTTAGCGGAAGATTCCATGTTTATGCTATACCGTATCACAAATGTGGGTCAAACCAGTTATGATAGTTTGTTTTTTACTCAGGGTAATGACTATGGATTGGGGGAAGATGAATTTGATGATAATGGGGTATTCAATCCTCAGTTAGATATCGCATACGGATTTGATAGTGATGGGGTCGGTATTGGACCCAATGGAGAATACGACGTAGGATACACAGGGTTTGCCTTTCTCGATAGCCCGGCTCAACCGTTCGATGGATTGGATAATGATGAAGATGGAATTATTGACGAACGTAGAACAAGAGGCTCAGGAGCAGGTATCCTCATTGAAGGACAGCAAAATATCCTCGATTACGTTGTCCAGAATTATAGAGATACCTCAGATTTTAATCGCGTGTTTGGTCCGATTGAGACTCAACCTGCCTACATCGCCGGTTACTGGTGGACAGGAGATGAGAACTTAAACTGGGAAACCTACAACGACGTAAACGAAAACGGACAACTTGATCCCGGAGAATTATTGAATGATGATACCGGGTTGGATGGGGTAGGTCCAAATGATTTAGGATACGATGGCCCGGATTTTGGAGAAGGCGATGGAATTCCCCAGGATGGAGAACGTGACTTTAACGAGCTGGATATTCCGGAGTCGGATCAGATTGGACTGAGTGGTTTCGATTTGGGAACCCGACCCATTTACCAAAGCAATATCCTGAGAGATGACCTACTCATATGGCAACAGGTCCGGGATAACTTATTCGGTGAAATCGGTAAGGAACCAGAAACATTGACCCAGGTGGAGCCTTTTATCCTGTTCAGTTCTGGTCCGGTGGAGCTACCAGCTCAAACCAGTGATTTCTTCTCACTGGCATGGATTTTTGGTGAAGATTTGGATGACTTCCTCCGGAATCGTATTGTGGTTCAAAATATCTATGATGCCAATTACAACTTTGCCCAGCCACCATTCACTCCAACTCTAACTGCAGTGCCAGGTGATGGCCAGGTTACCTTAAGCTGGGATTCTGTATCCCTTCGTAGTTTTGATCGTTTTACCCAGGAATTTGATTTTGAGGGATATAAACTATTCAAAGGAACCGATCCACTGCTAACAGATGCCCGTACCATTACGGACGTGACTGGTGTACCAACCCTTTATGAACCCATTGCCCAGTGGGATTTGATTAATGGTATAGAAGGGAATATTCCATACCTGGATAACCAGCTAGCCTATAACTTGGGTGACGATACCGGTATCGAATTCTTCTATGTAGATGATGATGTCACCAATGGTATTACCTACTATTATGCCTTGGTAGCTTACGACAGAGGGGTAATTGATTCAACAGATAACAGGTATGAGATTGACCCGCAGGAGAATACGTTCAACTTCGGTGTGGATCAGTTTTTTAACCTTCGGGGTTCCTCTATTAATGCCCAGGCTGTTGTACCTCGTACAAATCCGGCTGGTTTTGTATCCAGTGGTACCAACGATGATCTTTCTCAGTTGACGAATGGGGAAGGTACAGGTTCTATGTCCATTCGCATTGTGAATGAAGAGCAGCTTGATTTTGGCGATACGTACCGGGTTGATTTCTTTGATTCCCCGATTGGTAATGAAAACCCACTGTATTTCTTTACCGATTCGGTAATGGTTACCAACATGACAAAAGACTCTGTTGTGCTGCAAAAATCACGGTTCAATACACCTGTACTGCCTACCGTTGAAGGGATTATCATCACGTTGGAGAATGAAGATAATATCGTATACGATGCAAACCGTACGGGCTGGTTTGGCGGTACGGAAGAAAATCCTCAGTACAACACCAACCCAAGTCTGGTGGACGGTACAACCACAAACTGGAGACTTCAGATCTCAAATGCTCAGGGCACCCTTTTGCCTTCCGGTAACAGAGAGTTATCTCCAGATAACTACGAAATCACGTTTACTGATACCGTGAATTACCTTCCACCACGATTTAATTCCGGAAGTACAGGCAATTATACCCGTGCTCCGCTGAACCTGATCTCCACGAATTTGTCAACCGGTGAGCGAACAGAAATGTTGCTCATTGACCGGAATGACAACGATTTGTTTGATGCGGGTGATGATCTGGTACTGAGTGAAGGCCGTGGATCGGCTCAGCGACTGAGACACCGTATTCGTATCTCTCTACCGCCGGGTGAACAGAGCATTCCACCGGCAAACGGGGAAACCATCCGGATTACCAACCGGAAACCATTCCGTACCGGTGATTTCTTTTTGTTCACAACACGGCCAGCCATTGTTGAAGACAGCCTTGCAGCATCGCAGTTGGATGATATCCGGGTAGTACCGAATCCGTACCTGGCTTACTCACCGTTTGAACCAAGAATCAGTTTAGACATCCAGGGTAGATCAGAACGGGAAATCCAGTTCATAAACCTACCTCAAACATGTACCATCCGTATTTTTAATATCAGGGGAGAGCGTATTGCTACGATAAATCATGATAGTTCCAACTCTACGGATCAGGGAGGGTCGGCCAGTTGGGACTTGAGATCGAAAGATGGGTTGGATATTGCCTTTGGGGTATATGTGTACCACGTGGAGGCTCCCGGAATAGGTGAGAAAACCGGTAAATTTGCAATTATTAAGTAAGGAGCATCCAGTGAAGTATTTAAACATCTCTTCCCGACTACGAACAGCCTCCTTGCTAGTGCTGTTACTTACTATGGTCTGTACTGAATTTGGACTTGCTCAGAGTAAGGTTGGTACAACGGCTGCACCGTTTCTTACTATTGGTACTGGGGCACGTGCCACAGCTTTGGGGCACGCCTACACGG
Organism: Bacteroidota bacterium; assembly: GCA_039819115.1. Classification (GTDB taxonomy): domain Bacteria; phylum Bacteroidota; class Rhodothermia; order Balneolales; family Balneolaceae; genus JBCBST01. The sequence goes on from JBCBST010000024.1 coordinate 6,509, forward strand.
CAACAGCTACTGGCGCTGACGCCCTATTCTGGAACGTTTCTGGTGCTGCAATTCCTCAGGATGGAATAGGAACTACAGGTTCTGCCATGTTCACCAACCATCAGTTATTCGTGGGTATCGATTACAACGCATTTGCCCTCACATTACCCATTTCGGGAACTGGTGTTCTTGGCTTGAGCGGAGCCATTGTGGACTATGGTACCATGGATGTAACCACCGCTCAGTTCGAAGATGGTACCGGCGAAATTTTCAGTGCTCAGGATCTTGTTGTCGGGTTGAGCTATGCTCAACCTCTTACCAGTACATTTTATATTGGTGGACAGGCCAAGTACATCTCTCAGCGTATCTGGGATATGCGAGCCAATACGATTGCCGTTGATATCGGATTGACCCTGATCACCGATTACCTGAATGGCATGAAACTAGCTGCATCGATTCAGAACTTTGGGGGACAGCTTCAACTGGAAGGGATTAACGTACGCGAGACCTACGATCCGGATGAGGACATTCTTGGAAACAACGATCGTGTGTTCATACGACGTGAAACCGATTCGTTTAATATTCCCATTTCATTCCGCTTTGGTGTTGCTATCCCGCTCATCAAAGAGACCAACTACGATTTACAAGTCTTTGGAGAGTCACACCAAACGAACGATCAAAACCTGAACGGCGATTTTGGATCCGAGTTTACGTACAAAACAAACTCGACCAAATTCTTCATCCGTGGTGGGTATCGTGATGCATTTATCAATCGTAATGATATCGTGCAACGCTGGAGTTATGGAGCAGGTCTTGAAGTGACATATAGCCAACTTCGGTTTGGGTTCGATTTTGCTGTTGCAGAGAATGATTTTCTCCAAGACACACGCATGATTGATTTCCGAATCTATTTCTAATCTCTATCCGGGTTTTTGGTATTTTTGAAGATGGACAAATTCTTCCTTCTTCTTTTACTGGTGCTGCTTGTTGGCTGTGAACAGAAACCTACTCCTGTAGCTTTTGATGAGGGCAAAACGCTTGCCCTCATTAATGGTGAGGCCGTAACCGAACAGTTCTTTCAAACAGCATATGTACGCCATATTATTCGAACGGGCACTAATGATACCCCTCAGGAACGCTATGCCTTTCTCGAATCGCTGATTGACGATTTTCTTTTCGCTCAATATGCCGATTCACTTGAGCTGGATACCACATCGGCATACTCAGTCCACATGGATATGGTACAGAAGAAGGGACTTGCTGATGTATTCTATAACCGAAATTTTAAGGATACGCTTTCATTACCTACCGATGACCAGGTACGCCGGGGTTTCTTTGCAAGCAAGCAAAAGCTATATGTGAGCCAGTTGTTTTTTACCGAACAGTCTCGCATTGAAGAGGCCTATAACCGATTGGAAGCGGGTGAGGATTTTGTTGATTTAGCCAATGAGTACTACAACATTTCACCATACGATACCTCGGCAGGTTATCTGGGTGAAATCTCCTACTTCAATGTAGACGATGCGATTGGCGAAGTGGCATTTCGACTTAAATCCGGTGAGTATTCTGAACCTGTTCGATCCCGTTTTGGGTGGCATATCATAAAAGTGGATAACCGCATCGGTAATCCCATGGTAACAGAATCAGAATTTCAATACAAAAAAGACGGATATACGGGGAAAACTAAACTCAGAATTTTGAATTTAAAAGGCGACGCTTTTGTACGTAATTACATGCAAAGCATCGATTTCGGAGTGGATACTTCCGTTGTTGAACAACTCTTTTATGCACTTAGTGAGATCAATCCAGTATCGGATAATGGCTTGGTAGAGATACCCCGCCAGAATATCAATCAAAACGATGTTTCGTTCCTGGAGGAAGAACTAAACCCCGATACCCCGGTACTTTCATATCGGCATTTTGGTGAGGCAGGTACGTTCACAGCCGGAGAGTATTTCAACTGGTTGAAATTCCTTTCCCTGAAGGAAGCTCAAAACCGAACCATGGCCTCGGTGGGACGGGCGTTACGCAACCAGGTGTTTTATGAAGCCGGTTTAAACCAGGGATTGGAGGATGACCCTCTATATCAATACCAGGTGCGAACAGATCGGCGTTTTTATTTAACGTGGGCAGCAAAGCAGTATCTACGAAACCTGCCGGTTCCGGAAATACCTGTTGAAGAGCAAAAAGCCGCGTTTACCCGTTTGAAGATGAACACCCTTAAAACTGCTGATTTTTCGGGCTGGGTGATCACTTTCGATACGTTTGAGGAGGCCCAACAGGCAAAATCAGAAATCACAGAAGGAAAGGATCCTTCCCTGTACGGCAATTTCTTTGAATATGAAAAAGCAGATTATCGAAAGGTGGTATCCATTTCAAATTATGTGTTCAAAGTACCTATGAAAACGGTATCTGTGGTTGGAGCAAATAAGAAGTTTTATGTAGCCTACCTTACAGAGCGGAATGCAGAGCGAAGAACCTTTGAGGAGGCCCAGCAGGATGTGATCCAAAAAATGGAGCCTCTCTTTAATATGGTTCAGGAATCGGTTCGGTTAAGAAAACAAGCGGTCATACGGATTGATACGACTGCATTTGAATCTTTGATGGAATACTATAACGATCCTCGTTTAACCAACCAATATGCCCGCTAAAGCCCTGCTTTTTATTGTAGGCGTTTGCATCTGTTCCTGTGCTGTCGAGCAGGAAACCCAACCCTATGATCCGGTTTCATATGTAGATCCGTTTATAGGTACGGCTGGAGGGGGCAACACGTATCCGGGCGCAGTAAGACCATGGGGTATGGTATCTGTAAGCCCGCATAACAATCTGGACTCGAAAAGCGGGTACTTCTATGACGAACCTCACATATACGGATTCGGGCATACCCATCTAAGTGGTACAGGGTGCCAGGATTTTGGGAATGTTGTACTTATGCCAACCTCTCAGAATGCTTCACTGGACAGAGAAGCATTCAAATCGGAGTATGGTGATGAAGTGGCTACAGCCGGTTATTACTCGGTGAATTTGACCGGGCCTCTGGTAGGTGTTGAAATGACAGCAACTACCCGGGTGGGAATCAGTCGGTATGCCTTTAACCAGGGAAAGGGACGTATTATCCTGGATGGAGGGTCGAATTTATCATCAGTGGCTAAGTTTGCTTTAATAAAAAAGGTTTCGAACACAGAACTCGAAGGCTGGTCGGATAGTGGTGCATTCTGCGGGAGGTTCAATGAGCAACGGGTGTATTTTGTACTTCGGGTAAGTACTTCTCCTGTGAACACGCATCTTTGGGAAAATCTTGAAACTACATCGGCAGTGGAAGTACAGGGGGATGGGGTAGGTGCAGTGATGGATTTCGATACCTCTGTTGAGGAGGTGATTGTTAAAGTGGGGATCTCTTATGTCAGTATTGAAAATGCCCGGCTTAACCTTGAGGCCGAAGCTTCGCATTGGGATTTCGATGCCTATTGGGATGATGCAGCAACGGCCTGGAACCAGGAGCTTTCACGTATTCAGGTATCGGGAAGTTCTGAACAGGATAAGACCAAATTCTACACCGCACTCTATCATATGTTACTTCAACCCGGGGTATTCAGTGACGTGAACGGGCAATACAAAACGATGGAAAATCAGCAGGGAGGTATCGGAACCTCCGATTTTACCCGATATCATGTGTTTTCATTATGGGATACTTATCGCACTGTGCATCCCTTATTGGCTTTGGTGTATCCCGGGAAGCAGCGGGATATGGTTCAAAGCATGATAGGCATGTACGAGGAGAATGGATGGTTACCCAAATGGGAATTGGCTGGGGAGGAAACCCTGGTTATGGTAGGTGATCCGGCTTCGATTGTAATCAGCGATACGTATATGAAAGGGATACAGGACTTTGATGTAACAACTGCCTGGGAGGTGGTCTGGAAGCAGGCCTTCTTTCAGCCACCACTTAATCCCATACGTCCGGGAATTGAAGTGTATGATTCCATGGGTTACATCCCCTACGATTACAAAGCCATAACAACCGACCGAAAAGAGGAGGGATTTGTTTGGGGAACAGTTTCCACCTCGCTGGAATACAATCATGCCGACTGGTCGATCGCTCAATTTGCTGATTCCATTGGAAAAGATGAGGAAGCTGACTACCTGAAGCAGCGTTCCAGGGGCTATACATTGTTATATGATGAAGAAAGCATGTTCCTTCGCCCCAGAAACCGGGATGGATCGTGGATGGCTCCTTTTGACCCCATAGATCGTAGTTCAGAGCTGGGCTGGCAGGGTTCGGGCGGGAAAGGGTATGTTGAGGGATCGGCATGGCAGTATAACTTCTTTGTGCCCCATGATCCTTTTGGACTCATGGATCTTATGGGAGGGGAGACTGCATTTCTGGACCGGCTTCAAACCGTATTTGATGACGGGCATTTTTCGTTGCACAACGAACCGGATATGGGGTTTCCGTATTTGTTTAACTACGTACGTGGCGAAGAATGGAGAACCCAGGAGCTTACCACACATTTTGTAAACGATGAATATGGAACAGGTCCGGATGGTATTCCCGGAAATGATGATACAGGAACGATGTCGGGTTGGTTAGTATGGTCAGCTATGGGATTATACCATGATAAACCGGGTGGGTATCATTACCAGTTATCCAGCCCCATTTTTGATGAGGTGCGTATTCAGCTCGATCCGACGTATCACTCAGGTAAAGAATTCGTGATTAACGTAGAGCGGGAGAGCGCTTCGTCGGTATATATTCATGATATATCATGGAATGGAAACCCATTTAAGCAGTACTACTTCGACCATAATGAGTTGGTAAAAGGGGGAACACTCCGCCTTAGCCTGAAAGATCAGCCCAAGAAATAATGACCACTGAACCACCTCTTGTATTTACCCTTGATGCCGGGGGCACAAACTTTGTTTTTTCTGCCATGAAAAAGGGGGCGTTTATCGGAGATATGGTTCGAGTGCCTGCAGAAGTAACCGATTTAGATCGTTGTCTGAGTACACTCACATCAGGGTTTAAACAATTAGAGAAACAGTTAGGTGAGCGTCCGGATGGAATCAGTTTTGCCTTTCCAGGTCCGGCAGATTACCAACAGGGCATTATTGGAGATTTACCCAATCTTCCTGGCTTTAGGGGAGGGGTGGCGCTAGGGCCTTACCTGGAGCAACAATTCGGAGTTCCGGTTCGCATTAACAATGATGGTGATTTGTTCACACTTGGGGAAGCCAAGTATGGGTTTTTACCTCACGTACATACACAGCTAAAAGCAGCGGGTAATACGAAACAGTATCAAAACCTGATTGGAGTCACGCTTGGAACCGGGTTTGGTGTGGGTGCGGTCATAAACGGCCAGCTCTTGCGGGGTGATAATGGATGTGCTTCTGAAGGATGGTTGATCCGGAATAAGCTATTCTCTTACACCAATATTGAGGACTCCGTCAGCCGGCGGGCCGTCAAGAAAATGTATGCAGAGCAAATTGCGATCGATCCGTCAAATGCCCCGGAACCCTCCGATATTTACCTTATTGCAAAAGGGGAAAAGGAAGGGGTGCGGGAAGCAGCAATAGAAACCTGGTTTCGTTTTGGGGACGCGCTGGGTGATGCTCTTGCCCACCTGATTACCATATTAGACGCCAACGTTGTACTGGGTGGGGGTTTAAGCGGAGCCTACGACCAGTTTGCCGGAGCAATGATCCATTCCCTGAACAGCACGTTTACTGCGTTAAATGGAAAACGATTTCCCCGACTGATTCAAAAGACCTATGACCTTGAACAATCGTTTTCAAGGGATCAGTTTTTAGCACCTGCTAATACTACGGTGACTATTCCGGGTACCGATCGCCGTATTCCTTACAGTAATATTAAAAAAGCAGGGATCGGATGTTCAAAACTCGGTACCAGTAAAGCAGTGAGTCTTGGCGCCTATAGTGCTGCTCTAGCCCTCACCTGATACTGAAGGGCTTGGCAGTCCGACACCGCCGAACAGAACGGTAAGAAACGCTCGTACTCATCCAGGTTCTATCTGTACTCGTGCTTTAAACTCCATATAGTTGAGGTATATGGTCCAAAAAAGCGCTTGCAATTGTTTTATCTTTTGTTGTATTTGAAAAGTATCAAACAAATGATAAAGTAATGACCAAAGACGAGCTTAAACAGCGTCTCATCGAAGCCTACTCACACGCGTACCAAAACCTGGGCTACAGCTCGTTGATGGGGAAGATGGTAGGGTTATTGCTTATTAGTCCGGAAGCGCTCTCTCTGGATCAGATATCCGAAGAGCTAAAGATGAGTAAGGGCCCTATATCTCAAATTGCCCGAAGGCTGAAAGACCACAAATTGATTGAAAAGGAATGGGTGCCGGGCGAACGAAAAGATTTTTATCGGGCGGCAGAAGATATTTTTGGCCAGGCTTTCCGGAATTATACCTCGTCAATGCGCCAAAACCGGAAGCTGGGGGAACGATTCGCAGCTTTATCGGAAGAAGATTCGGTTTCTGACCTTTCGGTAGGGTACTTCAATATGCGGATGAAAGAAATGAAAGCCTTTTATGGATTAATGGACGATTACCATCGGCAATTCTTAAAGGCATGGGAACAAGAACGTACATCCTTTCTGGAGGCTAAAAACCAGGACTCATAAAAGATTTAATCACTTCATTTGAAAATTTTCAAACGTAACAAATTATGTATTCATTTAAAGATCAAACGATAATTGTAACCGGTGGTGCAGCAGGCATTGGAAAAGCTACCGTGCGGGCTTTTGCAGAACTGGAAGCTCATGTCATGATATGGGATGTAAACGAAGACCTGGGATTAACCCTTGCGTCTGAACTGGAAAAGGAAGGCCATTCAATCTCGTACAAGAACGTCGATGTGACGAGCTTGGAACACGTTGAAGAAGCGGTATTAGAAATCATCGATCGTACGGGGAGAGTGGATGTACTGATCAACAATGCGGGCATTACTATGGACCGTACATTAATGAAAATGGATGCCGAAACCTGGCAACGGGTTATTGATGTAAATCTAACCGGGGTGTTTAACTGCACAAAGGCGGTAGTACCGCATATGGCAGAAGCCAGATCGGGAGTCATCCTGAATGCCAGCTCGGTGGTTGGCTTGTATGGTAATTTCGGGCAAACCAATTATGTGGCTACCAAAGCAGGGGTTATTGGTATGACAAAGACGTGGGCCAGAGAGCTAGGCCGAAAAGGAATCAGGGTTAATGCTATTGCTCCGGGCTTCATTGCTACCGAAATGGTTCAGAAAATGCCTGAGAATGTGATTGAGGGGATGGTTGCTAAGACACCCTTAGCCCGTATGGGCAAGCCAGAAGATATCGCTAATGCCTATGTGTTCCTGGCATCGGATAAGTCCAGTTTCATTACCGGAACCACACTAAGTGTTGATGGAGGAGTGATTTCATGAGATCAGCTCGTTTCGTTGGAACGGGAATGGCGGTTCCCGACCGTGTGGTATCCAATCAATGGTTTAATGACCGACTTGGTGAAGATGTGGATACCTGGTTGAGGGAAAACCTGACGATTCAGGAACGTCGGTGGATGAGTGATGGAGAGAAACTGAGTGATTTTTGTGTCTCGGCTTCCGAAAAAGCATTGGCCATGGCCGGCATTGAACCCGCCCAGGTCGATTTGATCATCATTTCGACGGATACTCCTGAGTTTATTTCTCCATCGACCGCAGCCGTGGTTTCTGATCGGATGGGGCTGGTTAATGCCACCAGTTTTGATTTGAACACAGCATGCGCTGGTTTTGTGATGGCTTCAGAAACAGCGGCCAATTTTATAAAAGCAGATCACCGATATATCCATGCCCTAGTTATTGGTGCATATGGAATGAGTCGTTATCTCAATCTTGATGATAAAAAAACGGTAACCCTGTTTGCCGATGGGGCAGCAGCAGGAATCCTGAAAGCGGAGGAAACCGATCAACCCTATCACTTAGCATCTGATAGCCGGACCAAAGGTGAATACAACGATTATATGGGTATTTACCACGGTGGTTCTGCTTTCCCTACGACCGCCGATAGTGTGAACAACCAGCAGCATAAACTGGTATTTGCCAAAAAATTTCCCAAAGAATTGAATCCAATCATGTGGACGGATATGATAAGGACTGTGGCTGAACGGGGAGGGTTCGATGTTTCTGATATCAAAAAAGCATTCATGACTCAAATCAATATTAACCAGATCCATGAGACGATGGATAACCTGAACTTGCCCAGGGAGACGGCACCAGCGATTATGAGCAGGTACGGATACACGGGTTCAGCAGCCATAGGTATGGCTATGGATATATCGGTTAGAAAGGGAGAGTTAAACCCCGGCGATATCTTTGTACTGATGGGATCGGGAGGTGGATTAACGTTTGCCTGCAACGCATTCAGGTGGTAAAGTGGAATGAATCTGGCTTCCCAACATATGGTCACAGCAGGATGGATACTCGTACTCGCGTATGCGGGTGCTATTCTGTTCTTTGTGATCCGTGGGGCTCGTAAAACCAGTTCTATCGATGACTATGCGGTAGGTAGCATCATATTCTCGCCTGTTGCGGTTGGTTTATCCTTAGCGGCTTCGATAACCAGCGCGGCCACATTCATCATCAACCCAGGATTTGTAGCCGTATATGGCGTAAGCGGTGTACTGTCCATGGCTTTTGCTTTACCCCTTGCGGCATTGGTTTCCCTGGTCGTACTTACCAAAGGATTCAGAAAGCATGGTCATTCCGTTAAGGCACTGACGATGGCACAATGGATGCAAACCCGGTATCAGAGCAAAGGCTTCGGCTTTTTCTTTGCGGTCTTATCCTTATTGCTGATCACATTTTTGGTACTCATTTGCGTGGGACTCACCAAGGTACTGTCCAGTACACTCAACATCTCTGAAATGGCTGCTCTGTTGGGTGTGGTTGTCTTCGTGTTCGGATACATGATGTTTGGTGGTGCCAATTCAATGGTGTACACCAATACCATTCAGGCGGTGTTAATGCTGGTGGTTGCCGGTATTCTACTCACTTCAGGATATGAACATTTTAGCTCGGGGGTGCGTGGATTCCTTGAAAAGCTTGCTTCCATCGATTCCAATCTGGCTTCTCCTACAAACACAACCAGTTTTCTGTTCCGCGATTACTTTGAGATTGTACTTTGCCAGATTATTGTTGGGGTTGCCATCGTATGCCAGCCCCATATCCTCACCAAGTCGTTATTGCTGAAAAGCGACCGTGATGTTAACACCTACCTCGTGGTAGGGGCCACCGTTCAAATGCTGTTCTTCCTGGTTGTAATCACAGGACTATACATTCGTTTATCCTTTCCGGATTTGGCGGTAAACGGTACGCCCATTCCTCTGGATGGACTGGTTTCTGCGTACGTGGTGAGGGAATTTCCGGTGTATATCGGACTTATTGTGGTTATGGGACTCATCTCGGCTGGGCTATCCACATTGGAAGGACTCATTCAATCGTTATCGACCACCATAACCCAGGATATCATAAAGCCCATTGCCCGGCAAACACCCCTGATTGAGAAGGTTGAATCCAACAGTGTGCATATCAATAAACTTGTGATTGTTGTGCTTGCGATAGTGAGCGCATTACTGTCCTGGGATCAGTTGGTTAATCCAAAGCTAAGCGTCGGTATTTTTGCACAAAATGGGGTGTATGCGTATTTCTCAGCAGCTTTTGTTCCCATTCTATTTGGGCTATTTGGATGGAGATCCACACGGACGGGCATCATCGTAGCCTCTGTTACAGCCGTAGTTACTCATTTCACTATGTACTATGGACAGCTTTCGGTTCCGTTTACGCGGGCAACAGGAGAGAACCCCGGTGTTGCGGCAGCCATGGCTATTCTGATATCGGTGGGTATTGTATTGATGTCCTCACTATTCACATCCCGAAAAAGTACAACAGTAGCAGAGGGGGAACCGGTATGATGATTGAAAGCCGAATTATATCGACTTCCAGAATCCGTCAGCATGTTCTGTATAGAAAGGGGAGTGGGAAAACCCTTCTTTTTATTCATGGTAACGGATCGTCTTCGGTGTTTTGGAAAGAAATGATGCGGTTACTTCCCGCTGATTATTCCATACTGGCGCCCGATTTACGTGGCTATGGGGATACGGAAGCCGAACCGATCCGTGCCACTTTGGGTCTTAGAGATGTGGCTGATGATATCATTGCTCTGTTGGATGCATGTGAGCTGGATACCGTTCATGTAGCCGGGCATTCTCTGGGCGGTAATGTATGCTATAAACTGTTTGGGATGTACCCGGAGCGGTTTGAATCTGCCGTAATGGTAAATCCGGGTTCACCTTATGGATTTGGGGGATCAACCGGAGAAGAAGGAAAACCGAGTACTCCCGATTTTGCAGGCTCAGGAGGTGGGGTGGCAAACCCAGAATTTGTGAAACGGTTAGCCGATAAAGACCGGTCGGAAGATGACCCCAATTCAAGTCCACGCTCAGTAATGAATGCATTTTACTGGCATCCTCCTTTCCGGCCTGCTAATGAGGAAGAACTCTTAGATGGGGTACTTTCCATGAAAACCGGACATCGGTTTTATCCCGGAGATTTTGAGTCTACCGATCGTTATCCGTTTGTGAAACCAGGAAAGTGGGGACCGATCAATGCGGTTTCGCCGGCTTATGTAGGTACTACCGTAACGGATTTTATCGGGCATACTGCGCACATCCCGGTTCTTTGGGTAAGGGGATCCGAAGATCTGATTGTAAGCGATCGTTCTTTGTTTGATTTGGGTACACTTGGAAAGATGGGGCTTATTCCAAATTACCCCGGAGAAGACGTATATCCGCCTCAGCCTATGGTTTCCCAAACCCGTGCCGTCCTCGAACGCAGAGGTAATTTCAAAGAGGTTGTTATGGAAGGAACAGGGCATTCACCCTATATCGAACAACCCCAGTTATTTATTCAGCATGTAACCCGGTTTTGGAATGAAATCTGATAAACAACACCATATCGAGCTTGATTGGATTGGAAGATGGGCTACGTATGCCCCGGATCGGGTTGCTCTTAAAAGCATAGAAGACGACATACAGATTACCTATAAAGAACTATACGACTGGATAGGACGTATGGCGGAGGTGCTCATCCATCACTATGCCATCCGCAAAGGAGACAGAGTAGCGGTATTGTCACTAAACCGGGTTGAACATGTGGCCTTGTTCTATGCGGTGCAACGGGTGGGTGGCATCTTGCTTCCCATGAACTACCGATTGGCTGTGCCTGAGCTTACCTATCAGATTGAGGATGCCGAACCATCGCTCATCGTATTCGAAAAAGAGTTTCAAGCCACAATCGATCAGCTTGAGCATCCATCGCTTAAAGCGACCAGTTGGAAGAGCTTCCTTAACCTTGTTGACGAAGTACAAGGCACTCCATCTGTTACTATGAATGCCTCATTTGATGACCCGTGTATGATTTTATACACATCGGGCACTACAGGCCGGCCTAAAGGAGCTCTGATTACCCATAAGATGCTGTTTTGGAATTCCATAAACACCGGCCTCAGGCTGGATCTTACCCAGCAGGAAGTCATTTTAACGTTTGCCCCTTTCTTTCATACCGGTGGATGGAATGTGCTTACCACACCGGTTCTGCACAGAGGAGGAAAGGTGATCCTGCTAAAAAAGTTTGATGCAGACCAGGTATTGCTTCTGTCCGACTCCGAAAGGGCAACCATATTGTTCGGAGTACCCACGATGATGCAGATGATGGCCGACTCACCAGCATTTACCCAAACAACACTAGAGTCTATACGGTATGCCATTGTAGGCGGAGAACCCATGCCTATATATCTGATAGAAACATGGAACCAGAAAGGGGTTCCTATCCGGCAAGGGTACGGATTGACAGAATTTGGCCCTAATGTGTTTTCTCTGAATGAAGAAGACGCGATTCGTAAAATCGGCTCCGTTGGTTTCCCAAATTTTTATATCGAGACCAGGATCGTTAACGATAATGATGAAGAGGTACCCGTTAACGAAATAGGAGAACTGTTATTAAAAGGCCCGGTATGTACCACCGGGTATTGGAATAACGAAAAGGCCACAAATGAAACCATCCAGAACGGCTGGTTGCGAACGGGAGATTTAGTTCGCAAGGATGAAGAGGGATATTTCTACATCGTAGACCGGAAAAAAGATATGATTATCAGTGGGGCTGAAAATATCTATCCGGCAGAAATAGAACATGTATTACGCGAACACCCCCTTATTAAAGAAGCGGCTGTAATTGGAGTACCGCACGAACAATGGGGAGAAGTGGGCCACGCGTTTTACTCCACCTCAAACGCCTCTTCTGTTTCCGTGGATGACTTACAAGCGTTTTGTAAACAACGCCTGGCAAAGTTTAAGATCCCGAAGTTTTTCACGCATCTGGAGGATCTGCCAAAGAGTGACTCCGGAAAAATACTGAAACGAAACTTAACCGACTTAACCAAACCTCAAAAGACAACCAATTCTAATACGTAAGGAATACCATGAAGCTAAAAACCATACTCAGTGCACTTTTCATAGGGATGCTCGCCTTTGGGTGTAGCGATGATAACGATGACGGGATCACCATTCTTTCCGTTACCCCAACAAACGGAAGTAACGGACTCGTTGTGACGATTACAGGAGAAAACTTCGGTACAGAAACAGAAGGTTTAACCGTTCGGTTTGGACCAGCCGCGGCAACGGTTACCTCACTTAGCGATACCGAAATCGTTACGACCGTACCTAATGCAGCACCTATTGGGGCAACCACCATTCAGGTGGTCCGCGGTGATGACTCTGAATCGGTCGATTTTACCGTTAACGATCCTATTGTAGGAAACTGGATTACGGCTGGGGAGAATGTAGCACCACTTCTTGCGGCGGCGCCTTTTAATGTTCTTCAAATTATAGCAGATTTCAGACCAGATGGAACCTATACGGTCATTTCTACTGATACAGACAACTCCGAAACCACGTTTACGGGTACATGGCAAACTGCTGAAGGAGCGGGTGATATTCGTGAGATTACAATAAATCAATCTGCACCTACCATCCTGACCTCAGTTGGTATTTATCGAAATTCAAATGGAGTACTTACGTATGAAATAGTCCAAACCAATCCTCCGATAACGGGAGTTACACCTCCGACAGCAGCAGGTGGATTTGGGAGTACATCTGGTGGACAGTTGGCCCAGGCTAACGTTCAGACCTACGTTCGCAATAATTAACAAGTCTTAGTTTCACTCAGGGAGTAAGGGATTACTTCCTGTTTTTTACCATCAATTAACGAATCAGGGATATGAAGTACATCATCGTGTTATGCTGTTGTTGCGCTATCACCGTACCGCTATGGGGGCAGGGAGGTATTGAGCATCTGCAGGATCCAGTCCGTAAAGAATTTCAGTTTATCGGGTACTCTTTTACCCGTACCACGTTCAGTAATGTGGCTCCCACAAACGACTTTCTCCAGGGGCAGGTAATCGGACGGATGTTTGGAGGTAACTCAACGAATACATCCAGGAATACATCTTCTTACACCGAACAACGTTTTGTACCCTTTATGGTATACCGCCCGGTCGTGCTGGATGGGCTGGCCACGTTTCGGACCCTGTTTAAAATCGATTATACTTTTGGTGATCGTGCCTATGGCGCAGGAAACAATGCCGGTGGGGGGATTGGAGCTGGACAGGTTAACTTACAAACCCTTCTGGCCAATGTATCGCTGAAACCGACAGATAACCCCTGGAATATTGTTGTGGGCCTGCAGCGCATTTTCGATAATCCGAGAGACCCCAACGTGAATACGGTTCAGTTTGCCCAAAACAGTGGAAGTAAGCTTTCTTACTGGGGAACACAGGGTACAGGGTTAACCTGGTATGGGTTACTGAATGATGGTACCTACGCCAAAGCCGGAGCCTACCAGCTATGGGAAAATCTGATTGCGTTTGATGATGATGTATCATTGTATATGATTGATGTGGAAACACGGATTTCTTCCCGTAGCACACTCGGTATTAATACCTGGTATGTGGCCGACAGGGGCAAACAAAGCGGAGGTGTTTCTGTGCTGGGACAGGGCCTCACGAGCCAGCTGGCTGATTATAACGGAGCGGTTCGGCTTCGACTTCCGGGAACTTCTCAGGCCTATGAAGCCGATGTATTCTGGGCCGGAGTGAATTATTCGTATGGTAGAGATTTCATTGACTCCAGGTGGTGGCTTGATGGATACGTGAATACCAATTTTGGGGTAATGGACACCCTTGATGCTGAGCAAAACCGGGTAGATTTTGCAAACATACTCGGAGTAGCAGCAAATGCCCGGGCATCGTACAAATGGGGAGGAACTAACCAGGATTTCGTAACCATTGAAGGACTGTATACCACGGGAGACGAGGATGGAGCTGCTGATAAACAAATCAATTCCGTATTAACGGGTAATGTTTGGGGTACTCCGGTTGGAATCTTTACCGCGCACCGCTCTCTGCTCATGTTTCCCGATCCCCAGGTCATAAACCGTTTTTATAGCATGGTGCACGACATCTCCAACCTGGGATTGGGAGTATCCGCCGGATTTTTAACCTTCTCCAAGTCGCTGGTGCCGAATAAGGCTACCGGAAAACTGGGATTTGTAACGGCCTTCTCAAATGTAGCTCCAAGGCAAGGGGGGAAATACATTGGTACCGAAGTGAATTTTGAATTGAAGTATAACCTGGGGGTTTTCCTAACGGTAGGGTACAGCGGGGCTTATGCCTGGCTGGGTGATTTTTACGATGCACCAACCATTACAAACCAGGGCAGCAAACCACTGAATCCCTTCACTCATTTTATAACCCTTAGCTGGCTGATGTTTTAAGGAGACTGCTATGAAGACCATTTATACACCCATACTCTTCCTGATCCTTTTGACCGGTTTAACCCTGACCGGATGCTCAGGGTACAAATACGCTTCTATGCCTGCCCTGGAGTTTGAAGATATTGACTATGGATTCGATACCCAGCGTACCCAGTCGGATGTCTCCTTAGCGTATATAGATGAGGGGAGTGGAAGCCAGACCGTGATCTTAATTCATGGGCTTGCATCCAATGCCGGATTCTGGCGATACGTAATTCCGGACCTGTCAAAATCATACCGAGTAATAGCGGTTGATTTACCCGGTTTTGGAAAATCAGATAAGGGCGATTTCTCATACGGGATTAGCTTTTATGCAGATCAGATTCTGGCTCTCATGAACGAACTTAAGATTGATAAAGCGATATTGGCGGGGCATTCTATGGGAGGCCAAATCAGCATGAATTTTGCCTTACAGTACCCCGAACGATTGAATAAACTGGTGCTTGCTTCTCCTGCCGGCATCGAATCGTTTAAGCCGGGAGAAGCAAAATGGCTGAGAAACGTATTTCGGATTGATGATATCGTCTATTCCGGAGAGGAGATTGTTCGTACCAATCTGAATCGTAATTTTTACTCCTGGAGCGATGAATATGAATGGATGGTGGAAGAACGGGTACGTATGGCCAAGGGCAAAGAGATGAAAGAATTTGCCCATGCCGTCATACAATCGGTTGGGGCTATGTTGGATGAGCCCACCACAAACCGTTTACATGAAATCACCACCCAGACATTGATCATTTATGGAGAACATGACGGCTTAATTCCGAATCCATTTTTGCATCCGGGTTTTACTTCAAAAGTATTCGAGAAAGGGGCGCGGGAGATACCCGATGCCAGGTTAGTGGAATTGCCTAAATGTGGCCACCTGCTACAAATTGAACAACCTGAGCAGTTCGTCTCAGAGCTGAAACAGTTTATCGGGAGTTAACCATGCCTAAGCAATGAATAAGTCGTTGTTTAACAGTAAATGACTACTGATCGATAAAGTTAATCTGCTCCGGAAGAATATAGATTCGCTGGTTTGTTGGCTTCAGTTCTGCGCTACTGAATATAAGTGTACCAATAGGAGGGCGATTTGAGGCTTTAGCTACCGGTTGTTGCCCTTCGATTCGTGCGATGGTTGCGGCAAGGAGGGGTTCGTTTACATCTCCCAATTCCCCGAGATTATCAAGGAAATCGAGTTCATCTATTGCGAAGTCGGCAGGTAGTCCGGTGGGATAGCCCATACCGAGCGAATTCACTATGGATAGGATGATAGGCTGAATTGCAAACGTGTGACTTTGATCTGCATCGTCTTTGTTAGTGAACGGTACCGGTGCATCGTACAACACGAAGGATCCTTCATCCTTGCCAATGGTTTGTACACCAATGTTTTGGGCATCAATATAGGGCGTGAGTCCGTTAATGAGCGTTTCACTGGCTGATGCGCTTCCCTGACCGGTTATGATGTATACCCGATCCAGGTTAAGGGTATTCATGCCTACTTCGCCGATACGTTCATCATTGTCGTTATATAGCGGAACCGTGTTTAAAAAGAAGACGGAGGAATTATTAGCGGCGGCTCGTTTGGAGTTAAATGCGAGCTCTCCAAATTTATCCTGAGTACCCAGGCCGGAAACCATACTGGCAATGAGTGCACTGGTTACCAGGGTGCCACCACTATTGTATCTTACATCAATGATCAGTTCGTCAATGTTCTGAGCAGCAAATTGTCCAAAGGCCTGATTGAGATCGTTGTGTGAACTAAGGCGGAAGGAGTTATACATCAGGTATCCGATCCGTACATTTTCTCTCTCAATGACCGTGGATAAAAAGATAGGGTTCTCTTCAAACGGCACGGCCGTAACCGATATTCTTTCTTCCGACACCGCAATCGTATTGTTATCCGAAAACACACCCATCGTCAGATTATACGTAGGCTGGCTTAACAGAAAGGAAAAGTTAGTGACCGTAAGAAAGATATTGTCAATGGCCAAAAAGAGATCACCGCGTTCCAATCCGGCATTATCCGCAGGTGAACCAGGTAATACATATTGTACAAACCCAAATACACCATCGTCGTTGTTATTGAATCGCACCAATCCGAATTCAAATCCAAAGCTGTTACCCGCTCCCTTTAGCGCTTTATTCAGTTCGTTATAGTCTTCGATGAAAAAGGAGAAATCGTCAAAACTCGCATTTTGAACATCCTGGAATAAGAGTTGCGGCGATTCAAAGCTGTTCAAATATTCGTGGTATGTTCTGTCATTGCCTTCGAAAAACTCCCGGTTGTCGGCAAGTACAGGAACACTGTTTTGCCAGAAATACCAATAGTTCATCGCCTCCCATATAAATTGACGCTCCGTTGGTGCTTCTACAAAATCGTCGTCAGAGCCGCTGGAATTATCACAGGCTGAAAAAAGCACCGTACAAAAAAGAAGGAGCGCTAGTATAGAAAATGGAGTTACTCTCATCATTATGTTCAAAATTTCTTGAATAATTAAGTATACATCACTTCAAACCGGGTTGTGTGTATGATATTGTGGAGAAGTGTTTGTGACAGTATGCCTGATATAAACGATTAGAAAAGCACATGCACAACACAAACATATAAAACCTCAGCAAAAAACGTAAAGGTATTTATCGGGCAGAGGTGTAGGTGAACGGAATTCCTCCATAGGTATCCCATCCGTTTCGAATACGTTCCGACATCCGGTTAGCCCGAACAGCCTCATTTGCCCAATTTAATTGTCCAGCAGGACCCGGAAAAGGATAGGATGAGATCAGATCAGCTATCCGGTCTGATTCCATTAAACCGTTATAGGTAATATTCCGAATCTCAGACTGGTCTGGATCATTAATAAAGGCCCGATATCCGAAATAGGCTGCGGCCCCTGCGGCATAAAGCTGAGCTGAGAGATGGGTGCGCTCATATAGATGAACCAACTCCTCGTACGCCTGCCGATCCTTAAAACGAGGTTCCAATTTCTTTAGATCACTTAGCAGCTCGCCGGCCAGTTGCACGCTGTACGTTTTCTCTTTGATGACTTCGGTAAGAAAGTGAAGATTGATTCGATCTTCTGGTGTAACCCAGCCATTTTCCAGAACCCATGGCGCTTCAACGCTTAAAATGGTTGGCTTACCCGTATCGTGTGTGTACGTTTTGTATCGTGCTGGAGACAGATGTTCTACGATATCCTGCCAGTAATGGTAGGAAGTATCCACGGAATGGTAAATCTCTGAAACAGGATGCTCTAACCACTTCCCGGACACATGACGGGAATAATTACTTTCATAGTCAAAATCGAACGCACTGTGATTGTTGATATGCATACCAAGGGTATAGAGGCTGGACAGGATCACATCATCGGTTTGAAGGAACAGGGTTGTGAGTGGCTCTACCAGGTCTTCGCCATAATGGGTTTCGATGTATTCACCGACAATTTCCTGGGCGGTGAGTTCAGGGTTTTCAGCGATTCGTTTTAAGGCATAAAGGTTGATTTCCGTAGGGCGCCCTATGTTTTGGGTATCGCCAAACCGATCGGTTCGGGCTACATACCCGCTCACATTCGGGAGGTTGGAGAAGTACTTCCATCGTTGAATGGTTATTTCGGGCAGGATGCTGGCTATGATGCCCTGGCCGTTAAACTCATGGCCAAGATCAAATTCGATTAACACCTTGCGGTCAATCTCTTCTACATAGGTATTTACCGGATGCGTTAAGAAAAAGTCATGGGGCGTTTCTTTACTCATCACTTTCACTTTGGGGTGTGCAATGAGATGTACCGCGCTGAGGAGATCATCCAGTTCATTTTTATGATACATAAACGTACGGATGTACAAGTCCAGTCCCCGCTCATCAATCACGATATGGGCCACAGAATCGACCAGGTGAGCCAGTTTCTCAGCTTCTGTTATCCAACGTTCAGAGTATTGTTGTTCAACCCGGGCACCTGTTTCAATAAACGTAAGTACGATTCCGCTGATGTGGGGCAGAGAATCGAGCATGGAGTGATAATCATCCGAAAACCATTTCCAAAACCCGGTATCGTCCAGGTTTAGCTTGCCTTCCGGAGTCTTAAACCGGTCAGGGTAGTAGCTGAGTGAATATAAGGCATGGTCCCAAACCAGGATGTCTTCTACTTGCTTTGACCGGGCTTCTTCGATGAATTGTTTAGCAGGCTGATATTTTTTGGGGTTTCTCACATCCTTCAGATCCATGATCAATTGATGAGAGAGCTGAAGATGATTGATCGTATACTCATCCGCTTTGTCCAGTGCCCGTTTACCCGCTATCAAATCAGACGACAGAAGGTTCCATCCCCGGATTTGAGGAGGCGATGCGGGTTCTGTTGTACACTGCAGTAGCATAAAGCCCGCCAGTAAGTACAGTATAAAAAACCGAAAAGGAGGAAGGGTGTTCATCGTACTGACTAGTCAATGCTGAAGTACATAAACTCAGCTTGGTTAGCCACCTCAGTAGATCCATGATCCATAAACAACCCCATAACGGTAGCCGTCCAGTGGCCTCGATTCCAACCTAAATCAGGGTATCCTTTTCGCCCAAAAAAAAGCGGGAGGGTAAGAGCCAGCTCTTCCCAGTCGTCGTTTGCATCCACCCGGTAAAAGAAAAGGGCCGTTTCGGGGTCTTCTACCTTTATTTTTAATTCAACGGTTCTGGCGTCTTCAGCCTGTACATCCACAGAACCAAGTACCGCTGATTGTACCGGTTCGGCTATAAACCGCTTGGCAATGTAATCGTAGATACGGTACGAACGAACGATGGAAATCGCCGGCTTTTCATCCATCAGGGTGAGTCCCAGTTTTACGAAGTTGGAGGTATCAGCATAGAGAATAAGTCCGGCCATATCGCCAGCGGATTCCGGGGTAAACGTGACTTGCGTGGAAATCTCAAATGCTTTTTCCGAGACGCGCTGAAAGAAATAGCGTTGATACTTTTCCCGGGTAGAAAGCAAGGAAGAGGGAGCCTTTACCGTAAGGGTATTGGATCGTTGATCCACATGAAAAGCTGCTCCTGAATAGTCGGGTACGGTATGAAAAAACCACGCTGGTCCCAGATGAGGATATTCAAACGTGTTGGATACTGACCTCAATTTCGTTGTTGAGGATGGAGGAACACTAAAAAACTCAGGGGTTGTTTTGCCAGCTAACGGCCTCCACCATCCGGTTTCCGACCATTCCACGCGTTCGAAAGAGGCCTGCCGTCCCAGGGTTGCGTAATTAAGCTCATAGCCATGAGTGGAAAGAATCCATTCCTCGTCCTTTGTCTGAAACACTTCGCCGTGTCCTGGTCCCTGTATGCGGGCTTTAGTGGTATGAGGTGCATATTTGACCGGGTTATTTGGATCAGCCTCCCAGTCTCCATTCAGGGAGGAACTTCGGAAGCTCAGTACCTTATGTTGTTGAAAAGGACCCGTTCCTCCGCTGGATGCCAGGTAATAGTAATAATCTCCTCTTCGAAATAGCTCAGGACCCTCACCAGAAGCATAGTCGCGGATATAAGGCCGTTTTCCAATCTTCTTTTCGACGCTTAACCCATCATCTGATAAGAGATAGATATTTCCTGAGTTATTGGTCAGATACAAACTGGAGTCAGAATCCACAAAAAAGCCGGGGTCGATATGCTCCGTTAGTTTGCCATGATTCGTGTAAGGTCCTTCCGGCGCGGCGGATGAAAACACATAGATGCCGGATGCTTCTTTATCGTTACGGAGTATAACCGGAGCATAGATCAGAAACGTGCCGGTATTGGGGTTAAAACCAAGTTCTGATCCCCAGATACCCAGCCCTAATTCCCCAACAGGAATGCCAAGGTCAACGCCCTGGTATCCAAACCCAATATACTCCCAGTGTACGAGATCATCCGATTTCATCAATTGAAGACCAGGTTGCCACCCAAAGGTGGAACGCAGAGAGTAATACACTCCATCATGTAACAAAAAGGCCGGGTCGCTCCAGTCGCCCGAAATGACCGGGTTTTTTTGTGATGACACAGGATCCGAACACACCAGGCCGAGCAAGCAGGCGAGTAGAAGGTATCTCATTTTCTCTTTTTTTCGAGCCAGGTTAACCCGGTTTCATATAACGTATCGTGCCCACCATCAAAAATGGTCAGGATGGTGTTACCAGAGGTTCTGCGAAACAGAACAGGCTTCTCAGACGGAAACGATAGATCCCGGCCCTTGAACACCAGTTCCGGGGGGACCTCCGCCTCTTTCACAAAGTAGTTGATTTCGGAAGGGTGGATGTGGTGTCGGGAATGAGCCAACGCATTAAAAGCCCGAATGGAGTGAGAGACCGGTACACTTCCGGTATACCCGTCCCTGATCCCGGCTGCTATGTGGATGGACACACCTGTAGCCCCGGCCAGATGATATACCGGAGAACGCTTTTTATACTCTGCATTGACCTCGGGAGAGCTTCCGGGTATGCCTCCCGTTCCCCCTACAATATCGTTGGCATAATGACGTCCTGCTTCCATGTTCTCATAGTACCAGGCTTCCAAATCGCTGATAGGTACCCATACGGAAACGCCAGCCCATACTTCCGGGGCTCGACTCACGACATGCAGGGCATTATATCCACCTCCGCTTCCTCCAATGAGGTAAATACGTCGGTTGTCGATGGCATAGTTTGTTTTCATGAATTCCACGGCATCCAATACATCACGGAGCACCAATTCTGAACCAGTAGATTCAGGAGTGCGATTGGGTCCCCGGTAATCGGGGTGTATAAAAGCCCATCCTTTTTCCTTAGCAAATTTGACGTATGGAGTACTGTAGGTTTGTTTATAGGTACCCGACCAGGTATGAAGGGCTACCAGTAACGGCACAGGCTCATCGCCATCTGGAACGAACATGATGGAGGGTTGATCGGTTCCATCTGAGGTACTGTTAATTTGAATTTCACGTACGTAATCGGGCCAGCCTTCAACCTGAGCTGCTAATCCCATTGGGTACATCAAAAGAAACAGGAATAGACAGGCTATGTGATGGGGTATACGCATTATACAGCCGGAACAGCGTCTTCTTCCTGAGTGGTAGTAGCAGCCCCATCAATAACCGACCCAAAACGACCATACCATGAGATGTAGAGGTAGCACAGAGCCGGAACAAAGAACGCGAGCTGAACCCCGATTTTATCCGCAAAAAAGCCGTACATCGGAGGAATGAAGGCCCCGCCTACAATGGCCGTGCACAAGATACCTGAGCCCTGTGCGGTATGTACACCAAGCTTTTTTATGGCCAGGGTGAAAATGGTAGGGAACATGATAGAGTTAAATAAACCGATACAAAGAACGCTCCAAAACGCCACATAAGCACTCGAGTTCATGGAGATGAGGAGTAAGCCTACGTTTACCAACCCGTATAACCCTAGCAGTTTGCCAGGATTGAATTTCAACTGAAGGTAAGAGCCGATAAACCGTCCCACCATTGCGCCACCCCAGTAGAAGAACACAAAGGTGCCCGCTATTTGAGCAGGCGTCATATCCCCAAGTTGAGTGTCAGAAAAAACACGGGAAAGAGTATTTCCCACACCCGTCATGAACCCTGAATTACTTACAAGGCTTCGTACATCCAATTCCAGAAAATAGCTAACCAGGTAACTGCCAATAGATACTTCGGCCCCCACATATACAAAAATCCCGATCGCACCCAACATGAGATGTTTGGTTTTTAAGGCCGTGCTGTAGTTGCCTCCTTTGCTCTCATCACCTTCAAGGATAGCAGGAAGCTTAATGATGGCAAAGATGCCTGCCAATACCACAATAACAACCGCTAAAATGATGAACGGTCCTTGTACGGCAGAGGCTTCTGACACATAATACGCATCCAGTTCGGTAGGAGATAAGACCTGTATTTCCTGGGAGCTGAGTACGTTGCTGCTTAAGATGAATGCGGCACTGATCAACGGGGCAATGGTGGTACCCAATGAGTTAAACGCCTGGGATAGATTCAGCCGGCTGGAGGCCGATTCTTCCGGACCAAGTGCTGCTACATAGGGATTGGCGGCAACCTGGAGAATGGTAATTCCACCGGCCAGTACAAACATCGCCATCAGGAAGATGGGAAATATCCGAAGTGATGCAGCCGGATAAAACAGGAAACAACCCAGTCCCATGGTAAGTAGCCCAACAACCACACCTCGCTTGTAGCCGATGCGCGATATGATTTTACCGCCTGGTATAGAAAACACCGCATAGGCTGTGAAAAAGGCAAACTGCACCACACCGGCTTCAAAATAGGATAACTCAAATACATCGCGAAGGCGGGGGACTAACGCATCGACCAGCACCGTAATAAACCCCCACATAAAAAACAGGGTGGTTATTATGGCAAAAGGCCCTCGATACGACGTTTGCTGACTGGTCATGATAAAAAGTTGCGTTACATGGTTTTAAAAATCAGACTACATTACGAAAAAAGATGATAATTCAGGAATCAGAAATTTCCCAACCGTGCAAAAAATGAGTAAAATTTTGCATTATTATTTTCTATGATTTCAAAACATCTCGCACTCACACTTTTATTGACGAGTTTGTGTTCCACAAGCTTGTTCGCTCAATCTCTGGAAAGCCGGGTGGAAGGTCTGCTCATAGGCTCAATGATAGGAGATGCGCTTGGAGGCCCGGTAGAATACCGGGAACGGCAGCAGTCACATTGGGTAACCCAGGGGCTCAAAATGAAATCAGAAGATTTCCGTACGATGGCATCACGAGTTTCTCTGCAAGCGTATGTTGAACCCCCGGAAGCATACGGGCAGTGGGTTAACCTGGCCCCAGCAGGATCTGTAACCGACGATTCACGATTCAAATTTATGTTTATCGATTTCCTGAAATCAGGTAAGGAGCACACTCAACAGGCGTTTGGGGAATATATGCTCGGTTACTACGAGCAGCCCGGTACGCTGTACGACAGCCTTAAAACGGAATGGTTGAATGAATTCGCTTCGGTTTGGTATAACCTGCAGGATGCGGGTCATCCAAAGGCAAAACCCAGAGAACGGGTTTGGGGAGGCATACCTACCATGGCTGGTCAAATGCCTTTTTTACCACTGGCTTCTCTGTATCCCGGAAATCCGGAAGAAGCATACCTTGCCACCTGGAAGATAAACTCAATGGACAACGGGGTAGCTATGGATGTAACTTCGGCTTTGGTAGCCGGGCTTTCAACTGCATTGGTTGCGGAGAACTGGGAAGACGTGTTTACCGCCATGAGAACGACCGATCCATTCGGTTATGCTGAGGTACCCTGGGTTCCCCGTCGGTTTAACGAGTGGATGGATCAGTCGATTTCCATTGCCGAGCGTGCCGAAGGAAGTCCCAGTAGGTTGTTTGAAATCCTTGAGCAGGAATTAAATGCAAGAACGTGGTGGGAAACGTGGGTTCCGGTTGTAATTTCGTTCTCCTGTTTGCATTTCGCTGAGTATAATGGACTGGCAGCCATGCAGTTAACGGTGGAATTCGGGTACGATACCGATTCTGCTGCTCAGTTACTGGGAGCATTTGTAGGTGCTATGCATGGGGGAGAAGTATTCGCAGACAGGCTATCGGATCCGGTTAAAGAACAGCTCACGGATCAATACCAGGTTGATTTTGATAAGCTCGTGCAAACTCTCCTCGCGGCTAAACCGATCCCATCCGAATGAAGTCTTTATCTGGAAGATGGATTATAGATGCGCAAGGGCTCCACGACTTCGAGTGTATAAAATTCTGCATTGAACTGGGAGTTAAACACCGAATCGATCTGCATCATCTCTTTCCGGGGGATGTTGAACCAGGATTCGGGGGTATTCCAGTAAATGAGAACAGTGACCGATGATGAATCATCATAGTTCAGGAAGACTTCCTTTCTCAGGAATCCCTCTTTTTGCTCGAGGTAGGTGGTCCAGACTCGTTGGTCAGTGTCCAGGAATTGATCGACCATGCCCGGCTGAACAGAGAAGACCATGCGTTCTAAGGTAACCCGGCTTGTGCCATCAGGCCGGTCTTCAAACCGGAGAAATGCAACCGTAAGCATGAAAAAAAACAGTGTAATACCCGAGATAATGAATACTCTCATAAAGCCAATGTCCTTTTTTGTGCTGATTATAGCACTCTTTTCGGCATGTAACACACAAAATATAGACGTAACGATTCAGGCTTTCGGAGCTGTTGGAGATAGTACCACTATAAACACGGCCTCGATTCAACAGGCCGTCGATTATGTGAATAAGCGTGGTGGTGGGCGTGTTACCATCACCGATGGAGCCTATGTTACCGGCCCCATTATTCTTCGGTCTGATGTGGAGATTCACATTGATGCTGATGCCGTGGTGCTTGGTAGCCTGAACCAGGACGATTATCCGGATTCGTTGAATTTGTTCAAAGACAGTTTGGGACAACTGTTTGGTGTGGCTCTTTTCTGGGGAAGTGATGTCCGCAACGTCACGATCTCGGGTAAGGGTACCATCAATGGTAGAGGAACGCCTGAATTCTTCAACAGGAAGAACCCGGATCATGTCCGACCTAGCTTAATTCGTATTAAGGATTCAGAAAACATCGTGGTTAAAGATGTTACCCTTACCAACGCAGCATCATGGGTTCAGCACTATATCGATTCCGACTCCATATGGATTGACGGAATAAC
>JBCBST010000025.1:0-32008 GCA_039819115.1 Bacteroidota bacterium
GCTGGTAAACCGCACCAACATTGACCTGATCTACGATCCGGACCTGGTGCGTTCCATACCTGTATTTGTAGATATTCAGAACGGTACGGCCACTGAAATCCTCCGGGCTATCCTTCGGGGAACTCCCTTCGATTTTATCATTTTATCGAGTGGTACCTACGTTATTACCGAGCGAAAAACTATAGCTGCCCGATATGGGCGGTTTTTTGGGTATGTACTGGATGCCGAGACAGGTACTCCGATTTCAAATGCTACCATCTTATTAGCAGATGCTTCAAACAGCACCTTCACAAACCCGAATGGATTTTTTTCGGTGTCGCCTTTACTTGCCGGAGATTATCCTGTGGTATTCAGTTCACTGGGATACCAATCCCAATCGGCAACCATCAAAATTGAAGAAAACAGTACTTCACAGGTTATCCGGTTAACCCCAAAACCCTTCCAGGCTGATCCCATTGTCATAGAAGCCACCCCTTCTCTGGGTTTAAACCAACTGGCGCAGGGCGTTCCAATTTCCGGTTCCGATCAGATTCAACGATTAGCCTCTGAATCAGCCATACAGGGAACCAGTTTCTTTTCTGGTATCATTTTCAATCAAAGTCAGCAAACGCTAAGTATTCAGGGTGGCGATCCCGGTAACTATCTAATGATGCTGGACGGAGTACCTATGTATGCATCCGGAACGCTGGGTGCCTCCATCAGTGCCTTTAGTCCGTATGCCATTGATGAGGTTTCTATTCAAAAAGCCGGGTACGATGCCACCCACAGCGATGCATTGGACGGGTTGATCCAGTTTCGGCAACATGCACCAAAAGGAGAACAACAAACTGCTCTTGTAAGCGCGCAGCCTAATAGTTTAAATGGTCAGTTCTCTACGGCTCTTCCGGGGGGATGGCGTTCCACAGCCACTCTGCGGGTAAATCAACCGGGCAGGAATATGCCCCTGGGATTCCGGGACCAGTTGCAGGATTGGAACCGCCTGGACCCTTTGCTTCAAAATTTTCTCATGGGCGAAAATGGGGATATCGCCCATTACAACCAGGCCAAGCAGGAACAGGAATTTGGTTTTTTTGATGGACACTTCACCTTTGAAAAGACTTCTGCTGATTTAGACCGGACCATTATTTCAGGCTATATCGGTTCCCAATCGTTTACCAGTCAGTTGCTTTCTGAACGATTAACGATCGCATCCGTGCAGCCAGGGTTTGTATACTCCCGGGAAGATATTGAACAGCAAACTGCTATGGCACAAGTCACCCATTTTCAGGTATTATCGGCCAAGGCAGATGCTCATATTCAGGGGTATGTATCATTCAGCAGTTCTGATAATCAGTACTTCATGCAAGGTAATGATAGTCTGCATCAGGCCGGGCATAGCAGCCGTCAGGCCTTCGATTTCTATCAACAGCAGTACCGTCCGGACAACACATTAATCGATCAGCAGGAAACGCGGGAAGCAGGGGTTAAATCAAGCCTCACCTATTTTATGGACGCCCGAACGAAGATCACGACCGGGCTTGATCTTCAATACATCGACTACTTGTTCGGGCTTAACGATTTGTTCTATTTCCCCACACAGAACCAATCCTCCGTGCTGCTGAGTTCTCTATACACCCAATCCCAATTCACATTAAGCAAACATGTTCGCTTTAGCGCCGGGTTTCGGTCAACGTTCAGTTCTGAGAATCAACAGGCCTATGTACAGCCCCGGTTTAACCTGACCATCGATACCGATCGTACCCTGCTTGGATACCATACCTTTTCAATCTCCGGGGGAGTGTACCGGCAGTTTATTCACCAGTTTGATGTAACTAATATTGGCCCAAGCGCCTTCCGTCCTTTTCATCGGTTTATTTTACCCGTAGATGCTTCTATACCCGTTCCGGTATCTTATCATCTGGCTGGCGGATGGACGGCATCACCGAGCGAACAAACCCGGTTTGAGACCGAAGTGTACTACAAATGGGAGCCCCAGAGCTACGAAATGAATATTCAACAGCTTCTTGCGGAACCGACCCAGGCATCAACCGCTCTTCAAGACCAGTCGCAGTTTCTCACGGAGGCCGAGACGTATTCCGTAGGTGGGGCTTTTTCAATCACTCATACCTTTAACGAACCTCAGATTAAACTGCGATGGCTGAACCAGGTATCGATTTCCAGAAGAAGAAATGATGCTCGCTTTAACGGGAACTGGACCCATACCTTTTGGAGTGAGCCATTTTCTACCGCTGCCTTTCTGGATTGGAATATCTCAAAACGTGTTTCATTCCTTGCCAATGCCCGATGGACTCCCGTACGGTTTTGGGCATTTAACCATGCCTATTATGATTTTTTGACCACACACGGTACTACCGAAATAGCCGGCTTTGATTTTAACTCACCGGATAGTCAGCGACTCGATCCGTTTTTTCGTGCGGATATTGGGGTTACCTATCGTATTCCAATTCGGAATTCTAACCTCAAAACACGGATCGATCTCCTGAACATCACCAACCGGCTGAACGAAACTCAGCGACTTCTTAACCCAATCTCGTCCAGTGGGAATACAGAATACGAAGTCATCAGCAGACGATTACCAGGCTTTATCCCATCTCTCTCCCTTCAGTTTGAGTTTTAAAATGTAAAAGCACTAGTCATTGTAGTCAGGTCGGGTGTATACCTGTCATCTATTCATCAAATGAGACCTAACACAATGAAAAATAAATTCCTTTTACTTCTAACTCTTGCGCTATGCTCTTTCTTCACCTTCACCGCGTGTGATGATGACGACGATCCAGTAGCACCTGGAGAACTAACTATTTTTGAGGTAGCTGCTAACGATAACAACTTCAATACGCTTGCACAGGCGATTCGTGATGCCGGTTTACAGGCCGCACTCGAAGGCACAGGTCCTTTTACCGTGTTTGCACCAACCGATGCCGCGTTCGATAACCTACCCGATGGATTACTGGATGACCTTTCAGCAACACAACTTGCCGAAATCCTGCGGTATCATGTGATTTCAGGACAAGCTATTGCTTCATCCCAATTAGAAGCCACTCAGGACGTACCTTCCCTTTTGGGTGAAGTTCTCCTGATTGATTCCGGCGACGGGGTAACGGTAAATAATCTGGCTACGGTGTCTACAGCAGACATTCCTGCTTCTAACGGAGTTATTCATGCCATAAACGAGGTTTTATTACCGGAGGCATACCGTGATAACAACATCATCGATCAGGCTAAAGATCTGAATATCTTCACTACTCTTGTTAGTGCTGTTGAAGATGCCGGACTTACCACAACCTTGCAGTTCCGTGGAGATTTTACGGTATTTGCACCAACCGATGCTGCCTTTGATCTGCTACCAGATGGCCTTCTGGCTTCCCTGACGCCGGCACAACTATCCGAAATTCTTCAATACCACGTATTAAACGGAGAAGTAGCTTCTACTGCACTGGATCCTACCCAGGCACCTTCTACACTAACCGGCGAATCTGTATTCGTAACCAGAGAAGGAACTAATGTTACCGTTAACCAGGCTTCTGTGGTCACTGCCGATGTGAATGTTACCAACGGGATTATCCATGCGATCGACCGCGTTCTGTTACCGGATGCATTCGGAACTGTAGTTGATGTAGCTGCCAAGCGCTACGACTTTGAAACACTGGTACAATCTGTAATTGACGCACAATTGGTTAATGACCTTTCAAACAGCATGGCTACGTTAACTGTTTTCGCTCCAACCGATGATGCGTTCGATAACCTGCCAGCCGGACTGCTTGAAAACCTGACGGCAGATCAGCTACGAGAAGTGCTTCAGTATCATGTACTTCCGGCAGAAGTTTTCGCGGGTGACCTGCAAGCGGAGCAAATGCCCGCTTCTCTCACGCAAGAGCCTGTATTTGTAACCCGTGATGCAGAAGGCAATGTAAATGTAAACGGTGCTCCGGCTGTAATACAGGCCGATCTGGATGCAAATAATGGAGTGGTTCATGCCATTAACCAGGTGATTCTACCCGATGCTTTTGGTACCGTAGTTGATGCTGCTGCCAAGCGATATATGCTGTCTACGTTAGTAGGTGCTGTTATCGATGCTGGCCTTGACGATGATTTGTCTGCATCCACAGAAAATGGCTTTACCATTTTCGCTCCAACCAATGCCGCTTTTGGTGAACTGGCTAGCGTCCCAACAGGCGAAGCCCTGATTAACGTGTTACAATACCATGTTCTTCCCAACAGAGTACTATCCAGCCAGCTGAGCGCGACTCAAACGGTACCTACTCTGAATGGTGACTCGGTTACAGTAACCGTAGAGGACGGCATAGTGCGTGTAAATGGAAGTGCGGTAGTTGGAACAGCTGATATTGTAGGTACAAATGGTGTAATTCACATCATTGACGAAGTACTGTTGCCACCAGCAAACTAACAGCGAATTCTTTTAGAGCTAAATCCATCTTAAAAAGCCCGGTCTGAACGTCGGGCTTTTTTTATTTCATGTGTATTTGGCTTCTAACCAAACACGCTAAACGTCTGGTCTTCCCGCATCGCAAGCACACTTTCCGCCATCAGGGTGATGAGACGTTGTACGTCTTCCATGTGGCAAATCTCCACTGGAGAATGCATATATCTTAAGGGAAGAGAAATCAAAGCGCTCGGAATACCAGTTTGTTGGTAAAAAATACTATCCGTATCGGTTCCGGTACGTACTGAGGTAGCTTCGTGCTGAACCGTGAGCTCGTGGGTATTGCAGGTTTCTTCCAGAAATTCCACCACTTTAGGATGATTAGCGCCCCCGTGTTGAATGGTGGGTCCGCCTCCAAGCAATACACTCCCATGTTCTTTTTGATCGATACCCGGAGTATCCGTGGCATGGGTAACATCGGTAACCAATGCTACATCGGGCATAAACCGGTAGGCCATCATTCGGGCTCCAAAGCCACCTACTTCTTCCTGAACCGAGTTCAAGGCTATCACATTAACCCTCAGGTCTTTTTTGCGTTCATGTAACTGCCGTAACGCTTCTGCAATGATAAAGCCCCCCATTCGATTATCAAGAGCCCTACCGGTTAAGATCTCGTCGTTAAGAAATTCCGGTTCAGTAGTGTATGTAATTGGGTCGCCAATTTGAATCAATTGCAACGCTTCCTCTTTGGATGTAACCCCGATATCCACATAAATCTCTTTCCATGCAGGCTGCTTTCCGCCTCCGTTTTTGTTGTCTTGCAAGTGGATGGCTGTATTTCCTGTAACTCCTACAACTTTACCCTTTTTGTTGTGTATGTACACTTTTTTGGCTCTTGCTATAGTAGAATCACTCCCACCCAGTTTATTTACATACACATACCCCTGATCACTGATATGTTGTACAACCATTCCAATTTCATCACAATGTGCTTCCAGCATAACGGTGGCTACATCGCTGCTCACATTTAATTGCGCCGCGCATGAGCCGTAGGCATCGGTTACAACCTGGGTGCTGAATGCCTCCACATATGATTTCCAAACCTGAACACCAGAGGATTCATAGCCTGTAGGACTTGGTGTTTGAAGTAATTCTTCCAAAAAAGCGCGAGAGGATTCAGTAAGCATAGTTCGGTGATAACGTGTTTGGTGTGATTTGGCTACGAATATACCAAATCGCAGAGCATTAAAGGCTTATTTTAGCTGTACATTTATCCGTACATTCGGCGCTAAACGATGATTTCTAATGTTCAGACCTACGTATTCAGACGACCTTTTTAAACGCTGGCATCCTATATCGGTTCGGTTCAGAGATCTGGACCCTCTTAATCATGTCAATAATGCTGCGTTTAACACCTATTTTGAGGAGGCCCGTATCCATTTTCTGGCCGATGTAGCCGATATGGCTAATGGGTTTCGGGAAGGAAAAAGCTTTGTACTCGTTAAAGCAACCATTGAATATCTGAAACAAGTTACTTATCCGTCTGAGCTCCTTGTGGGTATGGGGATTTCGAAATTGGGTAACACCTCCGTAGAGGCTGTACAAGCGTTGTTTCATGCAGAGAACAAGGAATTGAAGGCCGTCGCATACACCACAGGGGTTTGGTTCGATGTTCAGCGTCAGCGGCCTACCCGCCTGCCAACTATTCCTGATGTGGAGCAGTACGTTATAGATCTTTCAAAACATGGATAAAAGCACACGCTATAAACTGTTTAACGACCCGGTACACGGATTCATCAGCATTCCTAAAGGGTTGATTCTCCGGCTTATTGACCATCCCTATGTTCAGCGGCTACGTAGAATTCGCCAACTCGGGTTAGGTTACCTGGTATTTCCAGGCGCAGAGCACTCCCGGTTTTCGCATGTGATTGGGGCCCTTGAACTTGGACAGCGGGTACTTTCTAATCTAAAAGAAAAAGACACCACCATCAGTCCCCAGGAATGGGAAGGTACTCTCATTGCCATTTTACTTCACGATGTTGGGCATGGCCCCCTTTCTCATACCTTAGAACATACGTTATTGCGTGATTTCAATCACGAAATGATGAGCCTGGCCATCATGAAGGAACTGAACAAAGAATATGATGGAGCTCTGGATACGGCCATATCCATTTTCACAAATACCTATAAAAAGGGATTTTTGCATCAGCTTATCTCCTCCCAACTGGATCTGGATCGTCTCGACTATCTTCGACGGGATAGTTTCTTCACAGGAGTCTCCGAAGGAACGGTAGGGATCAATCGTATCCTAAAAACGATGCGGGTTCACAAGGGTAATATTGTGATCGAAAAAAAGGGTATTTACGCATTAGAAAACTACATCATTGCCCGTCGGTTAATGTATATGCAAGTTTATCTGCACAAAACGGTACTTAGCGCAGACGCTTTGCTCCGCAATATCTTTAAGCGGGTGCGTATGATCATCGATCAGGGTAAAGAACTCTCGTTTGCTTCACCTGCACTCCGGTACTTCCTCGTAGAACAGCCCTCTGCTTTGAAAAGCATCAGTAAGCAAATGATTCGTGAGTACACCGCTTTGGATGATCATGATGTGTATCTCAGCATTAAATTCTGGGCGCAGTCTCAAGATGAAGTATTGTCGTTACTGTGTAACCGGTTTTTAAATCGTTCTTTGTTCAGAACCACCTACCTGGATAGTGAACCCGATGAAGCGTTTAAACAAGAACTCTTTGAGAAAACCCGGGCGGTGTTAAAAGCACAGGGGCTCTCCCACTCGGATGACGTGCTTCCCTACTACTACAGCTTTGATCGTAGTTATACCGAAGCCTATAAATTTGCCCAGGAGAGCATCTGGATACTGGAAGATGAGGAAGCCACTGAGTTTTCTAAAGCGGCGGACACCCGGGTCATTTCAGCACTCACCCAACCTGTCATCAGGTACTATTGTGTGCATTTAAAAGAAATTGAGCTATAAAAACCCGGTTGAACTAACTCAGCACGGGTTACATTCTCTCATACTCAAGAAACACTAATTCATCGCTCTCTCTTCTGGAAACTTCTTTCCAGATTACTCCTATTTCTTCCCGGTAGTCAGGAAAAAAGGTATCCCCGCGGTGCTGTTTTCTTACCAGCGTTACAATCATCCGGTCTGCCATTGTGATGGCTTGTCTGTACAGAATTCCTCCTCCGATGATGAATACCTCTTCGGTATTTGCCGACTCCAATGCCTCTTCAAGCGACTTAAAGGTGGCGACATTTTCATACGTTCTGGATCCGCTGAGCACGATGTTGGTACGTCCGGGCAGGGGCTTTTCTCCCAATTCTTCCCAAACTCCGCGTCCCATAATCATGGTTCCCCCCATGGTGGTCTCCTTAAAATGCTTCAGATCCTCCGGATATTTCCAGGGTAATCCTCCCTCTTTTCCAATTACCATGTTTGGATCGTGTGCTACCACGATAGTCAGGATCATACGGCCACCTCAAATTTAATGGCTGGATGGGGATTGTAATCCTCCAGGGTAAAATCCTCAAACGAGAGTTCATCAACCGGTTTGTTGGAAATTGTGAGCTTAGGCAAGGGTCGCTCCTCTCTGGTGAGTTGTTCCTTCAATCCATCCACATGATTTTCATAAATATGAGCATCCACAATGGTATGTGCAAAGATGCCGGGTTCTAATCCAACCTCCTGGGCCACGGCCATCGTTAACGCCGAGTAACACGCCAGATTAAAAGGGATGCCCAGCGCCACATCACCGGAGCGTTGGGTTAGGTGACAGTTCAAACGCCCGTTCGCAACATTAAAAATATACATCAAATGACAAGGTGGTAACGCCATTTCACTTAATAGCCCGGGATGCCAGGTACTTACAACAATCCGCCTGCTATTTGGATCCGTTTTCAGCATATCTATAGCACGCTGCACCTGGTCTACTTCGGTTCGTTCATAAAATTCTTTTTCAATAGCACCACCCGTTCCTTCCAGTTGAACCACTTCCTTTTTCAGAGAGGGAAATCTTCTCCAAAGTACGGGGTAGATCGGGCCTACATGGCCGCTTTCATCAGCCCAGGCATCCCATATATGACAGTCATTTTCGTCACGTAGCCAGCGGATATGATCTTCTCCCCGCAAGTACCAGAGTAACTCCAGAATTACTGAGCGGAAATACACTTTTTTTGTGGTCAACAGAGGGAATCCCTCCGATAAATCAACTTTATAATATTCGGCAAAGCTGGATATGGTATCGGTTCCGGTACGGTTCTCTTTTCGAACTCCGTTGTCCAATACATTTCGAACCAAATCGTGATAGGCTTTCATAGTCTCCGGGTGATGAATTATATCAAAATTCCCCGCAACAAGGCGGCAGCAATTGAAAAGTAAATAATGATTCCGCTTACATCCACTACCGTAGCCACAAAAGGTGCCGAAGTGACTGCGGGATCGAGTCCAAATCGTGATAAAACAAAGGGTAACATAGCACCCACAAAATTTCCAAATAATACAATTATCAGCAGGCTAAGCGCCACAGCTAAAGCCGACATGACCAACTCGGCATTGATGGGGTCGCCATCGATCAGTCCCCAGCTTACCAGGGTTATAAAGCCGAGAATACCAAGCAGGCTTCCCAGCATGAGTCCCGACCCCAGCTCGCGCTTAAACACCTTTTTCCAGTCGCTGTGCTTAAGATCGTCGGTAGCAAGGGCACGAATAATAAGAGTAGCAGCCTGAGATCCGGAATTCCCGCCACTGGCTATGATCAGCGGTACAAAAAACGACAGGAATACGACCTGACCAATGACGTCTTCATATCCCCCCATGGTTATTGCCGTAAGAATCTGCCCAACAAAGAGCACAATGAGCCACCCTATGCGCTTCTGGACCATTTTAGTAACGGAGGTTTGGGAATAATAATCATCCAAAGCATCCATACCGGCCATTTTCTGCATATCCTCGGTGGTCTCTTCTTCAGCCACATCGATGATATCATCAACCGTTACAATGCCCACCAGTATCCCATCCGTATCTACTACCGGAAGTGCAACGCGATCATATTTCGCAAATGCTTTTACAGCCTCTTCCTGATCCTCGTAGGCACTTAATGCTTCAAACGAATGATCCATTACGGACTCAATGGTAGATTCCCCATCAGCAAGAATAAACTGGGTAAGTCTCAAATCGTCGATCAGTCGCTCTTTTTCATCTACTACATAAATCACGTTTAGTGTCTCTGCAACCGCTCCGTACTTTCGAATGTGCCCCATACTTCGATCGATGGTCCAATCCGATTTTACGCGCACGTACCTGGGGGTCATTAAACGACCAATACTCTCTTCAGGATATCCAAGTATTTTTTTGATCTGGCGCTGGTCTTCCGGATTAATGGAATTCATGACCAATTGAGTGAGGTGCCCGGGTAATTCTTCGAGAAGGGCTACTTGTTCATCAGGCTCCAGATTGGTCATTACATCATTGAGCTGTTGTTTAGAAAACAATTCTAACAGCTCCACTCCCTTTCCCGATGGGAGTTCAGAAAATACATCTGCGGCTACCGGCTTTTTAAGCAGCCGGAATACAACCACGGCAATATCCCCATCCAGTTCAATCAGCAGCTCGGCAATATCTGCGGGAGGAACATCGGTAAGCACCTCTTTGAGGCCAGACCAATCTTTAGCTTCAATAAGCTCAGCAAATTCCGGTTTGATGAGTTGAGCAAGCATGGAAGAAGAACCCTGATGCGTTTAGGAGTGGCTAAGAATCGGGGTAATCCGACCCAAAAACAAGCTATTGGGATCAATCTTTCGCAAAGCAGGCTCTATGGAAATGGAGAAGACTACTCTTGTTTTAAATAGCTGACAGGGTTCAATCTTACTGCTTTCAGTGCCTGAACACCAACCGTAAACCAGACGGAAAAGAGTAGCATACCTAACCCAATAAAAAATACCCACCAGGAAACCGTAATTCGATAAGCAAAATTTGAAAGCCAGTTCGTTAGTATCGAATAGCTAATCGGCGAAGAAATAAGCATTGAAATAACAACTAAACTTGAGAAGCTACCGGTTAGTAATCGTGTAATGTTCAAATTGCTGGCACCTAATATCTTTCTGATTCCTATTTCTTTCATTCTCTTCTCTATGGTAAATGCAACTAATGCGAAAAGCCCCAAACTTGAAATAATGACGGCAATTACACTGAAATATCTGGATAAAACCGACACCCTTTCTTCAAATCGATATAACTCCTCATATTGATCAGAAATAAAGGTGTAAGAGAATGGATAATCTATGTTATACGAGTTATACAGTTCCTCTATGTGTGAGAGCGTGTTTTTATCCAGAGAACTTATCCGAACCATAACCTCTGTACCATCTGGATAGAATCTTATAATGGTTGGTTGAATTTCCTTATGCAGCGATTCCAGGTTAAAATTCTTAACCACTCCAATTATTTGTTTTCTGTCATCTCCATCATTTATTGTTTTTCCAATAATATCTTCCTTACCGATCAATGCTGCTGCCAGCTCATTCACCATCAATTTCGATTCTTCATTTCCATATTCTTCATTGAACGACCTTCCTTCAAGGAGTTCTAACTCAAGGGTCTCGGCAAAGTTATATCCCACTTGGGGTCTGGCAAAAAGAATATCCTCACTTTCTGTTGAACCTTGCCACGAAAAACCCCTTCCTGCCCCTGAAATATTCACAATACTATTTCCACCCGTCACATTAGTGGCATTTTGTACACCTGGTATTTCTTTTACAGCGTTAATGAATCCATTTACATCGTTATTCCCACGTATGTTAAAGTGAACGATATTGTCTTTGGTGTACCCTAATTCACTGGTTTTCAAAAAAGTTATCTGTTGATGAACGACAATAAAACCCGTAATAAAAATAAGTGAGATACAGAATTGGACAACGACTAGTCCTTTCTTTATCCATTGAGCACTATGTGAATTAACGAATGTGTTTTTTAGTATCGATGTGGGACTAAAACTGGATAAATAATAGGCAGGATACAATCCGGCGAGAATGCTAAGTGCAGAAAGAAAACCGATGATTTTCAGGATGAACCCAGGATCGGGAATCTGGCTCAGATCTTTTCCAAAAATGATATTGAATTGTGGTAGTAGACCGATTACTAATACGGTTGCGACCGCAGCTGAAAAGAAAACCATTAACGCAGACTCAAACAAAAACCGATGGATGAGTTCTCTTTTGGTTATACCAATGGCTTTACTTACACCGATTTCTTTCAGTTTATGAGTCGATTGTGCAATCGAAAGATTAATAAAATTGATGCATGCTACAAGGAGTATGAACAGTGACACCAGTAGAAACAGACGCACATACATTAATCGGCCGGGGACAGGTCTACCATGTTCATACTTGTTATACAAATAGGCATCTGAAAACTTTTGAAGCAATAATGTGGTGCTCTCTCTAATCCCTTTTTCTTCTAAATACGGCTCTATTTTTTGATTCAGGGCGTTGGCATCCGCTCCATCTTTTATGCTTATATACGTTATGGCGCCATCCGAATCCCAATCATTAAACCACGTGTATTTGGAAAGATACTGCTCGTAACTGATTAAGAAATCAAATGTCAGTGTAGACCGGGTGGGCAGGGTTTTAAGAACACCCGTTACAACATACTCTTCATTAAACAAATCCCGATTTCCTTTTACCGTCATGCCCAGAACGTTCTGCGTTGTCCCAAATAGTGCAGTCGCTAGATCTTCCGTTAGTACAATGGAGTTTTTTTCAATGAAGACTGTGCTTTTATTTCCCTGTAACAGTGGAAATGAAAAGACCTCTAAAAAATCAGCGCCTACAAATTTCCCGGTCCCCTGTACCTCTTCTCTGCTTCCCGAAAGCATTCCGGTTGTTTTTCTGTTGGTTGTGACGGCATAATCAAGCTCGGGGAAATCGGTAACTAATGCCTCGGCTAACAGGGCAGGCGTACTTTTATCTGTCTTTATTCCTTCAACCCTTGTCTTATTTTGGAGTACCTGATAGATATTGTCATCATTTAAATGAAAGGTATCCACCGAATATTCGTAATCAGCCCATAAGTAAATAAGAAACACGCAGGCGAACGCAGTAGATAGACCGATGAGGTTAATAGAGAACGTACTTCTGTACTTTAAGAGTCCGCGGTATACGATCTTCAGATTATGAACAAAAATTGAATATCTGTTAACCATAAACCCTCCGTCTGTGATTTTTAAGTACTCAGGTCTGATGTATCTAAGTATAGTCCACGCTAGTACTAAACCAGCCTTTATATTCGATTCTTGCGAATCGACGTTGAAGATTTCTATTAAATCTCCTTCTATTTCTTCATGGTACTCTTCCCTGGAAAACCATCGAAAAAAACGCAAAATCCACTCTGATCCACGCGTTCCCATTAGCCAAACGATATATTAGGAATTCGCGTGTATATGCTTGTTCGTACTCGGTATTGCTCATCAAGTTGAACTTTTCCATATGAAGTTATTTCATATATCTTTTTCCGCCTTCCTCCTCTTGTTTTCGTAATCCCCCCAAACGTTGAGGTAACAAACCCTTTTTTCTCTAACCGTTTCAGAGATACATGAACGGCACTGATGTTGATCTTCTTTTCCAGTTGTTCTTCCAGAAATTCTTTTATCGAAACACCATATGCTGTGTTGTGTTGTGCAGCGACTGACAAAAGCACTAACTCTTCAAATTCTCCGAGAGAAGGCATAGAATATATTTACTTAACAAATATGAATATAATAAATGCAGGCAATTACACAAATTGTTTCCGTAATAAACAGCGCACCGATTACTAACCATACACGCCCAAGCGCCAACGCGGTAAGAACAGATTCAATAAATAAAAAAAGTGGGGTGTACTGTTTAAGCGATATGCTTAAGGGCTTCCTGAGCTGCTTCCTGCTCGGCTTTCTTCTTACTCTTTCCAACACCTGTTCCCCATTCACTCCCATCAATGAGCACACGAACTTCGAATGTTTTATTGTGCCCCGGACCACTTTCGGAGATCAACTCGTATCTGGGAAGACTGCGCCGGGTAGCCTGGGTATACTCCAGTAACACACTTTTATAATTGTCGGAGGTTTCCTCCATTTTTTTGAAATCCACCAATCGGTCAAATACCCGCTCTACGAAGCCAAAAGCTTCATCGTACCCTTTTGTAATATAAATGGCTGCAATCACCGACTCAAAAACATCGGCTAACATACCTTTAGAAATGGTAACCTGATCCGATCGTTCTCCCATTTCCATTAACCGATCGAAATCCAATTGCCGGGAAAAAGAGGACAGTGTTTCTCCCCTGACCAGCTTTGCCCGTAATTTGGTCAGAAACCCTTCGTCTTTTTCGGGGTACCGTTCGAATAGAATCTCTGCAGTAATAAGATCGAGGACAGAATCGCCTAAGAATTCCAGTCGTTCGTACGAATCATACGACCGGTACTTTTCCGCTCCCAGCGATGACCGGTGCCGAAGTGCTTTCTCAAACAAAGAAGGATCATCGATAGATATTTCGATGATCCGCTCTAGTTCTTTTATCCGTGGCGAGTGTGAGGCGGTATGAGATGAGTATGAGGACGGTGATGCTTCCCGTTTCAGAAACAGGGAGGTAATCCGCTGCCACATACTCCTTTACCCTTCCATTTTCTTAAACACCAGAGATGTATTATGTCCACCAAAGCCAAAGGCATTATTAATAGCATAGGTAACATCTCTCGCTTCAGCCTCATTGGCCGTATAGTTCAGGTCACATTCGGGATCCTGATTGAAAATATTGATCGTCGGTGGGATCAAACCATGATACACAGCTAACAATGCAGCAACAGACTCAATGGCACCAGCAGCACCCAAGGTATGGCCTGTCATTGATTTAGTGGAATTCAGATTCATTTTTTTGGCATGATCGCCAAATACTTTCTTAATAGAATTTGATTCTGCCACATCGCCCAACGGTGTTGATGTGCCGTGCATATTAATGTGATCAACATCCTCAGCTTTAATCCCGGCAGCCTCCAAAGCACGAGTCATAGCTAGTATCACACCTCCACCATCCGGGTCGGGAGCAGTAATGTGGTAGGCATCAGATGAATATCCGTAACCAACAATTTCTCCATAAATGCGAGCACCGCGGGCTATAGCCGATTCATAGCTCTCAAGAAAGAAGATACCCGCACCTTCACCAAGTACAAATCCATCACGGTCTTTGTCAAAGGGTCGGGATGCCGTTTGTGGGTCATCGTTCCGGGTGCTCATGGCTTTAAGTGCATTAAAACCAGAAATTCCAATTCGGGTTACAGGAGCTTCAGAACCGCCAGTTAACGCCATATCGCACTGTCCGTAACGAATAGCATCGTAAGCAGCCCCGATATTGTTTGAACCTGTGGCACAGGCAGAAACAACGCAGTAATTCGGCCCTCTGAATCCGTATTTGATTGAAATCTGCCCGGGAACGAGATCTGGAATCAACATGGGTATGAAGAACGGAGATACGCCTCTTGGCCCGCTTTCGTGGAACGATACCGATTGTTCATAGAAGGTTTTCATCCCTCCTATACCGGTACCAACGATTACGGCAACGCGATCTTTGTCAATCGTTTCGAGGTCGATGCCACTGTCTTTTATGGCTTCATCGGAAGCGATAAGAGCATATTGTTGTACTTCGTCCAGTCTGCGCGATTCTCTTCGGTGAAAATGCCTGGAGACGTCGTAGTCTTCAATAGTGGCTGCAAAGGTTGTAGCAAAGCCGGTAGTATCGAACCGATCTACCGGGCGGGCTCCGCTTTTTCCGGAAACTAAACCGTTCCAGAAATCGGGTGCGCTTTTACCGATTGGAGTAAAAGCGCCCATTCCCGTTACTACTACTCTACGAGTATTCATAAATAAAAAAGAAAAGGTGGAAAAATTAAGAGAGTTTTCCTGAAAGGTAGGTAACAGCGTCGCCTACAGTTGCAATGTTTTCAGCATCTTCATCAGGAATGCTTAGATCAAATTCTTTTTCGAACTCCATGATCAATTCAACGGTATCCAGAGAATCGGCACCTAAGTCGTTAGTGAAATTAGCGTCGGCTGTTACTTCTGATTCATCGACGCCTAGTTTGTCAACGATGATTGCGCTTACTTTTGCGTGAACGTCTTGTGACATGATTTGTCCTTTACAGTAGTTATATGGTGATTATTGAATAAACTTAAAGATTCGTATAAGGATGTGCAACCGTGGCTTACATCGCCATTCCGCCATCCACTTTTAGCACCTCTCCGGTTACGTACGTGCTGAAATCGGATGCGAGAAAAGCAACAACTTTAGCTACTTCATCAGCATTACCAGCACGACCCATGGGGGTAACCGCTTTTATGGTATTGAGTACATTTTCACTCAGCTCGCTGGTCATATCAGTTAAGATGTAACCCGGCGCTACTACATTAGCCCGGATTCCACGGGAAGCTAATTCCTTGGCATAGGACTTCGTAAAGCCAATAATGCCTGCTTTTGAAGCCGCATAATTGCTTTGTCCTGCGTTGCCTGTTACCCCGACAACTGAGCTAATGTTAATGACCGAACCGCCCCGGTTTTTCATCATCGGGCGGGCAACGGCTTTACAGTAATTGAAAATACTCTTCAGATTCGTTGTGATAACTTCATCCCACTGTTCTTCCGACATGCGGAGAATAAGGGTATCGCGGGTAATTCCGGCGTTATTTACCAGAATGTCCAGCTTACCCCAATCCTGGTTCAGCTCGTTAATCACTTGCTCTGCCTCAGAGAAATCCACAGCATCGGCCTGGATCGCTTTCGAAACGCGGCCCAGATCTTCAATTTGTTTTTTCACTTCCAGCGCTGCATCGGCCGATCGTGCATAGGTAATGGCCACATCGGCGCCCAGGCTTGCCAGTTCCAGTGCAATGGCTTTACCAATTCCCCGGCTTCCTCCGGTTACAAGTGCGGTTTTTCCTTCTAGTGAGATTCCCATAGTGTTTTATTGATATCCTGAAATTTCTGCTTTTCGATGTGTTCGTTTAACTAATCCCTGTAACACTTTGCCCGGTCCAACTTCAACATAGCTTGTTGTACCATCTGCGTCCATTTGGAGCAACGTCTGAGTCCACTTTACCGGGTTCAACAGCTGGTTGAGAGCATTTCTCCGAATCACGTCAGGGTCGCTGGTTGGCTTCGCTGTGTAGTTACTGTACACAGGGCATACCGGTACATGAATGGTTAACGCTTCGAGTTCTTCTTTTAATCCGTCGTAGGCAAGCTGCATCAATGATGAATGAAACGCCCCACTCACAGGTAATACTTTAGCCATGCGCGCCCCTGCTTCAGGAGCTAATGCCACGGCTCGTTCCACAGCTTCTACGTAACCGGATATAACCAGCTGCCCCGGGCAATTGTAGTTCGCCGGAACAACTTCTTTCCCGGTTTCTTCTGTTGCCTTCTCACATAGTGATTCGACCACCTCATCGTCGAGACCTATTATCGCAGCCATTGTTCCCGGGTTCATGGTGCCTGCATGTTGCATCAACTGGCCACGCTTTCTCACAATACGTAAACCGTCTTCAAATGAAATGGCTTTAGCAGCAACAAGAGCAGAAAACTCACCCAGACTGTGACCAGCAACCCGATCTGGCTGCACATTCAACGTGTTAAACAACGCAACGGAGTGCAGAAAAATAGCCGGTTGGGTGTATTCCGTCTGCTTAAGCTGATCTTCAGGTCCATCGAACATAATGGAAATCAAATCGATGCCTAATACCGCATTAGCCTGTTCAAAGGTCTCTCTGATGGCTTGATTTTCCTCAGCAAGTGCTTTTCCCATACCTACATACTGCGAACCCTGTCCGGGAAATAAATACGCGGTACTCATCTTATAAACTCCATGTAAGGTAAATAGCTCCCCAGGTAAATCCTCCGCCAAAGGCGCTCAAAATCAACGTATCACCTTTGTTTAACTGATGCTTCCAGTCGTATAAGCACAAGGGGATCGTAGCTGCCGTGGTGTTCCCATACTTATCGATGTTAATCATCACTTTCTCACTACTTAAACCCATGCGATTAGCTGTAGCTTCTATAATCCTGAGGTTTGCCTGATGGGGCACCAACCAGGTTACATCATCGGCTGTAAGATTGTTTTTCTCCATAATTTCAGAAGAAACATCAGCCATACCCATCGTTGCTTTTTTAAATACCGCGCGTCCGTCCTGACGCACATAATGCAGAAGCTGGTCTACGGTTTCGTGCGTGGCCGGATTGATACTGCCTCCACCGGGTTGATACAAGCTACAGTTTGTATCTCCTTCTGAGTGATGAATATGGTCATGAATACCGGTTTCGTCGTCAGATGGCTGAAGTAAGACTGCGCCTGCACCATCACCAAAGAGAATACATGTGGTTCGGTCAGTATAATCGATGATCGAACTCATTTTATCTGCACCTATAACCAATACGTTTTTGGCAAAGCCACTCTCCACATATTTAGTGCCTGTGGTTAACGCATATAAAAATCCGGAACAAGCTGCCGACAAATCGAATGCAAAGGCATTATTGGCACCGATGTAATTTTGAATAAGACATGCCGTTGCCGGAAATAAATAATCAGGAGTAACCGTAGCTACAATAATCAGATCAACATCAGCTGCATCAATATTAGCCTCAGCGAGGGCTTCCTTTGCAGCTTCTGCTCCCATAAAAGCAGTCGCTTTATCGGGATCTTTTAGAATTCGTCGTTCGCTTATGCCCGTTCGGGTACGTATCCATTCATCATTTGTATCTACTACTGCTTCCAGTTCTTTATTCGTTAAGCGATACTCTGGCAGGTAGTGTCCTACCGCCGCAATCTTAGTACGAGTTAAACTCATAGATCAGGTTAATTTAAAGAAGAGACAATTTGGCCGTTAATATCGTGCTTAACGCAGTCTATAGCCGATTTAATCATGTTTTTTATAGCCAACGGAGAACTTCCCCCGTGCCCAACGATACTTACTCCATTAACTCCCAGAAACGGGATCCCACCAACGCGTTGATAATCGAACGGAGCCAAAGCTGCTTTCAAAATCTTTTGTGTCTGAATAACATCATCCGGATCAATAGTTGTCTTTGCAACCGCAGTCTGTAGCATTTTCATCAGGGTTGCAGGGATGGTTTCTCCGAATTTAAGGAGAATATTACCGACTACTCCATCACATACATAGATATCGGCTTTGCCTGATAGCACATCCCGACCCTCTACATTGCCAATAAACCCGGATACGGGCTTTAATGCGGCATGTATAAGTTTAAGATTGTCCGTTCCTTTTTCTTCTTCTTCACCCACAT
Organism: Bacteroidota bacterium; assembly: GCA_039819115.1. Classification (GTDB taxonomy): domain Bacteria; phylum Bacteroidota; class Rhodothermia; order Balneolales; family Balneolaceae; genus JBCBST01. The sequence goes on from JBCBST010000025.1 coordinate 18,726, forward strand.
TCAGCAATCCAACGGTTGGTTCTTCAATATTCAGAATTACCTTGGAATAAACCTGGGCCATTCGGGCAAATTGTACGGCATGATCGGGCTTTAACTCAAGGTTGGCACCGGCATCCACAAGGAGACGAAAACCCTTAATAGTTGGATAAAACGTTGCAATAGTAGGGCGATGCACACCCTCTAGCTTTCCCAGAATAAATGTTGAAGCTGCTAACAAAGCACCGGTATTTCCGGCACTTACAAAACCATCAACCTGTCCGGCTTTGTGTAGCCCCATCCCTACTACAATGGAAGATTCCTGCTTGGTCTTGATTGCGACTGCAGGAGATTCTTTCATCCCTACAATTTCCGGGGCATGAACAACCTGAATCCGTTCTGAGGGGTAATCGTGATTCCCCAGTTCTTTGCGGACCTGTTCCTCAGGACCAAGTAAGAGAATGGAAAGATCATCAAATTCGCTTAACGCCGCTAAGGCGCCTTCTATCGGATTTTTGGGATAAAAGTCTCCACCAACAGCGTCAACAGCGATTTTCATTGGCTTTCAGTTAGTTTGCAACTGTCATTACCTGACGTCCGCGGTAATAGCCACACGATGGGCAGGCATGGTGATAACGATGCAGGCTGCCACAGTTAGAGCACTTTGCGAGCGTAATGTCGGCCAGCGCATGATGAGACCGTCTTTGATTACGACGCGCTTTGGAAGTTTTTCGTTTTGGATGTGCCATTGCTTTCTATTGCGATTTTATTTCTTTAGTTCTTTGAGTGCTTCCCATCTTGGATCAAGCGTTTCGGCCGAATCGCCGCTTTCTACCTCGCCAAATTGCTGGTAAAATTCTTCTTTCGGCTCGCCGTGCTCATCCAAAAACCGGGGATGTAATTTCTTATTGGGAACAGACAATAATAAGCTGTCACGAACATCAGCTTCCAAATCAATATACTTTTGGCTGAAATCAAGTTTACGAATGGCACCACTTTCATCGATCGATTCTTCCTTTACATCGTCTTTAAACACGACCTCGTAAGAGGCATTCAATGTGTATGGAAAAACATCTAATGATCGGTCACATACCAGTTCAACTTCAGCCTTTGCGGTAAACACAACCCTGATAAAGTGTACGTTTCTGTAAAATTGCAATGCAACTTCTCCGCCTGCGAACGGGATACTACCCAGTTCCAATGCACCAGACGAAAGTGTAACGGTACGTTCACTTTGTTGTTCAGGAATTTCAAAGATCTTGAATTGTAGCATACTGCCTCCTCAATAGCTTACTAAGTTAGCAATATTTACTGTTTACTTCAATCTACTAAAAGAGACCAAACAGTCGTTGCTCGACCAGCTCTATGACCTTACCGAGATCTTCCTGCTGATTTACAAAATCAAGGTCATCGGTATCAATAATCAGCTTCTCGTGGGGATAACGTCCCACCCAGTCTTCATATAGCCCGTTTAGGCGTTCCAGGTAATCGATCCGGATGGTGTTTTCATACTCCCTTCCTCTTTGCTGAATCTGGCGAACCAGCGTCGGAACCTGAGCCCGGAGATAAATGAGCAAATCTGGCGGACGCAAATAGTAACTCATCTCGTTGAAAAGAGCCTCATAGTTCTTGAAATCACGATCGCTCATTAAGGTCATTTGGTGGAGGTTTTTTGCAAAAATCTCCACATCCTCATATATCGTCCGATCCTGAATCAGGCTCTTGTTCTCCTGTAGCATCTCCTTTTGATGCCGGAAACGACTGGATAAAAAGTAAATCTGGAGGTTAAAGCTCCACCTCCTCATATCTTCGTAAAAGTCTGCCAGGTATGGATTGTCATCTACCGACTCGTAAAACACTTCCCAACCAAAATGTTTTCCAAGCAGGCCGGTAAGTGATGACTTACCAGCCCCGATGTTTCCTGCTACGGCAATGTACTTCGATTTTAATTCCGTCATAGTTAGTTTTCTTTTCCTAACAGACGGTACATCGCTTTCTTGTAATCTTCAACTCCTGGTTGATTAAATGGATTTACCCCAAGGCTGTACACAAAAACGCCCGTTAGCAGCTCAAAGAAATAGATTAATGCACCGATATGCTCAGCGTTTAAACTTTCTATTTCAATATTAATGATGGGTACTCCGCCCTCCCGGTGCGCTTCGGTAGTTCCGATTCTTGCCTTGGTATTGATATCGTGGAACGATCGCCCGGCCAGGTAATTCAATTGATCAAAATTACCTTCCTGTTCGTCAACTTCCAGTCTGGAAAAGGAGTGCTTAACAATGAGAAAGGTCTCCATCAACACCCGTTGTCCCTGCTGAATAAACTGACCCAGGCTATGTAAATCGGAAGAAAATGCAGCAACAGAAGGAAAAATCCCTTTTCCTTCTTTACCCTCACTTTCTCCCAGAAGTTGTTGTATCCAACCGCCAAATGAAGTTAGCTCCGGTTCAAAACAGGCAAATACATCAATGGTCTTGCCTTTTTCGTGCAAGGCATGACGCAATGCAGCATACTCTAAAATTTGTTCTGCATTTTCTTCAAACGTGTTAAAAGCCGAAACCGCCCCATAAAAGAGGGTTTTGATATCAATACCGGCAACTCCAATCGGCAGAAGCCCTACCGGTGTGAGCACAGAGAATCGCCCTCCAACGTCATTGGGAATCACGAATTTCCGGTACCCTTTTTGATCGATAAGCTGATTCAGAATACCGCCCTCTTCACTGGTGGTACAGATGATGCGGCTTGAAGCCCCCTCACCATATAAATCTTCCATTAATTCACGGATTGCCCGAAAAGAAAGTGCTGTTTCCAGGGTAGAACCTGACTTTGAAATCACATTCAGGTAAATACTTTTGGGTGTGCCGTCAGCCTTTGGCTCGCGCAGGTAGGCTAACAACTGTTCCAGGTAACTCCCGCTCATGTGGTGACCTGCATACACAATTTCAGGTCCCTGATATCCAAAAGCCGGGGTAAGAGCTTCAATAACAGCCTTTGCTCCCAGATAGGATCCACCGATTCCGCACGAAACAAACACGTCAGCATCAGAACGTACCTCAGACACGATGGTCTCTATTTCTTGTAAAAGAGCATCATTCGGTGAACCCAACAGATCTCTCCAGCCTAACCATTCTGAACCGGGACCGGTTTTTGCTCTTAACTGCTCCAGGGCATCATCTGCCAGGCGTCGGGAACGTATATATTCCGACTCGGTAATAAACTTCCGGGCTATACTTATGTCACAAGAAATCATGGGTTACCTTAACAGCTTTGCAAGTTCAAGGAGGGAATAGTCCAGATCTTTTTTCTTGGCTACGGCAATCCGGATCGGGGTAATCTTCAGGGCATTGTTCACAATACCTACCATGATTTGCGTATGCCCTTCCACCAATACTTTTACAGCAGCAGCACCTAAGCGACTGGCTAATACGCGATCTCTCGCTGTTGGGCCACCCCCACGCTGGATATGCCCTAAGATACACACACGCATATCATACTGCTCAAATTCATCTTTAACCTGGTCGGCAAGCTTCAGGGCTCCACCGGTTTCATCGCCTTCAGCTACAATGACAAGGCTGCTGCGACGCTGTTCCCTCAGCATGGTATGAAGCTGAGATTTTACCTCATCGATATTGGTGAGCTCCTCAGGTAATAACACGAGTTCGGCTCCACCGGCAATACTTGTTTCCAGAGCAATAAATCCTGCGTCTCTGCCCATCACCTCAACTAAAAACAAGCGCTCATGGGCATCTGCGGTATCCCGGATTTTATCAATGGCATCTAGTGCTGTATTCAGCGCGGTATCGTAACCAATCGTCTCATCCGTCCCGACGATATCGTTATCAATAGTTGCCGGAATACCAACCACGTTAACCGGATGTTCCTGGCTCAGAATATTAGCCCCGGTAAACGTACCGTCTCCTCCAATGGTAATGAGCGCATCGATATCATGTTTCTTGAGATTTTTTGCAGCTTGCGCTCTCCCTTCAGGTGTCCTGAATTCTTTCGACCTTGCCGATTTAAGAATGGTTCCACCCCGTTGAATAATGTTCGAAACAGAGTTCGACGTCATCTCTTCAAGTTCTCCGCTGATGAGTCCCTTGTAACCATGACGAGCCCCAAACACCTTTATTTCATGACGTTTAGCCGCTCTGACCACGGCTCTTACCGCAGCATTCATGCCCGGTGAATCACCTCCGCTTGTAAGAACTGCAATGCGTTTTACTTCGATTATTGAATCAGACATAAAGAATTTTTTCTATGTATTGAGTGAGTGATTGAGATACAATAAGTGTTACTGATATTAAGTAAATTTAAATCCACGTAGTTTAAGAAAATTTGAACTCTTAAATGAGTAGCCGTACCACATTGACATTGATTGAACCCAATACAATTAGTAAAAAAACGCTGGCCCAAATTACGCATTCAGTTTCCGATCATCTGGCTGAATTTCGGGGGTTTTTCAAAGAGACCATTTCTTCCGATGTGTTTTTGCTGGACCAGATTGTGCGTTACCTGATTCGCCAAAAAGGAAAGCAATTGCGACCTATCCTGGTTTTTATGACAGCCAACCTTTTTGGCAACATCAACAGGAGAAGCTATATAGCATCTACCATGATTGAGCTTCTGCATACGGCAACACTGATTCATGATGATGTAGTGGATGAAGCCCATACCCGACGCGGGCTTGTAAGCATCAACAAAATCTGGAGAAATAAGGCCGGCGTACTACTTGGAGATTTTCTCCTGTCCAAAGGGCTTTTAATTGCACTGGACAATGAAGAGTATCGCTTGCTACAAGTTCAAAGCAGGGCTGTTAAGCAAATGAGCGAAGGAGAACTTCGCCAGCTAAAGACAGCGGGACTGTTTAATATGACCGAAGAACGCTACTTCCAGATTATTTCTGAAAAAACAGCCAGCCTCATCTCTACCTGCTGCGAATGTGGTGCCGTTGCCTCGACCGATGATACGACCATGCATAAACTGATGGCCGATATCGGAATGAATATCGGAATTGCATTTCAAATTCGTGATGACCTGTTCGATTACGGGCAACTGGATGTTGGAAAACCCACCCGCAACGATATTCAGGAACGTAAAGTAACCCTTCCCCTTATCAAGGCTCTGAAGAACGCCGAACGCAAGGAGGCTGCTCATATCCGGGCACTGATGAAAAAGAGAAAAAAGACCTCTGCAAACGTTGATGAAATTGTCGATTTCGTGCACTCCCGGAACGGTATGGTCGATGCAAAACAGACGATGTATTCCTATGCAAATCAGGCTATTGAAGGACTTAAAGCCATACCGGACAGCCCCGCCAAGAATGATTTTGTTGACCTGATTCACTTTGTAATTACCCGAAAAAAGTAGTGAGTTCGAACGGCTGCTTATTGGTTTCTGATGTGCATCTCCAGGGATTTGGTGACGATACAAACAGAGAACTGGAAGCATCATTCTTATCGCTGATCGCCTATTGTACGGCACAAAACCTGACTCTTCTCATCCTGGGTGATTTGTTTGACTACTGGATGGAATATCCCCGTCAAAAATATGCACCGGCTTTTGGTGAACCCATACTCAAAGCCCTTAAACATCATGGTGAGCAGGTGGAGCCTGTGTTATACATTACCGGAAATCATGATAACTGGACGTTTGGTCACATAGCCAGCCCGGAAATAGAAGTGGAAGCTGAGCACCGGATGATTTCTTTTGACAACAGACAAGCGATCTTATTTCATGGTGACGGATTAGCTGATACAGCCTGGGATTATCAACGCCCTTTATATCATCGTTTATTAAGAAACCCTAGTTTTATTCGTGTGTATCAAACCCTAAGTTCTCCAAAATTTGGCGTTTGGATCATGAGCAGGTTTTCCAGGTTAACACGGATGTTAAATATTTCTGATCCTGAACCGTTAAACAATTTGGCAAAGAAAATGCTATACCAATCTAACATAGATCTGGTATTTTGTGGACATGATCATTTGCCCAGACTTATTGATTTTGAAGGAGGTACTTACATGAACCTTGGTGCTTTTCATCTTCATCGAACCGTAGGTCTGGTCAGGCAGGGTGAACCCATGCTGTTTCAGTGGAATGCCACACAGGGAACACTGACTAAGTTTACAGGTTAAACATACGCAATGAGCAAATCGAACCAGGATAATATCGACCATCAGCAGTACTTCAACGATCCGGAGTACCGTAAGAAGATTCTTGCGGAGAAAAAGGAGCAGAATGATGATACCCCCTCCCCTTCTTCCAGCGGATCTCTGGGTAGAAAGATTGTATTCACATTTTCCTTATCCGCACTGGTTATCGCTATCGCAGTTTGTTCCTACGTGTGGTACCTGGTGCAGGGACTTCCGTCGATCCAGGAATTAGAAAACCCGGATACCGCAATCGCATCTGTTGTGTTAAGCCGTGATGGCGCTACGCTCGATAAATACTTTGTCGAAAACAGAACCTGGGTTTCGTATGAAGAGATTTCACCTCACGTTATTGATGCTTTGGTAGCAACCGAAGATCACCGATTCTACAATCACTGGGGTATGGATATGATTCGGACCCTGGCTATCCCGTATCACGTCGCCAGGGGAAACCCACAGGGTGGCTCTACCATATCCCAACAGCTGGCCCGAAACCTGTATAAAAAAATCGGTACCAAATTCTCTATCTCCCGAAAGTTTAAAGAGATGATCACGGCCGTCCAGATTGAACGTAATTATACCAAGCGTGAAATACTGGAGATGTATTTGAACACGGTTGAATATCCAAACAGTGCATTTGGAATAGAAGCAGCTGCTCAAACGCATTACAACAAGTCTGCGAAAGAACTTAACATTGACGAAGCAGCAACACTCGTCGGTTCCGTAAACGGGCCTTACCGGTTCAATCCCCGGTTGTTTCCGGAGCGCTCTCAAGGTCGAAGAGATATTGTGTTTTTGCTGATGAGCAAGCACGGCTTTCTTGATGACGAACAGTACACGAATCTCAGGGCTGCTTCCATACAACTCGATTACCGCCCTCCTTCAAAAGCCGGAAGGGTGAGTCGCTACTTTGGGGAATATGTCCGTCAGAAAGTAACCCCCTGGCTCGAAGAAAATGGGTACAATATCTATCAGGATGGATTGGTGATTTACACCACCATTGACTCCAGGTTGCAACAGCATGCCGAAGAGGCTCTGAGAACCAAGCTCGATTCACTTCAACCTATTTTCGAACGGGAGTGGACTACCTCGGGAAGCACCACCTACATGGATAAACTCTGGGAACGGTACCCTCAGTTTCTCGACGATTTTATCGAGGAAACCGACGAATATAAAAACGGATACCAGACCTTCAATACCAGTATCCGAAAAGTAGTGCTCGACTCCCTTAAAGCCGATACTGCATTCGTCGATTCGGTCATGAGAGCAAAAACAAGATTAGAAGCCGGGTTTGTGGCTGTAGAACCATCAAATGGAAACATTCTGGCCTGGGTTGGGGGCTCCAATTATGGACAGGTACAATTTGATCATGTGTACCAATCCCGGCGGCAGGCCGGCTCTACGTTCAAACCCTTTGTTTATTCCGTTGCTATTGATAACGGATATAAACCCTACCATCGTTTTTCCAGGTACCCCACTAAGTTTATCGACCGGCAAGGCAGGCCCTGGGCTCCAACCGATGCTACCATTAGCGACGGCCCCGAAATGGTCCCCCTTCGGGAGGCTATTGCACGAAGCCTGAATAATGTTACGGTTCGGTTGCTTCCCGAAATAGCGGGTGCACCGGGTACAAATAAACTATGGGAACTTGACCCGGCTGCTCGTAAAATCAAACAAATGGCAAGCAACCTGGGTATTGATATGAGCAGGACCCCAGCTTATCCCTCCATCGCCCTTGGAACAGCTGAAGTTTCTTTACTGGAGCTTACCAGCGCGTACACAACCTTTGCAAATTCGGGTGTTCACATCGACCCCATTGCCGTAACCCGTATTGAAGACCGGGAAGGTAATGTGTTAAAAGAGTTTTTTCCGGAATACCGCCAGGAGGTGATCAGCCCGGAAACGGCTTATATCATGGTAGATATGATGCGTGGGGTAATTCGGGGAGGAGAAGGATATTACGGCACCGGGGTTCGTCTTCGAAACAGATACAATGTAAGCCAGGATATTGCCGGTAAAACAGGCACCACCAATAACAGTGCCGATAACTGGTTCGTAGCACTCACCCCACATATTGTGATGGGGGCATGGGTAGGCGGTGAGGACCGCAAAATCCGGTTCCCCAAAGAAGATCCCAATTCCATTGGTCAGGGGGCGCGTTCTGCGTTACCCATTGTGGGTACGTTCATCAATTTTGTTCAGCGCGATAGCCTCGCCTACTGGGGAAAAGATTCATTTACCCCTCCTCCGGGTTTTGTAATGCCGGAGGACCCTACCATACGTGAAAACGAGCTGATTAAAGACCGCAACAAAGGGCGTATTGGTTGGTAGATTTAGTTTAAACTAGGCGCACACAAGCCGTTTTCATGCTTTCTTCATAAAATTCACTTACGTTTTTAAGAAATGAGAGGTGAGGCATGGATACTAAAGACAGAAATAAGCTTTTGTTTTGGGCCGCACGGTTCTATGGAGCCATTATCGCATTCGCGCTCCTCTTTTTTGTGTTTGGTCATGCATTTTGGGGAGGTATTGGTGCTTTCCAGTCCACAAAAGAGATAGCCGGATTCATAGGTTTCCCTATACTTACCCTGATCGGGCTCCTTAGCGCGCAGTTTTTCCCGCGAACCGGTGGTATTATTACATTAATGGGTATGGGACTCTTGTACGCTATGATGCCCGACACTATCCTGAATGTATACTTTGGTTCTGCAACGCTGGCAGGTTTGTTGTTCGTAATAGCCGGGATTCGAAACCGGCCTACCTCCTCATCGGATGGGTACCGACTGTCTGAAAATTTCTGACCGGTTATTGAATTCAATAACGCGGGTGGTGATGAAGTTAGAACGTTAATACACAAAAAAGCCGATTATCTGACGATAATCGGCTTTAAAACGTATCTGCAAAAAACGAAACGTAGTGGGCTTGTTTGCTTAGCTCTCAACCACGCTTTCGGCCAGCAACGTAAGCTGGTTGTTATTCACTTCAACAAATCCACCAGATATGGTATATGTTGTATCCCCGCCTGACTTGCGGATTAAAACCGAACCTTTGTCCAGCGTAGATACAATCGGGGCGTGATTAGCTTTAACTTCAAAACTACCGGACGTACCCGGCATCTGAACTCCTGTTACCTCACCTTCAAAAAGGGAACCTTCGGGAGTAAGAATTTGAGCTTGAAACGTACTCATAAATCAGGATTAAGCAGCTGTGGTTTCAGCCAGCATTTTTTCTCCTTTTGCCATGGCTTCATTAATATCTCCAACCATGTAGAAGGCGCCCTCGGGCAGGTGATCCAATTCACCGTCGATGATCATTTTCACACCTTTTACCGTGTCTTCAATCTTCACATATTTACCAGGTGCTCCGGTAAATTGTTCAGCAACAAAGAAGGGCTGAGAAAGGAAACGCTGTACTCTTCGGGCACGACTTACCACCATTTTATCTTCATCAGATAGTTCATCCATACCAAGGATAGCAATGATATCCTGAAGGTCTTTGTAATTCTGGAGGAGTGTGGTGGTAGCACGGGCAACACCGTAATGCTCATCACCTACTACTTTAGGATCCACAATACGTGACGTAGAATCCAGTGGATCAACCGCAGGGTAAATACCGATTTGAGTTAATGCACGTGAAAGTACCGTGGTTGCATCAAGGTGAGTAAACGTAGTAGCCGGTGCGGGATCCGTTAAATCATCTGCAGGTACATATACTGCCTGAACGGAAGTAATCGAACCTTTTTTGGTTGACGTGATACGCTCCTGCATCGCTCCCATCTCAGTAGCCAGTGTTGGCTGGTATCCTACCGCAGATGGCATACGGCCTAACAGGGCAGATACCTCTGAACCAGCCTGTGTAAACCGGAAAATATTATCGATAAACAAGAGGATATCTCTGGAAACTTCATCACGGAAATACTCAGCAACAGTAAGACCGGAAAGGGCTACCCGAGCACGTGCTCCGGGTGGCTCGTTCATTTGACCAAATACCAGGGTGGCCTGAGACTCTTTCAATTTATCTCCGTCTACTTTGGATAGATCCCACTGTCCTTTTTCCATGCTTTCTTTAAACTCATCGCCGTAGTTGATTACTCCGGATTCGATGAATTCCCGAAGAAGGTCATTTCCTTCACGGGTACGCTCTCCAACACCAGCAAATACGGAAAGTCCACCATGCTGCTTGGCAATGTTGTTGATCAGTTCCTGAATCAATACGGTTTTACCTACACCAGCACCACCAAATAGCCCGATTTTTCCCCCTTTTGCATATGGACACAACAAATCAACCACTTTGATTCCTGTTTCCAACATCTCGGTAGAGGTAGCCAGCTGATCAAATGCAGGAGCTTCCCGGTGAATCGGGTAGGTGTTTTTTCCTTCAGGAGCATCTATTCCATCAATCGCTTCGCCCACAACGTTAAACAATCTGCCACGGATATCATCGCCTACCGGCATAGCAATAGATTTACCGGAATCGAGTACTTCCATTCCCCGGACCAATCCATCGGTCGAATCCATCGCGATGGTTCGAACACGATCTTCCCCAAGGTGCTGGGCTACTTCTAAATAAAGCGTGGTTCCGTCGGTTTGTTTTACGTGGAGGGCGTTAAGAAGAGCAGGAGTTTCGGATTGAGTAAAGTCAACGTCAACTACGGGTCCGATAATCTGCGCAATGGTTCCTTTATTCATGAATGATAAAGCGATTTTAGAATTTAGATTGCTAAGCAATAAGGTTATAGAGTTCGCCTCAGGCAAAGGCTGATAAAGATAATGAGATGTACGGAGAGGGGCAATGCTACAATTACGCAATGTTTAACGATTGATCGATCACCCTTCACAATTTCTTCATATTTCCGCTGTACAATTCCCGATTTACTATAAAACGTAGATTCATCCAGAGTACATGCAAGACTTCATCAACTATATCCCAATCGGGACCACCCTCTTTTCCGTCTTCTTCTTTATCGTTTTATTCCGCCACTGGCGTCGAAAACCAGGTACAACCTATCTGCTTTGGTGGACGGTGGGAGTCTTTTGCTATGGAATCGGAACTACCGTTGAAAGCTTGCACACCCTTATCGGTTGGAGCCCCGCTTTGTTTAAAGCCTGGTATATCTCAGGAGCATTTCTGGGAGGTGTACCTCTGGCACAGGGAACCGTTCACTTGCTCATGGGAAAAGCCAAAGCCAATACCATGAGCCTCGTTCTACTTGTAATACTTCTTATCTCTTCAACTCTCGTTATCCTTTCCCCGCTGGATACCGCAAAACTAACCGGAAAGCTGGATGGAGTAGTCCTGGAATGGACTTTCATCCGCTGGATTACCCCATTCATCAACATATATGCGGTCATCTTCCTTGTGGGCGGGGCTTTTTACTCTGCCTTTAAATACAAGGGTGATCATGCGTTCAAAAATCGGTTTTGGGGTAACGTATGGATTGCGGTGGGTGGAATTCTGCCCGGCTTTGGAGGAAGCTTTGCCAAAATGGGACTGGTGGAAGTGCTTTATGTAACTGAGTTATTGGGTATACTTCTCATTTTTGCAGGCTACCAGGTTATTCGGGGCGACCAGTCTCTCTCGGTACACAAAAATCAAACAACCGATCAGGTCGCAGTTCCTGCTGTTTGAGCATATCGGATTTGCTCATTTTTACGCAAACCCGGCAAAGAAACGTGCAAAAGAATGCAAACCACCTCTTTCTCTATTGAAAAATCCATTTCTTTAGACACCTGTCAACATGCATTCAATTTATCTAACTATGCGTTCCATTGGTGCTCTAAGTCTTCTTCTTCTTCTTCTGCTCACTGCCTGCAATACCCCTCAAAACGATTACCGGCATACTCCCCCAACCACACTCGATACGAATTTGGTCTTACCTCCTTCCTGGGCATTCGGGGTGTTATATGGTGGATATACCAACCAGGAACAAACGATAGCACGTATTAAAAAAATTGAGGAGCACGATTACCCCATCGATGCTTACTGGATCGATTCCTGGTTCTGGAGTTTTGATGATCAGGGTGAAGGGCCTGATAAATACATTGATTTTGTTGCCGATACGATTGCTTTTCCCGATCGTAAAGGAATGTTGGATTTCATGGAGGAACGTAATATTAAAGCCGGTTTCTGGACGTGGGATGCCATCCAGAAAACCGGAAACGAAACCGCTTTCGCCGACTTTGAATCAAAGGGGTTTTTCCGTGATGTATACATGAACACCAACTCATGGCACAATAAAGGACGCAGCACCGCTATGTTCCAGGAAGGCGGAAATGAAGAGGGTACTCCAACCGGAAACATCAATTTTGATGATCCCGAAGCTGCCGCCTACTTCAAACAACAAATGAAACACTTTTTTGATGAAGGAGCTGATTTTATAAAGCTTGACAGAACCACGCATATTCCAACCGTGCGAACCATGTTTGAAATGAGCCAGGAGTTTGGAAAAGAAACCGAAGGCCGGGGGTTTATGCTATCACACGCCGGAGGACTGGATGATCCGGAATTCAAAAAATACCCTACCAAATGGACCAGTGATACCCGCTCGGACTGGACTATAGAAAGCCCATTAAAGGATTTTCCATCCTGGGTGCCGAATGTGGCGTTTAAGGAAAACATCGCCATGTATACCGACCCGAACCGGAAGTCGAGCCTTGTTCCATTCCTCACGAACGATACTGGTGGCTTTGATAAAGGCCGAACAGAAGAAGTAGATGAAGAGCTCTACATACGCTGGCTCCAGTTTTCTATGTTATCTCCGGTTACCGAAGTGTTTTCTCAGCCGGAAAACCCGACTTCAAACATGGCTTATAACTACTCAGAACGGGCCGATGTTATTTTTAAAGACTTTGCTCATATGCGTATGCAGCTCTTCCCCTATTTGTATTCATACGCGCATCAAACCCGACTGAAGGGAAAGAATATGGTACGCCCATTTGATGGTCGGTTGTACCAATATCAGCTTGGTAGTGAGCTCTTAGTCGCTCCGGTATACGAACAAGGTGCTACCTCCAGAACCGTCTATTTACCAGAAGGTAACTGGGTAAACTACTGGGATAAGAGCGTATATCGTTGAGGGATGATTGAACCTGCTCTTATGAAGAGAGGAATCTGATCGATGGGTGCCTGTACTTCAATTTCATCTCCTCCGCGATATAC
>JBCBST010000026.1:0-31967 GCA_039819115.1 Bacteroidota bacterium
CGTTACGGGGTTTAGCGCATTGTATGCGCGCAAACTTATTTTCCCGTTACTGGGCATTTCGGATGCTGACCCATTTTGGTATCGGATGCTTATCTGGCTGGTAACCATATTTCCCATTTATAATATTCTGCTACTAGCCTATGGGGCACTTTTTGGCCAATGGAGTTTTTTCTGGGGGTTTGTCAAAAAAACAATGGGTAGGTTTCGACGGTCTGAAAAGCCATCATAAAACCTGCTATTGCTCATCCGTTGTATTCCCGGCGATCACATCTTCCCGTGCTTTTTTGGGTAGCGAATTCAAAATCAAGGTGTATGAATCCTTGATTAATTCCCGGATCAAATCGTCTTCGAGTGCTCCACGGGTACCCACCGAATTCCAGTGTTTTTTACTCATATGGTAACCCGGTGTGATGTCTTCATACTCAGCGCGGAGAGCAACCGCACGATCCGGATCGCACTTTAAATTGATGTAGTTAAATTCTTCAACATGGGTAAGGGCGTAGATTTTACCCCCTACTTTGAACACAAGAATATATTCATCAAATGGAAACCCTTCTTCCGTACCGGGTAAGCCGGAGCAATACTCGTAGTACTCCTCAATGTTCATGGTTCAACGGTAACGCCTTTCCAAAACGCAACGTGACCTTTGATCTCGTGTGCAGCTTCTTTTGGTTCAGGGTAAAACCAGGCTGCATTGGTATTCTCCGATCCATCTACTGCTATGGTATAATAACTGGCCAGTCCTTTCCAGGGGCAGGTTGACTTATGATCGGTTTGGGTAAAGTATTCCTGTTTAATCGAACTTGGTGGAAAGTAATGGTTCCCCTCAATAACAATAGTTTCGTCACTCTCGGCTAGTACGGCTCCGTTCCAGATGGCTTTCATACATTCAAAATTTAGCTTTAATAATCTGGACACTAAATAACACCCACCCGATAATAAAAGCAAGTCCGCCAAGAGGGGTAATAGCGCCAAGCCAGGTGCTGTTTGTAAGACAAAGCAGGTATAAGCTTCCGGAGAAAATAAGGATGCCGGCGCCTAATAAACGCACGACCCAGGCTACATTAAGCTGAAAATGGGTTCCAATAAGTACAACCACCAACATACCCAGACTATTCCACATCTGGTAGCTAACGGCTGTTTCCCATGTGTCCAGTCGTTCTGGTGTTAAGATATCTTCAAGTGCATGTGCGCCAAAGGCCCCAAGGCCAATACCAGCGGCAAGGCATAATCCGGCAAAAGCAAGTGCCCGTTTCTGTAAGTTCATTCTGTAGTAAATCCGATTTGTTTATGGGAACCGTCGCAAAAAGGCTTATTCATTGACCCGCCACACCGACAAAAGCTCATTTTCTTTTCCGTGTTCACCTGCTGATCTCCTCCAATCAGTTTGTAATTGCCCTCAACAACAAATGGAGCATTTGGAAACAGGGTGATATGCAGCTCATTCCCGGTTTCATCGGTAGCTTCGAGAAGCAAACGTTCCGGATTAAAGTCTACCCCACAGGTAAAATTATCTGTCAGGTGGCTGTTATCGCAATATGGTTTATTCTGAGATGCACCGCATCTGCAAAAAGCAGCTCGGGTTTCACGGGCTATTTCGGTTCCCTCATGGTTTGAAATAACGAGATTTCCTTCGAGGTAAGCAGGTCCATTCTCAACAAGGGTTATCGTATTTGCTGCAGGTATGGCTTCCTCGCTTCCATCATCCAACCGCTTGAATAGCAAAGCTCCGGTTGGGCATCGTTGTATGATTTTTGCAACTTCATCCGGGGATGCCTGATCCGGTTGTATCCAGGGCTTTTTCTTGATGTCGAATACCCCGGGCAGATTGTTTACACACTCTTTAGCGTGAATACATCGGTTTTTATCCCAGCTAACTTCAATGTGTTCTCCATTGTAGTTAAACACTTCTGATGCCATAACATTAAGGGTTAGTTAAGTTTGATGGAGGCTGTAAGAAAGGGGATTAACGCATCAAATTCATTTGAAGTTAGGAATCCTAAATCAAAGACGGTTTTCCGACCGATAAACCGCCCTCCCAAAAAGAACAAAGGATACACTTCTCCGGCTCCATCTGGTATAAACAGGGTTTCTGTCAGCAAACCAAAGCGCTCACTGGTGCGTAACTGCCCACCTACGATAAAAAGAGGATCTGAAGATCCTTCTGTCCCAAAGGCAAACCCGGTTCCAAGCGTAGCTGAAAATACATCCTGTGTAAAAGTGGCTGTTCCAAACAGCGTACCTACTCCTTCAGATTCATCAGGAAAGGTATAGTAGGTTCCGTTTGCAGATAATGCAATATGATTGGTTTCAAATACCTGCAGTTTCCCGCCAATATTGAATAATTGATTATCGATACCAATACCGGGAACGGTAGAGAAGCCCAGGTTGGCCGAAAAGTTATCAGCAATACCAATCGTAAAATTTGAAAAGAAGATGTATGTGTTTTGATAGTATATCCCTTTAGGCTCTGCCATCTTTCCACTCTGTGTAATAAAAAGGCGGTAATCGGCGGGGTTTTTATACCACCCGCTACTTCTGCGATTCGGGTAAATGATGATTACCTCGTTTATTTTGGAAATCGAAAAGGTGAATACACCATCTGCCGTATTTAAGGTTACTTCTTCCGTGTTCAACGATTCAATGCTCCCTCTGTATCCAGAGCCACTTACCAGCTCAAGCCGCACCGAAAGTCCTTCTTCTTTCGCTTTTGATAGCTGTTCATAGATATCACCGTTTGTCTGGGCAGCAAGCAGCTGTATTCCCAGAAGTATGCTCATCCATACACTAATCCACGATTTCATTACTCGTAATTGTTGTTATTTTTGATTGATAAATAGGTACGTGATGATAGCAATTTCCAGTTATCGAAAACGACGATTATTTACAGTTTCTGGAATAGTATCGGAGTATTTTTGTGTTATGCCTCTTAAATCAATGTTATATATCAATGAGTAATAAAGCGATTCTCATCATTGGAGTGTTATTAGTGTTATTAACGATTGGATTTGCCTCCTTTTTATTCAGGCCTGGTTCTGATACCGTAGAGATGCCCAAACAGATTGACCCTATGGCTGAGCCCACATCCATTGTGATGTATAAGAATGAGGGGTGTGAATGCTGTACGAAATGGGCAGCTCATATGGAAGCAGAAGGGTTTTCTGTGAAGGAAGTTGCCGTGCCCAACCTGAATGATATAAAACAGGAAAACGGTATTTCCTACAATTTAAGCTCCTGCCACACGGCGAAAGTCGGGGGCTATATCGTAGAAGGACATGTACCTGTTGCCGATGTACAACGGCTCCTGGAGGAACAACCGGAGGCCATCGGTCTCACCGTTCCTGGTATGCCCATTGGCTCGCCAGGTATGGAAGTTCCCGGTCGGGAAGCTGATCATTATGATGTGCTGCTCATTCATAAAGATGGCAGCACATCGGTATATAGTAGCTACTAATCAATTAGCGCGTACAGGTACGCTAAGTGTTTTTGATATTCCTGAACTGAAATTCAGGGTCAGTTCCAGGTTCTCACCCACGCTGAGTTCTTTTTCAAGTTGGATGAACATCACATGCAGTCCGCCTTGTTTGAACTCTGTTGTGGCTTTAGCTGGAATGATGACCATTTCCTGCTCTTCCATGGCCATTAACCCATCTTCTTTCTCATACGATTTATGAATCTGGGTATTGCTGGTTACTGACGAAACTGCACTGAGTAAGGTGTCGGCCTGATCGGTGCCATTGTTAATCAAAAAGTAGGCCGCACTCATCATGCCTTCTTTTGCTGGTCTCGACCAGGCGTCGGTTATCTCTAACCGGTTGGTTTCAGCTATGCCGGTTTTGGTCTCGGGTGCAGGCTGACTTTGGTTATCCGAACAGGCGGTTAACCATGTAATGCCAGCTATCGAAAACACGAGAAGGGTCTTATGTGTAATCATTGTGGGGTTAATTTCTGAGTTTTTGGATGTCTTCAACGATATAGGATACGGGCGTCATACTCCCTCCATATTCAAGAACAACCCGGCTTTTAGGGTCCAATACCATAATCTTGTCAGAATGGTTGAGAAAATAAATCTCTTTGCCATCTCCGGTAGTTGTGGTCATGGACACCTGAGAACGTACTTTAACACTATCCATAAATGCTGAAACAGTGGTGGTGTCGCCGGTTAAAAAAGTGAAGTTCTTATCTACCCGAAAGGCATCTTTGTATTTGGATAATACCGATGGGGTATCCCGGAACGGGTCAAAACTAGCGGCCACAAACTGAACATCATCCGGGTAGTTCAGCTCTTTCTGAATTTTAACCAGGTTTTGGGTAACCAACGGGCATATATCGGGACAGTTGGTATAAATAAAACCCATCACTACGTAGTCTCCTTCAAAATGACCGGGAAACGAAATGTTGGTACTATCTTCATTAACCAGTTCGAAGGTGATATCGCTTAAATCGTCTATGATAGTAGGCTTAGGATTACATGCCGCACCGAAGACGACGATTCCTGTGAGTATGGTCAGAATGTTTTTCATGGCCTGATGATTTAATGGAAGGAATACATAACACCCACAGTGGCAATACCGGTAAGCTGCATTTGTGGTCCCTGAAGGTACTGATAAACCGGTACTTCGTAGCTGATCCCTAAACGAGCTCCTTTCAGGGAAGTGTTTTCCGGGGCCATCAGGTTTAATCCTACACCAAGGTCAACCCGGCTTCCACCTTTAAGCAGGGGATCTGCGGTATGGATCATAGCAGGATTTAAGCGATCATCGGCCCCCGATATGTTTTCCCAGGTGGAGAATCGCGCACTAACCTGAGGACTAAGCCAATCCGTAAGGCGGTACCCTCCCCATACATTGGTTTCAAATCGATCGCCGAGGCGGTAGTCGTTGTCATTATCCGTTAAACGTATAGCTGATCTAAGCTGCACTCCATATGAAATAGAAGAAGTTTGGTGTAAAAAGGTAAGTCCGGGAATAAAATCGAAGCTCCCTGATCCGATTTGCATAGGATAAGGCAGAATGGTTTCGTTTGGGTCACTTGCCGGAGTAACATCCATTTCTTCGATAGAGCCGGTTGGAAGACTCAATCCGATTTGCCAGTGCATCTTCATGTTCCGCTTACGGAAAAACGTATACAATGCCGACACGGAAATATCTCCGATACCACCCGATTCTGTCGTAAACTCCTGTCCCATTGCGGTGAGGTGATCCATCGAGTTATCCAGAAAGGGGATCATGGTCATCAGGGTCACATTGTCGGAAACGGCATACATCGCTCCAAACATGTGCATGATCATAGGCATCTCTGTAGGGGCTACCATGTAAGACCCGGTACCCTGGGTACCTCCTAAAATCTCGGAAAGAGCCAATTCATCGGTTCCATCCCGGTTACCATCCATGAGCATGTGCATCAGGCGGTAGCTGAACATGATCTCACCTTTTTCATGGGTGTGGTCACCCATTATGTTGATCGATGAATGGCCATCCGGCCGATGCCCATCCCATTGGGCAAATGAAGAATGAGCGGTGATAGCGAAAAGAAAAACAGTCGTTAAAAGTGATTTCATAACGATAATGAAGTAAAAAGTTTATGGGTTAGATAAAAATGAGGTTGAAATCTAAACCATGAACCGGGGAGGAGGAGAAGGGATATCCAGTGCCGGTGAATCAAAAGAGAAACGAGCAGAGGGACATGCGGCTTCTGTATTTGAGTAAAGGTCACTATCGAAATCAGAATAGGTGAGCACGTACATATGTACGGTTTGCTTAGAAGGTGGATTAGGCGTGTTGGTTGCCTTGTTCGGATAGGTTTTCAGATGAACCCCCATCTCTTCCAGGTAAAAATCTGCGGTTACGCAATGCACAACCCGGGGAGCATAACGTTCTGAGGAAAAAGTGTGCTCTACGAATTGATAGGTAATCACGTAGCGGAGGTAGGGCAGCATATTAGTAAAGAACGCATACCCGAAAGACAGAAATAAAATACATATCACCACCTTTTTCATGCGGCTAAGATAACCATCCCGGTCTTTGAATAAAACAAGGTAGATTTTTTTACGCTTTGTACGCGTTCAGATTAGTTCAAAGCAATGAATCAATCAGTGCAACCAAAGCCGGAGACTAAAACCCGGCGAAATTCATACTCGATTCGTGTAAGCCAGCAATTACTACACTATGCACAGGCATCAGGATAGATAATGGGGTAGAAGTTGTATCAGCCAGCAAAGAACCAAACGCCAAAACTGCCAAAAATGGAAACAATGAATAGCAGATACGCTTGCATAACCGGTTTTGCCGGCAGGAAGTTTTGAAGTTTATGCTCTTCAAAATAATGCTCCAGCTCTTCTCTTCGTATACGTTCTTCTTCAGATAGTTCTCTTGGAGATTTGATGAGTACTTCAGCCTGTCCGTCCACGATATCGACATGAGCATTCAAAAATGCAGCAATAGTAAACTGATCAACCTTAGCCAGCCCACTAACAATTAAATAGGCGGGTACACCTACCATGAAGATTGCAATCCCTACAATAGATTTGTCATAGGTTGACAGATGTACAAATATGCCCAGTATCATGCTAACCAGGGCCCCTAATCCCAGAATACAAAGTAATGCACTTAGTATGAGGCGTAGTTTCCAGTTGTTCATTCCCTCAGTGAGAATACGTGATGCTTCCATGTCCTTCTTTTTTATTCAGGAGAAATATCAAAAACACTTGTTACGAGGTCAAGGCATTTTCATTAAGTTCCTTTTATCTAATAACATTTTCATCAAAAGACGGGCAGATTCCCGCGCCACTTCCTCCAACCTGTTTCGCGGCATGGCATCATCTACTTCGTAGGTGAGGGCATCGCAGCCAAACGTACGGTAGATCCAGTTCTTGGAAATCGGTGCGTTTACATCGAAAGCCTCAACTGAAAACAAAATGTCCGGAAAAGCTTCCTGAATTTGAGGGATCCATAGTTGGCTGAGGTTATCGGGCTGGGTTTTTATTTCTGGTAAGATGGGATAAAAAATGTTCTCATTGGTAGAATGAAAATCGATGCCATACACCACCTGTCGTAAAGAATCTCTGGTAAGTGGAGACAGCCAATCCCGAATCGCAGCAACTTCGGGTTGATTAAAAAACTTCCAATCGCGATTTAAATCAACCCCACCGGCATTATGTCGCCAATGTCCAAGATCAGTTCCATCCGGGTTTATAAAAGGATACGCACGAACTTCGAACGCATTCCGAAACGAGTCCGCTAATGCGGTTGTCGAAGCCAATTCTTCGATCATGTATAATGCGGTAAGATACCCCGGTACCTCAGGGGGATGTTGCCTGCTCATCAAAATAAGAACATTTCGTTTCTGATAGTCCGGAATGGCATCTATGATCAGTTCTTTAATGGGCCGCCCTTTTGTTGATTGCCCGATTTGCCGCACCCCGATAAACTCTTTTGAGACGAGTTTTTCAAGCCATGCTTCAAATTCTTCGGTGGTTTCTTTTTCCTGCGCAGAAATCCAAATGGGGGATTCGGTAACCTCCAGCGTTATCCAAACCCCATTACCAGCTGTGTCGGGACGGATCGCGGATTCATCCATATCCTGCCAGTTATTTCCATCTGTACTAATTTTTGGATGGTAACGATGATTTCCATTCCGGTAGGTGAGATGCAGATGTACAGACCGTACCGAGTCAGACCAGATACTAAAAGCGTACCAGGCGCTGTTGTTAATCGGAGCATTCTCAGGTTCAATTACGATTTCAAAACTATCGGTACCGATAGCATAAAAGTCATGATAACGCGCTCCGTCAAACTGGTTAGTGATCCATACGGTCGGTGAACCGGCTCCAATGGTACGTTTATGAAATGTGGTTATCGGTTTACTTTTAGTATTGGTCGATCCGGGAGGATCATAAGACAATCCTGTAAATTTCTCTGGGGTTGAACAACCCAGCGTCCCTAGTGCGCAGCATAAGAGACCAATCAGAAGAGCATTTCGATTTTTCATGCATCAAGGTATAAAAAGATAAAAGTGCAAAAAAACCGTTTAAAGTAAACCGTACGAACGCGTATAATCCGTCTATTCGTAATTCATTGAGTATAAAAACATCTACATATCGGTTGGCAATGCTGGTTTGTTGCATGCTTTGTTGTGCAGCTGTGGATGGCATGGCACAGGAAACCGATGATGTAAAAGTATGGGATGTGGAAATGGAAGGGAATACTACCTTCTCTGATCTTATACTCAAACGTATCATTGCAGCAGAAGCTCCGTCCGTTCTTCGCAAGCTATGGTTTTTTAACCATGATAAATTTACGCTGGATCAAACGGAATTAAGGCGTGATGCTATCCGCATTCAGCGGTTTTATCAACGCAGGGGGTTTCCCGATGCAAGGGTAGAGTTTGATGTGCAGGATTTACGAAAAGAGTGGAAAAAAAGAGTGGTATTTCGGGTTGATGAGCAACAACCCGTCATCGTAGATTCGGTACGGATTATACCTCAGGGAGGAGCGCCCCGGGATAGCACCTATCTAATGACAAACCCCGCTTTTCTTTCGACGATAAGAAAGTCGGCCTTTCGAAAAGGCAAACGGTTTGAGCCGGTAAAACAACCGGAAGCTGAAGGGGATCTTGCGCTGAGTATGAGAAATATTGGGTTTCCCTACGCCTACAGCGAAATTCAGTCCAGTATAGATTCCGTTTCTTATACAGCTACAGTCAACTGGTTGATTTATCCCGGACCTTTGGCCCGATTTGATAGCATATTTATCGAGGGGGAAGAAAAACTCGATGAGCGGTTTATACGGCAGGAAACAGGGATTAGCAAAGGAGATCCGTTTAGCGAAAAAAAGCTAAGAGAAGCCCAACGTGAAGTGTTTAATCATCATATGCTGGGTCTGGCTTTGGTTTCGTTGCCCGATCAACCTGTTGATAGCACCCTGGACGTTCAGATTCGGGTACGCGAATTACCAACCCGTTCCTTTGGACTTCGGTTAGGTGCCGGAAACTTTGATCGCATACGGGATAACGAGTTCTACAAAACTCCGCGCGGTCAGCTATCCTGGACGTTTCGAAATGGAAGAGACCGAGGGGAACGGTTTAATACAACGCTGAATCTATCCTTTTATGAACAGCGCTTCGGGGTAAACTACCTGTTCCCCTATTTGTTTAATACAAAAAGCAGTGGAGTGGTCTCTCCTTTTGCCCAGCATGTACTGGAAGACAACTTTGAGCTTTATCGAGCGGGAGTGAACAATAGCTTTTTGTATCAGAGTTCTCAAACGCTGACCTCTACACTTGCTTATGAATTCACGGTGAACGACGAGCGGTTGATAGGTAGATCAGCGGTATTGAGCATCGATGATATTTTACCTGATAGCGTGCTCAGTTATTCGGCGTCTACCGTCACATTTAGCAGTTATTACACCTCCGACTTAGGCCGTGGGGGAAGTGGTTGGATTATTCAGCCATTTTTGGAATTATCCAGCTTGCTGAATGAGGCTTCATTCAGTTATCAAAAGATATCGCTCGATGTTCGTAAGTACCAGGAAGTTAGTAACACCCTCACCGTAGCCGGAAGAGTGTTTGGAGGAACCATATACTTTGCACGGCAGGATTCACTCCCTCAAAATGTGTTGTTTTATGCAGGGGGTACAAGCTCTGTGCGTGGATGGTTACGTAACCAATTGGGCCCTCAGCGCCTTGTTGAAATTGAAACGGGTAGCGGAGCCATTGTTCAGCGGTATGTGCCTTTGGGTGGCCGTGCCTTCTTTACGTTTAATACCGAGTTTCGTAAGCAGCTGAACGGATTGATTAAAGGGTTCGGTATCGCAGGCTTTTTGGATGGAGGTCAGGTCTGGCGGAGTATGAGTCGCATCTCCGAACGTCCCGTCCAGTTTGGGGTAGGTGGGGGAATTCGGTATCAATCACCAATAGGACCGATACGATTTGATCTAGGCTATAAGGTGAACCCAACTGACGAGGATCTGGGAATTATACCAGGACAGGATGACGACCCTGGCCGGTTTGCCCGATGGGGGCTTCATATCAGCATTGGACAGGCTTTCTGATGAAACGGGTCAGGAGAAATATCATCCTCATATTCACAATCGGGTTAATTGTATTAATCGTATTCCCGGTTATGGGTCGGCTGATGTTAAACACGAACTGGGTCCGTTCTATGATTAAAGAACGGTTGGAGCAGACGCTATCTGAACAGCTAACGGGTACAGTTACCATAGCTGCTCTGGAGGGAGATCCCTTCAATTCTCTACGTCTCTATACGATTCGGGCTGAGAGTCCGCAATGGAATGCGAAAATTGATTCCCTGGTGCTTAATTATTCGTTGTTTAAACTAATAGGAAAGAAAGCGGAACTGGGAGATGTTCAAGCTGCCGGAGGGGTAATCAGATATACGAACGCACAGCGTGTAGTGAGTTTAGAGGAAGAAAAGCAGGTAAATGAAGCGAGTACTTATTTTGCTATAAAAGATATAACTATATCGGATTTAAATCTTAAATACAGTTCTTCAGATTCCCCAAAAGACACGTCGCTTAATATAAACGTTTCCCGCTTCGTCGGAGCACTTGATACCGAAATCCCTGAGATCAACATTATCGATTTTAAAGGAGTACTGGAAAGTGGCACGCTTCCTTTCCCATTTCAGATATCTTCAAAAGGTTCTATTTTTGACAAAAGTATAACTTTAGAGGATTTTATTGTCAATGGTGGAAGTTCACTACTGAAGGGAAACTCTACCGTTAATCTGGTAGATTCTACGCTAAAGGCCAGTATCCTCGCTTCTGAGTTATCTCTTTCTGATGTAGGGGATATGTTCGGAGAACGATTGTTGGAAGAAGAACTCGACGTGGCACTGACTATTGCCGGTGCTCTTGATTCCCTGCACATAGAAGTAACAGCTAAAAGCAATCATGTAACAAATCTGTTTATGGTTGCCGACATGAATCTTAGCAATCTGGAGAATCCATCGTTGCAGCGGTTTGGAATGGAGTTGGAGCAGGTGGATGTGGAAGCATTGACCAAAGGAGAGCTCGATGCCTATATCGGGTATTTAAGGCTGACCGGAACAGGATTTATGAATCTGGACATACAGGAATGGGATGCTGTCATCGGCATTAATGGCTACAATCTTCACTACGAAGAGTATGTAGTAGGTGAGCTGTCGAGTACAAACAACCTGACTGGTCAAGACTTTGACGGGTTTCTGCATATTATTCAGCAAGCAGGTGGGGGTAAACTGACAGTTAATACCGAGGTTAGAAAACTATGGACTCCCGGGCGTACCACATGGTCAGCTCTCGGTCGGGTTAATGATATTGATCTTAGAAACTGGAACCTGGGAGTGGAACAACCTAGCTTGGTATCTGGAAAAATACAGATTTCGGGTACAGGATTTGATAGGGAGAAGCATCCGTGGGACGTCAAAATCAGAAATAAAACCGTGCTCAGCGGGCCTAGGATCAGGTCTGTAATGTCTATCGCTGATTATCCATTCAGCTACACCGATATCCCAAGTACGTTTGCTGATTACTCACTGGACCGGTATTCATTGGATGCTGAGATAAGAAAAGAATCAATTTCCGCGCAGGGTGACGTTACCCTGAATGGAAATATGTTTCGTATGAATACCGAAATAGACGATTTTTTAAGCTCTGCACCCACTCATTCGGTTACCATACATTCGGATAGTTTAGACCTTGAGAAATTCTCTGGTTTCGATATCCCAAGCTCCATTTCGTTTCAATTCCAGACCCGTGGCATGGGTAAATCAGTATCCGGTCTTACCAGCGAGGGCAGACTTGAAGTGTTCACCGGATCATTGAATGGATCCGATATCGAGGCCATAACAATGGATGTAAGGCTGGCAGATACGTTTCTTTCGATCCCGAATGGTTCAATTAATAGTGATTTTGTAACCGGTACATTTACAGGTACCCGAAATCTGAAGGATAAGGCCGATCCCCAAAACAGAGCAGATATTGATTTGCGTATCCGGGATTTGAGTCCTTTGGCTCCCTTTTTCAATACGAACTTTATATCAGCAAAGGGACGTATCAGGGGACAGGTAAATCAAAACCCATTAGGTGATGTAGGGTTCGACGGGTCAGTTCAGTTAGAGAATCTGGGAATTGGCTCCTATTTTTCAGCAGATTCCCTATTCGGTGCAGCGAATATACGGCTGGGCACAGAGTATGCATTTGATACCGATCTGGTTATTCATAAACCTCGGGTATTTGATACAGCAATTGGAGATATAGAACTTGTTACTCAGGGAGTCTCTAATGAGGATTCCGTGATTGGGTATTTCGGGCTCGAAATTGTTGAAGAAGGAACAGGCTCTATCATTCAGAAGGGTACATTTTCCACATTTATGGAAGAGGATTCATGCAGTGTGGTATGGAGTATATTCGATATCAAAACACCGAAAACATCACTAGGTCTCGAACATAACTTCACACTGAATTTTGGATCTCACTTTATATCGTCCGATACCCTTTCATTAGTCTCGGATGAAGGCACGTTTTTAAACGCCATCATTCCTTATGCCGACAGTACGAACCAGGAATTCTGGATTAGCGGGGCTAACTTCAACATTGGGACCATACAGGAAATTGTATTTGGAGAACGATATCTGGATGGAGTGATACTTGGAGAGATTGAAACCTATCGTACAGGAACAGACCTTGAAGCTTTTGGGGTATTTCAAATCAAAAACCCATCCTATTCTGATGACGAGCTGGATGTGATTGAGGGTGTGCTGGATATTGAAAGCGGACGTTTAAACGGGCAGCTAACGGCCCGAAAAGAGGGAAAAACGCTGGTGTTCGGTGAACTGGACGTTCCGTTTAGATTGGGTGAGCCATCCCGTTTTCCACCTACATTTTTCGATGAAGAAGTTGAAGGAAAGCTAACGGTTGATTCGCTGAGACTGGGAGAGTTTTCTTCTTCCTTATCCCGGTTCGATATCATCAATACCGATGGAGTGTTAAATGGTGAAATTGATTTATGGGGAACAGCAGGAAGCCCGAAAGCAATCGGTAACTGGTACATGAAAGCCCCCGTACTTTCGGGTATAGAAGTGGATTCGGTACGGGCTAATTTTTATTACGATCACGAAACAGAATCCGTGACTGCCCAATCCCAAATCAGTGCAATAAACCAGGAGGCTGCCCAGCTGTATGCCAATTTCCCATTATTCATTGATTTTAAGACCTTTGACATGAGCCTGCCGGGTGAAAAAGACCCCATTTTGATTAATCTCACCAGCAACTCACTGAATCTTGCCCTGGCCAACGATTTCGTAAATCAAAGGTATGCTAAACGGCTCAAAGGAGTTGTAGATGCCGAGGTTTCCATTTCAGGTCCGCTAAATGCCCTCACTCCGGAAGGGTTTTTAACCGTACGCGACGCCTCATTTGATTTGGTTCCGCTCGGAATAGAGCTTACCGAACTCTCAGCAAGTCTGGAATTCGAAGACGAAGGTCTTCAGCTTAAGGAATTACGAGCCAGAAGCGGACTTGGTTATCTTTCTACCTATGGAGCTATAGATCTGGATGGAGTTATTCCGACGCATCTTGATCTTAATATTTCATCCAGGCAGTTTCAGCTCTCAAAACGGAGAGATTATACCGCAAATGTAGATGCAGATGCTACACTTTCGGGTCCCGCCACAAGTCCTCTGGCAAAGGGGAAAATGCTTGTAAACAGGGGTTCGGTCCAGATCGATAACCTTGGACAACAAAATCTGGAAACAGTGTTACTGGATGATGAGAACGAAAGAAGATTCAACGTTTATGACTCCCTGAATATTGATATGCAGATTGTACTGGAAGAAGACTTCTATGCCCGAAGCAGCGGGTATTTGAGGCTGGATATGAAAATGGAAGGGGAACTGGATGCAAGAAAAGGACAAAATGAAGAGTTACAGCTATATGGAGAACTTCGGGGTGTGGATGGATTTGTACGTCCTCTGGGTAAACCGTTTTCGATTGAAGAAGCAGTACTCCAGTTTACCGGTCCACCAGAGGATCCCGATGTACAGATCACAGCGTTGTATATGCCTCCTGCCCCACAGGCAGGTTCTGATCCTATTAAAATTTATTACATCATAGAAGGTAATGAGGAAAACCGGGTATATCGGTTCGAAAGCAATCCGGAAATGGATCAACAAGACATCATCGCGTATACGTTGTTCGGGCGCCCGTTTTATGCCCTGGATGGATGGCAGCAGATTATCTCCGGTAATAGTGCCAGCTCTCAGGTCTCTGATCTTATGCTGGAGGTAGTGTTAAACGAAGTGGAGGCATTGGCAACCAAAGAACTTGGGGTAGATGTCGTTGAAATTGATAATACCCGTACCGGTAACAGTAGTGGAACTTCCATTAAAACAGGATGGTATCTTAACGAACGCACCTTTTTTGCCATTATAAACGAGATAACCAGCTCTACCCCGAAAACATTATTTATTCTGGAGTATCTTTTGAATAATAAGCTGGATCTTGTAATCACCCAGGGTCAGGATAAAACGGGTGCAGATCTAAGCTGGGAATTTGATTATTAACCATACCCTATGCGTTTCGATCCTCCTAAATCAATTCGGTCTGTCATTGAAGAATACCTCGATCGTTTTCCTCAAAAGAGAAAGCTTCGCCAGGGTATGGTTCTCGCCGCCTGGAGAGAAGTAGTAGGCGATCGTATTGCCGATCAAACCGAAGACCTCCACTTCGAAGGAAATAAACTGGCAATGAGAGTGAAACACCCAACCTGGAGGCACGAAATTCATGCTAATCGATTTAGTATTTCTAAACGGCTGAATAAAAAACTAAACGCTGATATTGTGAAAGATTTGATTGTACGTGCCTGATTGAAATACCATCCCATAGCAGTATATTCAAGAATGAGTAACGAATCGTCTACATCGCTGCTTTCTTATGTTAAGAAGATTTTTACGAGTGGTAATCAGCTTCCGTTTGATGATCCTCAGAAGAGGGTAGCCCGGAGAGAGCGGATCCTGGTTTTCCTGATTGCTTATGTATTGGCCTTTTTTATGTGGCTGATTGTAAACCTGAATAGTAATTTCAGCATCAGTCTTAATATGCCTATTCAGGAAGGGAATATCCCTCCTGATATGTCCCTTACCGACGAATTGCCCGAATTTGTACAGGTAAATTTGAGTGGACAGGGTTTGCAACTCATGAATGTGTATAACAACCCACCCACGGTTACGGTAGATCTTCAGGATGGTGAAATTAATCTGTTTGATGAAGTGCGCCGGCGCATGAGCTCCATGCAGGATGTTGAAGTGGTTAAAGTTCAGCCTTTGCTTCTGGCGATTAATCTGGAAGAACAAATTACAAAGAAGGTTCCGCTCCGGTTCGAATCCGTTCTGGAGTTTGAACCCCGTTTTGGTCTTATCGGATCTCCTGCCCTTACTCCTGATAGTATTTCCATCACAGGTCCAGCCTCCAAAATATCTTCCATCGATTACTGGCAGCTGCAAGACACCCTTCGATTTTCAAACCTTAAAGAGGATGTAAATACCCAGGTACCCATACAAACGGATAACTCGGTACTTCGTATTGCGGAAGAGGTAATAACATTTACGGCCAATGTCTCTGAGTTTACCGAAGCAGAAACGACCGTTTATATTCAAACCCGGGGGTTGCCCAGAGGCGAGAATGTGAATTATAATCCGGCTTCCGTAATTATTCGATACGATGTACCTATCGAACTCTTTGCTGAAATTTCAAGACAGAACCCGTATGAGGTATATGTATCGTACAATGAAATTATTGACGATAACACGGGGTTTGTAACTCCCGATGTGGAACAGATTATGCCGGATATTCCCATCAGGCTAAGAAGTTTCCAACCCAAAGCAGTGGCCTATTTTAGTGTGCTCGATCAATGATTGAGTATGGTTAATGCCATAAACAGTGTGTATATTTATACACACTAAAATCCTGTATTCCATTGAAGTTTTATCTCATTCGCAGCTGGGATCGACTGGGCATCAGCCTGTCGATACTCTGCGCGATACATTGCTTATTTTTTCCTTTATTTATTTCTGTCATGCCCCTGGTCCCTTCTGATGGCTGGCTGGAAGAATTAATTCATCTCCTCTTTTTCCTTTTAATTGCCCCAACGGTATGGTTCGCAGTTAAAGATGCTATTCACCGGAGTAAAGTATTCATATTATTGCTTACCGGGGTAGTTCTGATTGCCATTGCACTAATTGCCGGATCGTACATTGGAGAGCTGACTGAAACCGTGATTACTCTTATCGGGAGTTCGCTTTTAATTGCAGGGCATTGGACAAACTATCGCACTTCTGACAAACTCAAAGTGGAGACACACGGTGAAGCGGCTTAACTTCACACTCGACGATGCGACCGTAACTCTTCTTCAGGAGCTATCCGAACGGTATTACAATGGAAACAAATCGTATACCGTAAGAGCGGCACTCGAGAGCCTGGCATCACACTCCGGACATGACGGTTGGATTATTGCTGGTTATTCTCCGATGGCTCTTGTTTCTGATGTGAATTGTCATGCATGCGGTTCGTCCCATGCTGAGGGTGAAATTATGTATCGGCCTGTTTTTGAGCGGGGTAAAAGCCCCGATGCACTTCCCTCTATTCCGGGTGAACCGTGGCTGGATTGCCCAAAATGTGTTGAGAGTGTAACAAAAAACTATTGACAATGGTCTTGAGACCGTTCATTTTCTGCCGTATTAAAAGAGAACTACGGCGTGAAGAACGAAACAGAACGGCAAATACTGGAGGCGGCAAAGAAAGTATTCATTGCAAAAGGCTTTGACGGGGCTCGTATGCAGGAAATTGCAGATGAGGCGAATATCAATAAAGCCATGCTTCACTATTATTTCAGAAGTAAAGACCTGTTGTTCGAAACTATTCTGGTTACTGCTATGGAAGGTATCATGCCACTTTTGGTTGAAGCTTTGAGTGGCGATGGTACGGTGATGGAGAAGATCGAACGTCTGGTTGATGCCTATATGGATAATATCATAGAACAGCCTCACATTCCTCTATTTTTGCTGCACGAATTGTCTCAGCGAAGGCTGAAGGTTGCTTCAAGTATGGTAGAGCGGATGAGGAAAGTCGAACAACCCAACCGCTTTATGCAACAGATATCTGATGAGGTTAATGCAGGAATGATCCGAACGTTCGACCCACGCCAGGTCATGATGAACATCATGGGATTGATCATCTTCCCTTTTGTCGGACGCCCCATTTTCAAAAATATATTTCAGCTCGGAGATCAGGAATATCGTGCACTTATGATGGAGAGAAAGCAGGTCATTAAAGATTTTGTTCGATCTGCTTTGTCGCCGTGAAATTTTTTTATAGATTACTAACCATTTGGTTAAACGTAATAGTTAATGCCTTGAGAACCCTTACCCTGATACTTTTTTCTCTTCCGCTGGTAATAAGTACCTGGTGTTTTGCACAGGTGCCTCAATTGAGTCTTACCGAGGCATATACCTCAGCACAGGCGCATTACCCCTTAGTAAATCAAGCCGAAATACTGGAGGAAATATCGGCTATAACCCTTTCTCAGATTAGAAGAAGCAGGCTCCCCGACATACAAGCGGTTGCTGAAGGAATCCTTCAGTCCGATAACGTTCAGATTGGAGGCATTCCCGGTGTTCCGTTAAACATAGAGGCTCCACTGGAAAGCTTCCGCGCTTACCTCGATGTTCAGGTCCTGGCATTTGATGGTGGGGTATCGGCTTCTCAGCGAAGGATAGAGCAGGCCCGGGAACGCGTGAATCAGGAAGCATTAAACGTGGACTTACGCACGTTGAAGGATCGTGTAAATGTGCTTTTTTTTACGATAACAGCCAATAAGAAGCAGGTCCAGATTATTGAAGCATCCATTGATAATCTGGACAAAACCCTGGAAAGTGTACAAGCACGCTTTGATCAGGGTGTGGTGCTGGAAAGTGAATTGAACAAGCTGAACGTCAGGAAGCTGGAACTGGAATCGGATTTAGATCAACTGGAAGGCGACATAAAGGCCCCTGTTTCTGTGCTCGCAAAACTAACCGGTCTTGAGGTAAGTCCCGAGACCAGACTCATATTTCCTAAGGCCGATACAGGTGAGGACGCAATTCCGATAACCCGCCCGGAACAATCGTTTTTCGTTGCGCAACAAATGCTGTATCAATCTCAGAAGAGATTGGCCAGGGTCAGACGATTACCTACCATAGGTATATTTGGTCAGGGAGGGGTGGGTTATCCCAATCCTCTTAACTTCAACGAAATAGAAACGAGCTTATACGGATTGATCGGTGTACGGCTGAATTGGAAAATCCTGGATTGGGGAAAGAGCAGGCAGGACCGTCAGATTCTGAATCTGGAGATGCGAAACACTGAGTTGGATAAACTTACGTTTGAATTCAATGTGCTTTCCAGGCAGAAAGAGTTTAAGGAACGCATCAACGCTCTGGACAAAACCATAGCCAACAACGAAAAAATTGTTGCTCTCCAAACCCGGATTCTGAACCAGTCAGAAATTCAGCTTCAAAATGGAGTTTTAACCGCGAATGACTATGTACAACAGGTCAATGCTGAATTGATTGCACGTCTCCGTCTGGAACTCCTGGTTCAACAGCGATTAAACCAAAACATTGAATATTTAACTCTATTTGGCCAATTGTAATGAAAAACTATCTATATACGTTAGGAGCTTGTTTAGGCATGTTGGTTTGTACGAGTTGTACCAATGGGGAAAGCGCTGATGCCTATGGTAATTTTGAAGCCACTACGATAACGATAAGCGCAGAAGGTACGGGGGTACTCACCGAGTTCAGATTGAATGAGGGTGAAATGGTAACTCAAAATGAACGTATTGCGCTCATAGATACAGCCCAGTTGTTTCTGGAGAAAAGATTGGTTGAGGCACAGTTATTGGCCCTCCAGGAGAAAATTAAAGATGCCTCGTCAGAAATTGAGGTGTTAGAGAAACAAAAAGAGAACCTGGAAAGAGAGCGGAACAGAACGCGGAATCTGGTTGATCAAAATGCAGCTACCCAAAAACAACTCGACGATTACAACGGAGAAATCGAGGTGGTATCCCGGCAAATCGCCTCATTAACAGAGCAAACTCAGATAACAAACCGCGGGATTTTAGCAGAGAGCAGAGCTATGAAAGCTCAGATAGCAGTCATTAATCAGCGTATATCAGACCATATGGTCACTAACCCGGTTCCGGGTACCGTACTAACGGTATTTGTTGAAGCCAATGAATTTGTGAACCGGGGAATGCCTTTGTATAAAGTAGCCGACCTTAGCACCATGATTCTTAAAGCATATACCTCGGCAAAGCTGTTGCAGGGTATGCAAATTGGTGAGGAAGTCAGGGTATTGATTGATAAGAACGAAGAGGAATACATAGAGCTCCCGGGTCGAATCCGCTGGATTGCAGAAGAAGCCGAATTCACCCCGGAATCCATTCAAACCAAAGAAGCTCGTGTTGATCTGGTTTACGCGTTAGAGATTGAAGTACCAAATAACGGGACACTTAGAATTGGCATGCCCGGTGAGGTAATGTTCGACAACGAGTAAATGCATCAAGCCAAAACAAATAGCGCCATTCTGGTAGATAAGGTATCAAAATCGTATGGGGATACCCTGGCCCTTAACCAGATTTCCTTAAACGTGGAACCTGGCGAGCTTTTTGGTTTGATTGGTCCGGATGGAGCCGGTAAAACCACATTGTTCCGCATACTGGTAACCCTTCTGCTACCTGATAATGGAGAAGCATGGGTGGATGGTGCCCATGTGGTTCACCAGTACCAGGATATCCGTAGGCAGGTTGGGTACATGCCAGGGCGATTCTCTCTGTACCAGGATTTGAGTGTACAGGAAAACCTCTCCTTTTTTGCGACCATTTTTGGCACTACGATCGAAGAGAATTATCACCTGATAAAAGATATCTATGTACAGCTTGAACCCTTTAAAAAGCGTCTGGCAGGGAATCTTTCAGGGGGGATGAAACAGAAATTAGCGCTGTGTTGTGCGTTAATACATAAACCAACCGTATTGTTCCTGGACGAACCCACCACTGGGGTTGATGCCGTAAGCCGAAAAGAATTCTGGGTGATGCTCGATCAGCTTAAACAGAATGGTATTACCATTCTGGTGAGCACACCTTATATGGATGAAGCGGGTTTATGTGACCGAATTGCACTTATGCAGGATGGCGAGTTGTTAACCGTAAACCGGCCCGAACAACTTATTGAAGACTACCAACATCCATTGTATGCGGTAAAAGCGGATAACTTTTACCGTCTCTTAGCCATACTGAGGGACAAAACCTACACCAAATCAGTACTTCCGTTTGGCGATAGCTTACATCTGACCACCAACAGGCAACTTTTGACGGATGAACTGGTGAACTCTCTTAAGGAAGAGATCGGAGAGGTACAGATTTCACAAATCAAAGCTACGGTTGAAGATGTATTTCTTGACCTGAGTTCGGGTTAACGATATAGGTTCCGTTATGCTTCAAAACCGAGTCATCAATGTTCAAAATCTCACTAAAAAGTTCGGTGTATTTACTGCCGTTGACTCCATCTCTTTTCATGTAGAGCAAGGAGAGATCTTTGGATTCCTGGGTGCTAATGGCGCTGGTAAAACGACCGCCATAAAAATGCTGAACGGGTTAAGTAAACCCACCTCTGGTTCCGGTACCGTTGCTGGTTTTGATATTAATACCCAGTCTGAGCAGATCAAAAAGAGAATCGGCTATATGAGCCAAAAGTTTAGTTTGTATGGAGATCTGACAGTAAAGGAGAACATTCGGTTCTATGCCGGTATTTACGGGCTAAGTCATCGTTTGATCAGACAACGAACCCAAAGCATACTGCAGGAGCTACACCTTCAGACAGTGAAGAATCAATTGGTGGATGCCCTCCCACTGGGTTGGAAACAGCGTCTTTCTTTTGCTATATCCATGATCCACGAACCAGACATTGTCTTTTTGGATGAACCGACCGGGGGTGTGGACCCAAAAGTGAGGCGACAGTTTTGGGAAACCATTTACGAGGTCTCCGAACAAGGGCGTACGATTTTTGTCACTACACATTATATGGACGAAGCTGAATACTGTGATCGGGTATCCATTATGGTGGCGGGTAAAATCGAGGCCCTGAATACCCCAGAAGCACTTAAGGAGGAGTTTTCGGCAATTTCTATGGACGATGTGTTTCTTAAACTGGCCAGAGAATGAATGCAGGAACATCGGCATGATCAACGTATTTAAAGCATTTGTCAGGAAAGAAGTCTATCACATCCTTCGTGATCGTAGAACCCTGTTCATTCTGTTTGGGGTACCCATTGCCCAGGTTATGATTTTTGGATATGCCATAACTAATGAGTTTAGGGACGCATCTATTCATGTGCTCGATCACGCGGGCGACCAGGCTTCCATGAAACTTGTGCAGCATCTTCAAAGCTCGGGTAACATACAGGTGGAGGGATTGATCCGCTCAGAATCATTGATTGAAGATGGGTTTAAAAGTGGGATAACAAAACTGGTATTGGTTATACCGGAAGATTTTTCAGAACAGTTGTATCGCGGATCTGATATGAATATCCAGCTTCTTGCGGATGGTTCAGACCCAAACAATGCAAGCACATTGGTTCAGTATATCACAGCCATGATTAATGATTTCCGCAGGGAAGAGGCGGGATTTACGGCCGGTGCTTACCAAATTGGTGTTGAGACCCGGATGCTCTACAATCCCCAGCTTATATCGGCGTACAACTTCATACCCGGTACCATTGCGTT
This sequence comes from Bacteroidota bacterium, assembly GCA_039819115.1. Classification (GTDB taxonomy): domain Bacteria; phylum Bacteroidota; class Rhodothermia; order Balneolales; family Balneolaceae; genus JBCBST01. The sequence goes on from JBCBST010000026.1 coordinate 21,820, forward strand.
TATCTTGTTGATGATATCTGCCATGATGACCTCGCTCACCATTGCCCGCGAGAAAGAATTAGGCACGATGGAAATCCTGTTGGTTTCCCCTCTGAATCCGTTTCTCATCATTCTCGGAAAAGTGACTCCTTACGCATTGTTATCGTTCATAAATGCCATTCTAGTTGTAGTGATCGGCTACTTTGTGTTTGATGTTCCCGTACTTGGCGGAATGACCTTATTGCTTTCCACCTGTTTGTTGTATGTGGTTACTGCCCTCGCTTTAGGTACCTTAATTTCTACTGTTTCCACGACCCAACAAGATGCAATGATGCGTTCGTTGATGGGGCTGATGATGCCTTCCATGCTGCTTTCCGGGTTCATTTTTCCCATTGCGAGTATGCCGGAAGTTCTGCAGATCATCAGCCGTGTAGTGCCTGCTACCTATTTTATCCGCATCCTGAAAGGCGTAATGCTACGCGGAACAGGCTTTGGTTTTGTAGCTTTTGAGATTAGCATTCTGGCGCTGATGACTGCCTTGTTCCTGTTTGGTAGCTATCGAAATTTTAAAATCAGGCTGGAGTAAACCATGCGTACCCTTTCATTTATCGTACAAAAGGAGTTCATCCAGATATTTCGGAACAAGCCCATACTGTTCATGATGACGGTGCTTCCCATCATCCAACTCATTGTGTTGGCAAGTGCAGCGTCGAACGAAGTAAAAGATGTTCGGGTGGTGATTGTGGATATGGATTACAGCGAAAGCTCACGCGATCTGGTAAGCAGAATTAACTATAACGACCGGTTTATTATTGCGGCTTTTTCAAAGAGTAAAGCAGAGGCTGAAGGAATCATGCAACGCGATGAAACCGATCTTATACTGGAAATTCCTGCCGATTTTGAGCAGAAATTTATCCGAAAAGAACGTCCGGAGTTACAGATACTGGCCAATTCCATAAACGGGCAACAGGCAACACTTGGTACCGGATACCTGAGATCTGTTATTGGCATGTTTAACGCTGACCTTACAGAAGCTGTGATGCCCGGGGGATCCTACCGCTCAGGTTCAACTCGCATTTCGGTGCGTAATTGGTACAACCCTGAACTCAGCTATTCCGACTTCATGGTTCCCGGGATTTTAGCAGAACTGGCTGCATTACTAACGATTGTACTTACAGCTATGAACGTAGTTCGTGAACGCGAAATGGGTACCATCGAGCAAATCAATGTCACTCCTATAAAGAAGTGGGAATTGATTACCGGTAAGCTGATTCCTTTCCTTTGTGTTGGACTGGTGTTGCTTTCAGTAGGTTTGCTGGTGGGAAGGCTCGTTTTTCAGATTCAGTACCAGGGGAGTTTAATACTCATGTTCGGTTACGCCATTTTAAATCTTGTTGCCGTCCTTGGATTGGGATTACTGATCTCCAATTTTGCAGATACTCAGCAGCAAGCTATATTTGTGGCCTTCTTTTTTGTGTTGGTCTTCATTTTAATGTGCGGATTATTTACGCCTATCGAGAGTATGCCTACATGGGCTCAGTACTTTACCATTCCCAACCCACTGGCCCACATCATTTCTGTATCCCGTAAAATACTCCTGAAAGGGAGCGGGCTTAGTGATATCAAAATGGAGATTATCTACACGTTTGGCCTCGCTGTTACGTTTAACAGCCTGGCTATTTATACCTATAAAAAACAGACGTAAAATCGTGTCTAATTGGCGAATTGAAGAACGCAAGTTATGTACACTGTTGTTGCGACAACAATAAGACTAATTCTACTCATCAAAACATCAAAAATCCATGAAAACAATACTCCTCATAGTAAGCCTGTATGCAACCTCCGCGCTCCCTTTGAATGTGGATACCGGAAGTCTGACTATCGAGATTCCTGAAATTAAAAAGCAGGAAGGACCGATCACGATTGCCCTGTTCAGCAATGACGAAGGTTTCCCATCCGATCCATTAAAAGCAGATTTCAGCATCAAAATTGAAGATTATGGGACATCATTGACCCATACGTTCGAGAATGTGCCTTTTGGAAGTTATGCAGCCATGATCATGCAGGATCGAAATGATAACGGAAAAGTAGACCGACGTCGTATTCCTCCCATTCCTAAAGAGCCCATTGGGATGAGCAATATGACGAAGATGGCAAGGCCCAAATTCGATAAATCCACCTTCGAATTCAAAGAAGACGGTATGGTGCTTACGGTTCCTTTTATTAACCAGTAACCGGTTATTTCCTGGTGGAAAAAAAGCCTCCAAAAAGAGGCTTTTTTATGCAGGTTCCTCAAAGGGTGCGATCACTTCTTCAACCGACCGTGTTTCATCAAAAAACTCCAGCACCCGCAGCATAACCTCGTCAACCAGTACATCGGGGCAGGATGCTCCGGAAGTGATTCCTATTGTAAGTGGCTGGTTATCCGGTAGCCAGTTTTTCGTGGTTAGGATCGCTTTTTTCCACTGGTCGAAATGCTGAATCTCAGCTGCGTTCTTTACTTCAGAAGCATCACGAACATGATACGTTGGGAAGGAGTGTTCTAAAATCTCAACCAGGTGCATGGTGTTCGAGGAGTTATATCCTCCGACAACCAGTGCCAGGTCGGCTTCCGCTCCGGCCAAAGCCAGAGTCGCTGACTGGTTTTCGTTCGTTGCGTAGCAAAGCGTATCGGAAGTATCGGCAAAATGATCGAGGATGTCGCTGTCTCCATAGCGCTGAATAGCCGCCGCTTTCAGAATATCCATTACTTCCTGGGTTTCGGTAGCCAGCATGGTGGTTTGGTTAATAACCCCGAAGCGTTCCATATCGATAAGTGGATTGAACCCCGGTGTGGATTTATGGCCAAAGTAGGTTTCAAAATCAGAAAGAGGGCGCTGCTCGGTCAGTATTTCCCCCAACAGGGTAGCCTCGTCCGGGTTCAGGACGACAACAACCGCAGAATGCTCTGCACTCTGAGAAAAAGTAGCCCGCGTTTCTTCATGTTCGTGTTTACCGTGCACAACCAGAGCATACTCCTTTTTTCCAAGTTGTTTACCCCGCTTCCATACTTTTTCCACAAAGGGGCAGGTTGTGTTGTATTGATAGGGATTGATGCCTTTCGCTTTTAGCTGCTCCTCAATTTCGCGTGTGGTACCAAACGCGGGAACCACCACAATGTCATCTGCAGAAAGGGTATCCAGGGGAATAAGTGGGGTAGCATCTGTTTCGAATAGAAAACGAACCCCTCTTCCAAGCAAATCCTCATTCACGGTAGGATTATGGATCATCTCGCTCAGCAAATATATATTTTTATCGGGTTGTTCCTCCAGGGCTCGATACGCAATATCAATAGCGTTTTCCACTCCATAACAAAAACCAAAAAAACGGGGAACCAGAAAGCGGACCGGACCAAAATCAAGGATGCTTGGCGTCAGGTCTTTCTTCATCGGGTCGGTAATCTTAGTCGCCTCTTTCACCTTTCGGATAATCGGCGACTTATACATATCAGGTATCTGAAATTCTTTTCTTGGCACGTTAGCTGAGTTTGGACATTCGTTTTTTGTTCGACACACTCATGACAGGTTATATAACACGAACAATGGTATTGGAATTCAATAAACCTATGCGGCGAAGCATATTTTTCTTGAAGAAGTGATCGGCTTTTTTCTCAAAAAAACCTCTACCCAACTTCTCCCATTTTCACTCCCACCAAACGGCTCACTCCGGTTTCCGGCATGGTGACACCGTACATCATTTCAGCCTTACTCATGGTCTTTTTATTATGAGTAATGATGATGAATTGAGTGTCGGTACTGAAACTCTTTATCATCTTGGCAAACCGTTCAATGTTGGCGTCATCCAGTGGAGCATCCACTTCATCCAGCACGCAAAAGGGAGACGGTTTTACAAGATAAATTGCAAACAGGAGGGCAATCGCGGTCAGCGTCTTCTCTCCCCCAGAAAGCTGAGATATACCCGAGGGGCGTTTTCCTCTTGGCTGAGCTTTAATCTCAATTTTAGCCTCCAGCGGGTCTTCCACATCTTCCTCAATCAGCAGGTCTGCATAGTCATCTTCAAAAAAGAGGGTTTTAAACACTTTCTGGAAATTGGTTCTGATCTCTCCAAACACCGAGTTAAAGCGTTCGGTAGCCGTTTGATTGATTTCTTCTATCGTATCCAGTAGTTGTTTTTCCGCCTGGTTAAGGTCCTCGATCTGATCCTCGTAAAAGTCCAGCCGTTCCTTTTCTTCTTTGTACTCTTCGATCGCCAGCGGGTTCACATCTCCGATGTTGTTTAACTTTTGCCGTAGCCACCCAATCCGTTGTTTGGCTTCGTCCGGTGAGGTGTCCTCAGGAAGTTGCTCGTCTACCTGTTTCATCAAAATGCCGTAGGTCTCCCAGATGTGATCAGAAAGCCCCTGAAGCTGCATGTCCATTTTCTCTTTGGCCATCGAAAGATGGTGTACCAACTCCATATTCACTTCCCGCTGCCGACGCGCTTCACGGAGTTGTTTTTCCATATCATTGATAGTTCCCCGTTCAACAGCTGCTGCATGCTGGGCTTGTTCAAGGGCCACATCGGCTTCTGTTTTAAGCTCCTGATTATGTTTCAGCTTTTCTTTTAACTCAAGTACTGATACCTGAAATTGGGTGATATTTGCCGTACTGGCATTCATCATTCGGGTGCGATGTTCAATACGCGATTCCACACTATCGATTCCCGATTGGGCGCGTTTTACATCTTTCTCAAGATTATCGACTTTATTCTTAAAGTCCTGATGCTTTAACTGGGCATCATTAAACCGGCTTTGAGCAAGCGCACGGTCATCCTCCAAATCAGACAACAACGCTTTTTTAGTTTTTATCTGGTCATCCAGTTTTAACAGCTTAGCCTGGAGTTCTTTCTGACGGGGCTGGATGGAGGCCAGCTCTTCCTGTGCAGTACCTTCCGTACTGGTCAGATAATCCTTTCGGTTTACCAGCTCCGAAATATTCTTCTGATAAACCTGGATTTTAGAACTCATGCTATGAATGGCTTGCTCAGCCCGTCGTACTTCCTGCTCCTTCTCTTTTAGAAGCTGACTGATTTTCCCTAAGTCCAGTTTCCGGTGTTTTTCCTGGATTTGATCCAGGTATGTTTCCAAACCGGCGGCTTCCTTTTCAACCCGTGCCTGTTCTTGCTCCAGTTTTTCAATTTTGTCTCTCAACCCAACCCGGATGCCGGTATTCTTGCCTTTGCTTCCACTCTGAATAAAACGCTGATGAGTAACCACCTCGCCTGCATAGGTCACACAAGTAATACCTTGTTGGCGTGCTGCCTCCATGGCCTCTTCTAACCCGTCAAAAACCAGGATATGCCCCAATAGAAGTTGTTTCAGGGCAAGATATTCCCTTTTCGTTTTTACCTGGTCAAAGAGACCGTTCGGTGTAACAGGATAGGTTGCCGATAGCTGATCAAGCGGTACAAATGTTGCCCGCCCTTTGTCATTATTCTTAAGTAAGTCAGCTGCTTTTTGAGCTTCGCCGGTGGTAGGGACTACAATGTAGTTTAATACATCACCTAAAACGGATTCCAGAGCGACTGCATGTTGCTCATTGGTATCAAAGATATCGGAGATGGTTGCCATGCCTTTGATATTGAATCGATGATGATCCATCAGATACTTTACACTGTTCGGGAATGCTTCATTAGAAGCCGACAGCTCATTTAATAATCTTATTTCAGCTTCAATGGATTCTTTTTTACTGGTTAGCCCGCGAAGCTCGTCTTTAATCTCATTTTGTTTTTGAGCAAACCCTTCCCGTTTATCCCGGGCCTGTTCTAATTCGGCTTCGAGCTCATCCCGCTCGGTAACCCATCCCTCCAGGTTACCCTCAACCATTTTTTGTTCACCGTTTAGATTGTCGATCTCGTCGTTCAGATCCACAATTTCATTGTTGATACGCTGTAAATCGCCTTCGGTATTTTCTAAACGGGATTCAATTTTAATACGCTTAGCCTGTAACTGATTCAGTTCGTTATTAGAAGCACTAAGCTGAACTTCAGCTTCATACACCTCGCTGCGCTCCCGGTTATATTGCTGTTGGATAAGCGCATAATCCTTTTTTGATTCTTCGAGTGCGCGGAATGATTTATCTAAATCCTCATCAAACGTATCAAGGCGGGAACGACTGGTTTCCAATAACTGTGCAAGTTCAGTAAGATCAGCCTCTCCCTGTTCAATATCCTTTTTGTATTGTTCAATGACCTTCTGCTCGTTTTGTATCTTCTCTGCGGTGATACGAATACTGGTATCTGCTTCCCGGATGGCATTATGCAGCTGGCTTACATGCCGCTGAGCTTCGGCTTGTGCCTGTTCTTTCCCGGAAAGCTGAAGACGGGCTTTATCCTCGGCCTCTTCCAGTCGTTCCGTCTCGGAGCTTACTTTCCGCTTTTCCTTTTCGGCCTGCTCAATACGGGTAAGCAGTGGTTCCAGCTCTTTCTGTATATGCTGATAATCATGCAGGGTTAATGCCCGGTCCAACAGGATTAACTCGTCCCGGTAAACCTTCGCTTTTTCCGCTTTTTCGGCCTGCAGCTGAAGAGACCGTGTTTTTTTACGCAGCTCAATCAGTAAATCGTCTACCCGCTGTAGATCTTTACGGGTTTCATCCAGTTTGCGTAGGGTCTTCTTCCTTTGGTCTTTGTAGCGAGTTACTCCAGCCGCCTCCTCAAATAACCTGCGCCGGTCGTTATTTTTATCATTCAGAATTTCTTCTACCATCTTGAGCTCAATCACAGAATAGGCATCCGATCCCATACCGGTATCCATGAATAACTCCATAATATCTTTTAAGCGACATGGAGTATTATTGATCAGGTATTCACTTTCTCCGGAACGGTACAGGCGTCGCGTAATGGTAACCTCGCTATATTCTATGGGGAGAATACCTTTATCATTTACAAAGGTGAGGGACACCTCTGCCATCCCAAGGGCTTTTTTCTGAGCGGTTCCGTTGAAGATGACATTGCTCATAGCGGAAGAACGAAGCAACGAAGGTCGTTGCTCCCCCAGTACCCATCTCAAAGAATCAACGATATTGGATTTACCACAGCCATTAGGACCCACAATGGAGGTGATACCACTATCAAATTTTACTTTAGTTTTATGGGCAAAGCTTTTAAATCCCTGTAATTGTAATTCAGAAATATACATCCAACTCCCTACTCAGAGAGCACTGCCCTCGGGCAATGCTACCAGCTGGTGGTACCCTGCAGGTCACACCGTCATAATTTCATCTTCTTTATGTGCCAGCATTTCGTCAACCGACTTAATATGCATATTGGTGACGTTTTGCACGTTTTCTTCTGCTTCAAATTTAGAATCTTCCGGAAGCGACTCGCTGTCTACTGTTCTTTTTATGGAGTCGTTAGCTTCCCGGCGGCTATTCCGAATGCTGATCCGGGCTTTCTCACCGATGTCTTTGGTTAGTTTCACTAACTCCCGGCGTCGTTCTTCAGTAAGAATGGGAAGGGGTATTCGAATCACATCACCATCGTTGCTTGGATTCAGTCCTAAACCCGATGCCATAATGGCTTTTTCAATATCAGCAATGCCCGATTTATCATAGGGGGAAACCATAAGAAGTCGCGCTTCGGGAGCACTTATATTAGCTAATTGTTGCAATGGTGTCTGTGCGCCATAATATTCTACAGTAACGCCAGAAATTAGTGCAGGGCTTGCTTTACCAGTGCGGATATGTGATAGTTCTTTTTTCAGAAACTGAATAGCATCGTCCATCTTCATATCCGCTTCGTCAATAATCTCCTGTAAGGCTTCTGAAATCATAGCTAATTCGTCGTTTAAATGGTGAAATGGCTGATTTTTAACCCCAAGAAGTTAGTAAAAGCTGGTCTTAATTCTTAATTATTTGGCGCATTACCCATTGAAAGCAGTGCATGGCTACAAGAACGGGAGGGTTAAAGCACAAGCCTTGGGCACAGGTAGCGTCTAAGTTGTCAATGGATCACTAAAATCAGGATGATGAATACGTACAAGCCCCTATGGTTAGTGCTGGTAGTGTTAGCTCTGACCAATTGTAGTTCCGACGACAGTTCCGGAACAAATACAGAAACTCAACGCGTAGATATAACAGATGCTGTTTTTACCAACAACAGTGGCGACTGCAGTACATTTGCAGAACGCTATTTCTCTTTGGTAGAGGACATTCAAAACACGGTCAATTTTGAGGGAAATGTTGAAGTAACAGATTCAGAATCGTCATGCACCATAGCAGTAAACGGAATTCCAAACCACGATTTTAACGATCAGTCCGCCCGATTTGCAACACCGGTACGGGAAGTAGAACGCATATTCACAGTAATGAAAACCCCGGAATCAGCTCCACAGGCAACCAGTCTTTCGCAGGGATTTTACGACGCTATTATGTTGAACGGTGTAGTGGTTGATATGCTTTCTGCCGGATGTTATCGTCCTGATGATCAAATGGCGGATGCTAGCGGTAATGTTGCCATTGGATGTACCGTAAATGATGCATGGTTGATAGACCCGTTAGGAGTGGAGAGCAGATTTGGAGCAGATGCAAATAATGCCCATACCCAACCCGATGGTACATACCATTATCACGGCAATCCAAATGCCATGTTCGATGATAATCCCGGCGACCAGGGTTCTCCCGTCATTGGTTTTGCTGCGGATGGATTTCCGGTATTTGGATCCTACTTTTTTGACGAACAAACAAATACGGTTCGAAAAGCGATATCGGGATATACATTGAGGAATGGAAACAGACCGGGACCCGATAGTTCTGATCCGGGTGGAGTCTACGATGGTACCTATATTGATGATTATGAGTTTACCGATGCCGGCGATTTAGATGCATGCAATGGTATGACGGTGAACGGACAGTATGGGTATTACATCACGGATTCCTATCCCTGGATGATCGCCTGTCATTCCGGTACGGTAAACAATTCCTTTAGTAAGGGGATGTTTAAAACTAATTTTGAGCATGCTCATGGGGATCATACCCACGAGCATTAGTATGTGGAGCCGGTCTTATTCCCAAACAACTTTCGTACCGACGGCCTCTCCCTGGCAAACCAGTTTTTCCAGATTCCCCGGTTTATTCATGTTGAATACGACAATCGGGGTTTTGTTCTCTCTGCATAAGGTGAAAGCCGTTAAATCCATTACATTCAACCGGCGTTTCAATACTTCATCGCCAGTGATGGTATCGAATTTTTTAGCATCTGGATTCTTTTCGGGATCCACATCATAAATTCCATCCACCCGTGTGCCTTTCAAAATCACATCGGCTTCTACTTCAATAGCACGTAGCGAACCAGCGGTGTCCGTGGTGAAATAAGGGTTCCCGGTACCGGCTCCAAAAATGACAACCCGTCCCTTTTCCAGGTGTCGCACAGCGCGACGGCGAATATAGGGCTCTGCAATGGCTTCCATTCGTATGGCACTTAACAGGCGGGTTTGGATACCTTTTTGTTCCAGGGCATCCTGCAATGCCATCGAGTTGATCATGGTGGCCAGCATTCCCATATAATCTGCATGAACTCTTTCCATGCCCTGGTTGGCGCCTTTTACTCCTCTGAAAATGTTTCCCCCTCCAATTACAATAGCTACTTCCACACCATGGGCTTGAACACACTGTATTTCGTTAGCGAACATGGTAATGGTGTTGTTATCTATACCGTAGCCTTGTTCTCCTAATAGCGCTTCACCACTTAGTTTTAACAGAATCCGTTTATAGGTATTACTCACCGGTCGTCAGTTTTGGTTTATAGTCAAAAAAAAGGCCGCTTCTGAAAGAAACGGCCTAAACATAATCAAAAATTGGTTAAGCGTTTTCGCCAAGTTGGAGGCGATAAAACGCTTTTGCCAGTGGTGCTCCGTTCTGAGAAAGGTACTCTTTAACAGAAACGCCGTTATCTTTCACGAATTTTTGTTCCAGGAGAACACGTTCTTCGTAAAAACGTCGGAGTTTACCTTTTGCAGCCTGTTCAGCAATGTGCTCTGGTTTGCCTTCATTGATTAATTGCTCTTTGGCAATTTCCAATTCTTTTTCAACCACACTGGCATCCACTTCATCACGTGTTACGGCAATGGGCTTCATAGCTGCAACCTGCAAAAGGTAAACTCCGACGTTTTTACGAAGAACGTGTTCTCCTGG